>CALUHX010000006.1 GCA_944320555.1 uncultured Butyricimonas sp. | reverse complement strand
CTTGCAGAATTATCAAAGACTTTTATTGATTAAATAACTGAATAACAGTAAATAAAATGTTTTTAAGGGACGACTATATAGGAAATAATTACAGAGGGGAAATCGAAACAGATAGAGTGTAAAGAATCTCGTTTCGATATTTCCCCTCCTTAATCGGTGTATGTATAGGACAAAACCCATTATCAGATGCCGCAAACCAACAAATAATGTATAAACAAATTTTTTATCGTCGAATACTCACATATACTTTGGGGACGCTTTTCGCCTTGGCACCCTTGGCGCACGGCATCCCCCGCAACATGAACGACGCTCTTCCCGTTTTCTTGGTGGTGGCAGCCTGCCTTCTGCTTGCCGCCGCTTCCTTTGCGGGTGCGCTTGGCCGTCCGTTGCGGTTAAGGCTTAACTGGACAGACCTTTGGATTGCCCTCTATCTGTTTTATGCCGTTTCCCGTGAGATTGTCGCCCCGTCCTCCTTTATGGAATCCGTCTCCCGAATCGAGTGGATAGGCTTGGTGATTGTTTATCTCCTCTGCCGGAATCTTCCTGCGGAGGAACGTTCCCGCCTGCCCCTGTTCGTCGTGGCTGGCGGGGTTATTCAAGCTGTGCTGGGGTTGCTCCAATGGGGCAAGCTCGTCCCTTCCGGAAATGGGCTTTTCCCCGTCACCGGCTCTTTCTCCAACCCCGGTCCTTATGGCGGCTACCTTGCCATTGCGGCTGTTTGCGCCCTTTCGGCATGGAAACGGCAAAACTTCGCTTTTCATGGGAAAGCATTGGGATTGCCCCTTGCTTTGCTCCTCATCTTGCCCGCCCTCGTGTTGTCCGATTCCCGTGCGGCGTGGCTGGCGTTCTTGCTTCCTTGCGGGTACGGTTTTCTCCTCGGTAAAAAGCGAGGGTGGCAACTGGCCGCCGTCGCTGTGCTGGTCGTTGTCGTCGCACTTCTGTATCTCTACAAAAAGCCTTCCGCCGACGCCCGTTTGCTTGCGTGGCAATCCTCTTTCGGCATGGTGGAGGAACGTCCTCTTTTCGGCCACGGCTCCGGCGGCTTTGCCGCCAATTACATGCCCTGCCAAGCGGAATTCCTCGACCGTCACCCCGACACGTCTTATTCGCTGGCTGCCGACAACAACATTCTCGCATTCAACGACTGGCTCCGTCTCCTTTGCGAACAAGGAATTGCCGGAGGTGTCCTATTCCTATTACTTGTTGGAAGTGCGTTCCGCTGTTCCGGTGACGACTCCGCCGGATTTGCCCGGCAGGGACTTGCGGCATGGTGTGTCTTCGCCTTCTTCTCCTACCCCGCTTCGGTGTTTGCGCTAAAAATGTGCTTCCCCCTTTTCTTGGGCTGCCTTGCCGCTGGGCTGCGGACGGTGTGGGAGTGTACCTTGTCCCGCTTGGTCCGGGTGTCCGCCTTGGGAATTTTGGCGGTAGGGGCATGGCTGTCGGTGGAGACATACACGGAATACCATTCCGCCTACCAAAATCTGCATGTCGGCAGCTATCGACAGGGGAACATTGCGCCTTTGCTGACGGATGCCGTACCCGTTTCCCGTGACAAATACTTCCTCTACATGCTGAGCGAACAACTCATCGACGCAAACCGTCTCCCCGAGGCTCTCCGTGTCAAGCTGCGTTTGGCGGACATCGCCCCTTCTTCCTCTTTACACGGGGATATCGGAATGCTATACCTTGACAGCCACCGGCTCGATTCCGCCGCCGCCCATTTCGAGACGGCCCGAAGGATGACCCCGAACCATATTACCCCAACATACGGACTTTTCCTCGTCGCCCGCCAACGTGCCGACTCCCTGCGATGCCTGCGCCTCGCCCGGACGATTCTGCGAATGCCCGTCCGCATCACGAACAACCGGGTGCTGAAAGCCCGCCACGAGGCAAAAGCATTCATCAATCAATACGAGAATCAAGTATTGACTAAAAATAATTGACCATGCAAAGACTTGTTACTATTTTTATTGCGCTGTTTTTTCTCTCCTGTTCCTCTGCCGACGACCGGCTCGAACAGGCCCTCCGCCTCGCCGATGACAACCGTCCCGAGCTGGAGAAGGTGCTGCGCCACTACGCCCAAGATCCCGCCGACTCCCTGCAATTGCGGGCCGCACGCTTCCTCATCGAGAACATGCCCGGCCACTATACCCTCGCCGTCCCCGCCGTGGAGGAAATCCGTGACCGGGTCTACGCCGACACCTCCGTCTGCTACCTCTCCCGCCGCACCATCGACATCGTGCTGGAACAAATCTACCGCCTCGACCACCTGCCCGAAAGGGAAGAGGACGTCCACCACGTCACCGCCGATTTCCTCATCCGCCACATCGACGCCTCCTTCCGCATGTTCCGGGATTATCCGTGGCTGGAAGTCGTCCCCTTCGACACGTTCCTCGATTATCTTTTGCCTTATCGCACGGAGCACGAGCGGCTGCAGCTGTGGCGCGACTCCCTCGTGGCCGCCCCAGAGAATCTACAAGAAATAGCCGCCACCGATGCGGTAAAATACTCGCTCACGCTATCCGAGGTGATTCGCTTCCCCCGAGGGCAGGAACTGCTCCGCGACACGGACGTGTCACGGGTGCTCGGCATCGGCCCCGTCCGGAGCAAATGCGCCGATCAAGCCCGGCGTGACGTGTTCCGGCTGCGCTCTATCGGCATTCCGGCGGCTCTCGATTATGTGCCGTCTTACGCCAATCGCGACGGCGAACACCATTGGTACTCCGTCGTCGGCAACGACGAGATGCAAATGGAATACTACCGCAAAGCACCCAAGATTTTCCGTTACACCTACTCCCGTCAACCGGTGCCCGTCCCTCGGAAAGGGGAATATATTCCCCCGCTTTTCCTCGACCCCTTCTTAAAGGATGTCACGGACATGTATATCCCCGTTGCCAACCCTGTCGTCAAACCTGTCGGAAACAGGACTGTGGCCAATCCCCACGCCTACCTCTGCGTGTTCAACAAACGGAAATGGCTGCCCGCCTGCATTGGCGATGCCGACAAGCGGGAAGCCCGCTTCAAGAACGTGGGACGCAACGCCCTCTATCTCCCTGTCGCCTACCAAGGCCGCCGCCAACACCACCTCCCCTATCCCTTTGTCATCGATGCGGAGGGAAGCGTGCGGTATCTCGTCCCCGACACCCTCTCCCGCCTCTCCGTCCGTCTCCACCGAAAATATCCCACGACCCTTCAAGTGAGCCGTTATTCAAGGATTTTCGACGCGCTTTCCCTTTCACTGATGTCCGACACGTGTGCCCGGGACTCTGTAGCCTTGCGCCGTGTCGACACCCACCAACGATATTATGGCTGCTGGGAAAATCCGACGCAAGCCCGAACCCGTTATTGCGAGCTAAGCCTCTCTTACCTTCCCATGAGTCCCAATTTTTCGGAAATTGTATTCTTCGACCCGGAAGGCAAGCCTGTCGAGAGTAAAATCAATCCCTTGTACGCCCAAGGCTTCGACGGTGATCCGCTTACCTACTGCACCTTTCCCCACAAGGGAAGAATCCTCGTCGACTTCGGCCGCCCCGTCGCCGTCTCCCGCATCGTGCTCCTGGCCCGCGGCGACGGCAACGGCGTCTATCCCGGCGACGAGTACGAGCTGTTCTACCACGACCTCGACGGCTGGCGGAGCCTCGGCCGACGCGTCGCCATCGACTACTTCCTCGACTACGACAACCTCCCCGCCGGTGCACTCTACTGGCTCCACAACCACACCCGCGGCGTCGAGGAGCGCCCCTTCACGATAACCCCCTCCGGCGACATCCGCTTCTGGTAGCCGTCGCCCCAGGACACGAACCCCAAACACCGCGACCCATGACGAAAACCTGACCGCCACCGCGACAACGCCCCGACGGGGCAACGACCCCCGCCCGGGGCATATTCTTCTATTACTGCCTACGAAAAAACTGTAAACGCATTATTAACCGGAAGGAGAAGAGCATGACGTTCTTCCCCTTCCTTTTTTATTCACACTCAAAATCAAATCATCATGGAACAAAAACCACTCAGGGACTACCTGCAATTCACGCAGAACACCCTCGTGCGCGTCACGGCGCGCAACCCCCTCGCCTTCACCGTGAACGGCTGCGAGGACATCCACGCCTTCCGCCAGCGGCTGCTCGACCTGCAAATCGACCTCGCCGCCCACCTGCGGCCACTCCTCGAGCCCGGCAGGGAGCACCCCGCCCTCCTCCGCTCCGTCCGCCTGCAACTGCGGGCCTTGAAACCCCTCTTCCGCTTCGACGCGGACGGACAACCCTCCCGGCCCGCCATCGCCGTCGAGGAGAGGGGGAAAAAAGACGGCGGTCCACGCCGCGCCCCTCCGCCGGGCGCTCGCCCCCTTCGTCGCCGCCCAATGGGAATCACTCTCCCTCGTCCTCTCCCTACTCGGGAGGGACGACCCCGGCGACGCCTTCCCTTTCCGCTACGCCGGTCCGCACGCCGAGCTGCTCCAGTTCCTCCACGCCTTCCTCCTCTGCGGCAAAATCGTCCCAACGGCCCCGCACGCCCACCCCAACGACTGCTACCGCCACCTCCTCGCCCTCTTCCACCTCCCCCTTCCCGACAACCTCTCCGACACACTCTCCAAGGCCCTCGCCCGCGTCAACCCCGCCCGCCCCATCGAGTCCCTCCTCGCCCAATACCGCCGCCTCCGCTCCGGCTCCCTCCGCTAACCCCTGCTCCACCTCCGTTCCCGCAAATCCATATAAAGTTCGCAAGGCTTTCCAAACCCGCACCACGGCTTCCCCCGTGACTCCTCAACTCAAAAAGCCTTGCGAACCCCCTCCGTCTTTCTCTACACCATTCTCAGTTAAAAATACCTTTGCCGCCTCTATTTCCTCCCCACCCGCCAATCGCCAAAAACTCAAATCAAAATCCCCGTCTTCCGAATATCCCGGTATAAAGGATTTTCCATATCTTCCGTCAGCAGAATCGGCTCCCTTAAATTATTCACCTTCCGCCTTAATCGCCACGGCAACGGCGTGTCCGCAAAATAATCCTCCGCCAGCCGTTCCACAATCACCGCAATGTCGATATCGCTGTATTCCCGCTGATTTCCCTTGCTGTAAGAACCATACAGACATAACGCCTTCAGCGGCATGTTCTTCTCCACCAACGCCTTATACTCCTGCGCAATTTTTATAGCCTCCTCCTTGTCCACTCACAAAACCCTTTATTCCCCGCAAATATACATCCCTTCCGGAGTTTTCCGCCCCGCTGTCGTCCCTACCGCACGAAGTCCCAGAAATTGTCCGGCGTCACCACCTCGAACGTCGAGCCGGGATACGCCTCCGCGAACGCCCGCGGTTGGCGGCACTGCCGCGTCGGCCTCCATTTGAACTCGAACGTCCGCAACTGCCCGTCCTCCTCCTCCACGAGGTCGATTTCGCTCTGCGTCCGCGTCCGCCAGAAATGCGTGATGGCGTAGCTCTGCCGGTAGGCGTTCCGCTTCATCCGCTCGCTCACCATCAGATTCTCCCACAACGCCCCTGCGTCCGTCCGCAACTCCAGCGGAGCGAAATTCGCAAGAAGCGCATTCCGGACCCCGTTGTCGTAAAAATAAATCTTCTTCCCCTTCTTGATTTCGTTGCGGGCATTGCGGCTGAACGAATCCAATTGAAACACCACAAAGCACTGCTCCAGCAAATAAATATAGTTCTCCACCGTCTCCTTGTCAACCCCCAACAAGTTGGACAATTCGTTGTAGCTGACCTCGCAGCCTAATTGCAGGGCCAACGCCCGCGTCAGTTTCTGCAACACCGCCGGTTTCTTAATGCCCTTGTACATGAACAGATCTTTGTACAAATAATTGTTCGTCAGGTCGGTTAACGTCCGCTTGGCAAACCCGAAGTCTGTCACCACTTCCGGATACAACCCGTACACCATGCGTTGCGGCAACATCCGCCGCTCCTCCAACTCGGACCTGTCGGCGGCCAGCTCCCCTAACGACAGGGGATACAGTTTGAATTCCGTCAGCCGTCCCGTGGCGGGCTCGTTGATTTCGTCCGCCAAGTTGAGCGACGATGAACCGGTGGCGATAACTTGCGTGTCCAATTTCAAATCGCCGATCATTTTTAAAGTCAAGCCGATATCTTTGACGCGTTGCGCCTCGTCGATAAACACCATGTCATAGGGTGACAAAAGATTCCGCAATTCTGTGCTGCTCCGTTTCTCGATTTGAATGGCCTCGTCCATGTTGTCGCAATTCAGACGCAACACATGGCTTCCTCGTTGCCGCAATTCGTCCAGCAGGGTCGTTTTCCCCACTTGCCTCGCCCCCAGCAGGACGACCACTTTCTTCCGCCCGAACGAAGAAAGGATGGATGGTACTATAGCTCGATGTATCATAGTCGTATTTTTGGCAAAGATACGGCTTTTCTCCATTCAAACCGAAAATTTACATGTAATTTTTCGGTTACAACCGAAAAATGTTATATATTTTTAGTGGTTACAACCGAAAAATTCAACCTACATTTAGCGGTTGCAACCGCCAAAATCAACCTTCCTTTTGCGAGTCAAATCGCATTTTTACATGTAATTTTGCGATTTCATTCGCAAAACATCACCCCATTTCACGATTTATCCTCTATCCCAGTGCCTTTCATCCTCCCACAAGTACCCGCACAAACAAAGGCCGCCAACCAACACCTCCAACATCTCTCAGAAAAACACCCCTCTCCCCTCCCAACTGTCAAAAATTATCCCTATCTTTGCAAAGAACCGGAACTTAAAACAAAACGTATGGCAAAACCAACAATAACGAGTATAAACATCTAATAAACTAAAATATGGACAGCCAGATAAGCATAAAACGCACCGGATTCCGCATATTCCTCATCACAATGTGGATTTTGTTGGCCGTGTTATATTATTTGTTCCCGCCCAAGACAGGGACATACCTCATCGCCGTATTAATCGTTGCCATTGTCCAAGGATTTTTTGTGGCTCCGTGGCACTACTTCGAGCCGGGCTGGAAAATGGTGCGCTACAACCTAATCACCTTTGGGATTGCCTACGTGGCATGCCTCGTTTATTCGGCTATCGTTGGATGACCCCACAAAATTAAACACCCACCGAAGAAAAGAAAAACACCGTTTTAATTCATATCACCAAAACAAAACCCGCCCCCTATGGCAAAAGACATCAAAGCGGCGTGCCCGTCATCCTCGTCATTTCCTCCACCGGTAAAGTCGTCTACCGCGGCCAACTCGCCCGGGTGGAGAAAACCATCAAACACATGCTGCGCAACAAATAATTCCGTCCTTGCTTGTCGGGCCACCCCTCGCATGACTACAATTTCGATAGGCGGCCTGCAAGCATGGATTTATGAAAACACAAAACCATCCCGACTTTTTCCTCCCCTTCTTCACACAATTCCCGGAGAAGTGTATTTAACCTCTTGTAATAAACAACACCCCTCCTTCGTCGGAATAATCAGATATACTTTATCAAAATAATAATCAAATCTAAGGAATTTCCAAAACACAGGCTCGTATGCTCGATCTTGCGTCTGTTCGTACAATCGCTCAAATCGCTCGTACTCCCTATCATGAAAATCTTCCAATTCCTCACAAGTAACCCAATCGATTTGCTGCAACTCATCTTTCGTTAATTTCCTTGCTGGTCCCACAAAGACGAAACACAAACAACAAGGCCACCCTTGTTTGTACTTCTTCTCGGCATGAACCCACCAAACCGCCTCTTCCTTGTATTTCCGCTGTAAAGTATCCGTCAAGTCATACAGCAAATATAGCGTGTCCCCGCATTGACGCTTCAACGTGTCCGGCGTGGTACGACACGCTTCCTTCAACCTCGCCCTACGCTCAAAAAACTCCTTATGGCTGTTTTGCCCCCATCCCTCACACACTCCCACAAGCAAAACTGTCAGTACAAAGAATAATCTCTTTTTCATAAACACCCCTCCAATTTATAACTATTAGGATTTTTCCAATAAGACCTATAGCAGTCGTTTAGTGCATCTTTGCGTTCGCTTGGTAACTCATCCCAAGCGGTAGTGTTCTGAGGTTCATATTTATTCGTCTCAATATTCAACACTTCCCACTTTTTTAATCCTTGCCAAGCTATTGCCTCATAAACCATATACACTTGTCCCGGAAAAATCTCCTGCAATATTCCCGCAATTTCACTCACCATATAACTTGCCATATATTGGTGATGGACCCCGGCCACATCTCCGGCAGAATAGTATTGATTATAAAACTCATACAATGTAGGGAAATCTTGTACGGACAATGCATGATCCAAATCTCTAATCTCCTCTTTCGACATTGTTTCTTTTGGCATACTTTCCCGAAACATATACATCTTCATAAATAAATCTGCATGAATAGCTTCATGAATCATCGTTTGAGCGACCAATAATACAGGCAACTTTGAAAGCCACTCTTCGTTCAATTTTATGGTAAACCAAAACTTATCCATATTAGGCTCAAATCTTCCCGTCTCAAGAGTATCAAATTTGCTATTAGACAAGTCCCATTTCAAATGCGCAATCGAGTGTTCTCCCATAAAATTTTTAAGAATGTCCGATACCCTTTTATTATTCAACACATTACGCAAAATACAACCTATATAAGGATCTTCTACCACATTTCCCATATTTATCACACTTCCCGGTGCTCCAATCGCAGGATTATTCCCCGTCGTTCCTCCTCCACCTCCATAGGACTTCCACAAACCAGAGTAATGAAATTGCTCAAATTGTTTTCGCAAGAAAATAACAAATTCACATATCCTTGAGTCACTACAAAATGCATATGTTTGTATATCAAACACGAACGCAGAAAGCGGCATATTTATTACTTCGTCATAACCACCTGCCAACAAAGGATTATAATACCTTCTATATCTATCATAAAATATTCCATAATAAAAATTTGGCTTATGGGAAGCCAAGTACGTTTTTAATGCATTTCGATAAGCGTTCAAATCAAGCTGATTTCCCAAGCGTTGATTTGCTTGAATTTCTATACGAGCACACCACGTCCATGCATCCTGCCAATTTCTAACAATATCACACACTCCTGTTGGACTATTTAAGTAACACCGTCCCCAATAATGCTGGGTAACGTTTACAGTCTCCCACACATAATAGTCTGGCATTCCATTTGCACTCCGCGACGACACCTCCTGCTCCTCATAATGCATCACATAAGCAAAGATGTTGTCTCGCTCATATTTTACGCTTAGCGAATCAATCATGTCGAATATCTCGTCTTCCCGGCTCAACCCTGCGTCCAAATCCTCTAACGATAAACTCGATTGCTCCTTGTACACATCGCACAACTTGACAAAATCCGGGTCTTCCAGCAACGACTGATAAAACGCTTCGTCTATCGCGAAGAAATCCCGAACCTTTTGCTCCATGTCAACTGTCTCTTCCACCTGTTTTTCCTCATAACCATCCTTTTGATTGCAAGAAAACGTTAGCATCCCGACGAATGCCCAAAACACAAATAATTTTTTCATAACATAAAAATTAGAACATTACAACTTACCTGCTGCGCATCCTCCCCGCTCCCCGAGCGGCGAGACGCAAAGATCAATCCCACCGTCCGCCCACCACAACCATCATATACTTCTTCGTGAACAGCGGGAGAAAGTTATGAAAAACATTTCACATAACAAAACAAATAAAACAAAAAATTCGTCCAAAAACACCTATCCACACTCCCAACTATCAGGAAACTCCCTCCCCTTTAAAATGCTCTCCCCGCACGGATTCATAAGAACAAGGGAGGGAACCCCAAGCGGGATTCCCTCCGAAAAGGCGGGGCCGCCTTTGAGGCGGTCCCGGCAGTGGCGCGCGCGGACGGTTAATCCCCCGTGCCGACGGCAAGGTGCAACGTGGCGCTGGTGCGCTTGCCGTCCGCGCTGGTGGCGAAGGCGTAGACCTCAACCTGCGCGCTGTCCCAGTCGTCGGGAAGGTTGAACGAGGTCATGCCGCCCTCGCCACGGGGCTTCAGCGGCACGAGCGCGCTCTCGCCGAGCGTCTTCTCGAACAGCACCCCGTACACCAGGTCCGTCGGTTTCGCCCCTCCGTAGAAATCGCTTTGGGCGGGTTGCGTGAACGTGTACGCGTCCGTGGCGAAATCGACGATCACGCTCGGGCGTTTCCGCTTCATGTCCTTCGAGCAGGCCAGCCGCTCGTAGTTCAGCGTCGCCGCGTAACTGTCGTCGACGGTGACGGCATCCATGTTCGCCGACACGAACTCGTTGCACGCCGTCTCGCCCTTGGCGGGGCCGGGAAAGCCCACGGCGTACACGTCCGCGAAGCCCGGGGCCAGCGAACCCAGCAACGCCAGCCTCGCCCGTTGCCGCCGCTGCTTGTCGGTCCGCGGGTTGGTCACTTTCGACGCCTTGCGCCGCATCAGACGCTGTCCCCGGCTGGAGTACATCGTCACGTTGTCCACCGATTGATTGCCAATTCCCACTAAAACTGAATCGTAAGTTGCCATAATTGTAAAGTTTTAAAAGTGAATGAATAAAGGTTTGTTTGTCATTAAAGTCCGTTTTCCTTCGGCCACGCCGCGGGCAGGAAGAGGGAGGGCGAGAACCGCCGTCCGTCCGCCGACTCCCAGAACAGGTAGGCGAACGGGGGACGCCCTTCCTCCGGCGCGAGCGTCACGGCGGCCCGCCCGTCCCTGCGCCGGGCGTCGAGCGTCTCCCGGGCGATGATGCCGTAGGAGCCGTCGTCCGGCATGAGGATGAGCCGCGGGCGGTCGTCCCTCGCCCCCATCAGCCGGTCGTCGCCGGTGTCCCACTCGAGGAGGAGTTCCCCGCCCTCCTTGGCCGTCGCCCGCAGGCCGAGCGGGTGGCGCAGCTCCCCCTCCGCCAACGCGAGCCGGGCGTGGTCCGCCACGGCCTCTTCCGCGTCGAAGGCGGCGTAGTTGCGGCTGACGAAGGCGTTGTAGCCCGTCTGCCCCGGCCGTTTCGGCGCGGTACGCCACGACTCCCTCGCCCTCGTCCCCTCCAGCGCCTGGTAGAGCGACACGAGGTAGCGCACCCTCGCCTGCGAGATTGTCCAGACCGCGTCGCTTCTCGGGCGGGAATGGCCGCTGTCTCCGAGTTTTTTTGCGTAGACGCGTCCTTTTCGGGTGTAGAACACGAGGTTGTCGCATTTGCCCGTCAACACGGCTTTGTCCGGTGTTAATTGTTTCTGTTTCATTGTTCATTCTTTTATTGGGTTGTCGTTTTTCTTTTTTCCCGAATCTCCCTTTTCTCGCTTTTGCGGATTATGTCCGCCGGATCTGTCGGGATGTTGGGAGAGGGATGGCTTCTTCTTGCGCCGGATTTGCGCCCATAATCCACTGTGGTTTTGCTGAAGCGGTAGTAATTGGATAGCGTTTACGAACACTGCTGAAACGCTATTCGTTCGCTATTCATTCGCTATTGTGGGGGCGCGGCCCCGGCGTTGACGCGGCGGTGGTCTGGGGCGGGCGGGGTTTTTCCTTTTTTCCATAATGGCGGTTTTTCGGGTTCATAATCGGTCGGGTTTAAGGTTTCAGAAACCCATGACGGGAGCGTCGGCGGGGACTACCGGCCCGTCGTCCTCGACGAGGGCCGCGCGGCGGAAAGCCTCCCACGGGAAAGCGGGGCCGGGGTCCTGTTTGCGGGAGGTGATGTCCGAGTGGCCGACGAGGCGGCGGATGCCGTAGCGCTCGCACAGCAGGCGGCAGACGCGGGCGGCCACGCGGAGCTGGAGCGGCGTGTAGGCGTGCCAGTAGGTGACGCCGTCCGCTCCCCGCGCGGTGTGGACCTCGGCGCGGGGGATTTCCTGGCCGTACCAGGCGAACCAGCGGTCGTCGCGGCGGACGAGCCTTCCCGAGTTGGCCAGTTCGACGCCGATGGAGAAGGCGTTGACGTTCGTCCGCCCGTCGAGGCTTCCCGCTCCGGCGTGCCACGCCCGGACGTTGAAGGGCACGAGCTGGAACACTTGCCCGTCGCGGGCGATGACGACGTGGGCGGAGGCCCGGGTGGCCTTGTCGGCCAGGTAGAGGGCGGAGTCGCGGCCGTCGCCGCCCGCGGTGTAGTGCATGACGATGACTTCGGGGCGCTCGAGCGGCGTGCTGTTCTTGGGACAGGCGACCCGCGTGACGTTGGGGCTGACCAGAAGGTGTGAGATGATTTGCATAGTCGTTTGTTTTTGAAGGTTACACGATGGGGTTCACTTGCGGCGTTTGCCGATGATGGCGGGGATGGCCTCCACGCCCCGGCCGAGGATGTAGCCGCCGAGGCCGATCTCGAGCAGGTCCCAGAAGCGCGACCCGTCGTCGAGCATGGGCAGGGGAACGAAGGAGCCGACGAGCACCACGGCGGCGAAAACGAGCATCACCAGCGGCCGCCACGAGCGTTGCAGCCAGTTGCCGCCCGCTTCGGCGGAAAGCACCCGCTCCTGGCGGCCCTGACTCTCGGTTTCCCAGCGGAGGAGCACTTCCGTGATGCGGCATTGCAGCTGCTGTTTCTCCCGGGCGGAGAGGGAGAGCGTCTCGATGACTCCTCCCACTTCTTTCATTACGTTTGATACAATTTTCATAGTCTCTAGTTTTACGTTTTGGTTTGTCGTTCATGAACATGACAAAGGTAGGCCGCTCCTCCGGGCTTTTTTGCATACCCCCCCTTGTCCCGGCGGCGGAAAAAAGCCGCCCGCTCCCGCCGCGCAAGGACGGCGGGGGTGTCGAAAGGAAGTTTAACGTTTGGAAAGGATTAAAAGGGGTAGGGCGCGGGTGTTGGCGATGGCGTTGACGGGCAGTGGATTGGCTTGCGCGCCTCACGGATTTTCCCCGAAAATTTCCGGGCGTTTGAGAGAGGCGGGAGGCGCGTTTCGTCGCGAAAAGGCGCGCCGGCGTCCCGGCGGGGCGGAAAACGAGGTCCGCGGCGGGGAAAATGCCGCCCCCGTTTGCGCCTTTTTATTGAAAAGTGTCATTCCGGAGCGGGAAATTCCATTGAAAAGTGTGGTTCTTGTGGTTGTATGGTCTGATTTGTGATGTGTTACAAATAATGGGCGACGCGGTGGTTGTTGTCAATGTGGCGGACGAGGGAAATGAGGTCGTCTCCTTGTCGGTAAATATTGAAAAAATCCCGCAAGTGTTGCCGGACTTCCGGGAGGAATAGGGCGGTCATTTGTGCTTTTGTTGAAAGATGGCATGGAGATCCGCTTTTGCTTGGGTGAGCAGTTTTTCAGCGGATATGGCCCTTTCGAGGTCATCGTCGGGGGACAGGATGTATGTGTCGGCGATGCCGTCGAGGGGCGTGTTGGCCGGGGAAAGCCGATAACTCTAGTGTTCGTTTCGACGGAGAAGAATATCCACTCCCAGGTCCACTTGGTCGAGGTGTTGCTGGGGGTGCGCTTCGAATTCTTGGAAAGATACGGTCAACATAGTCTTGAATTGTGGTTTGACATGGATATTTGTCATAAAGTTAGTTGATTTTTTTGAGGCTTCCGCTTTTGAGGCTCCTGTTTTGTAATTTGGTTCTTCATTTTTTGTCAGATTGTTTTCTGAAAGCGTTTAAAGCGGGTCGTCGGCGGAAGGGGGCGTGGAGGAGGGGAGGGAGGGCGTCTCGCCGGGGGCGACGGCTTCCACGTCGCGGAGGCGGCGCTGGATGGCGCGGGTGCGTTTGCCCATGACCTCTTCCAATTGGTTGCCGGCGGTCTGGAGGTTCTTTTGGGCTTTCTCGAGGAGGGTGGCGAATTTGGCGAATTCGGTCTTGACCTCGCCGAGCACCCGCCAGACCTCGCTTCCCCGCCGCTGGAGGGCGAGGGTGCGGAAGCCCATTTGGAGGCTGTTCAGCAGGGCGGCGAGGGTGGTGGGGCCGGTGACGACGACGCGGTACTCGCGTTGCAATTGCTCGAGGAGGGCGGCGCGGCGGGTCACTTCCCCGTATATGCCCTCGAAGGGGAGGAACATGATGCCGAAGTCGGTGGTGTGGGGCGGGGCGAGGTATTTGTCGCGGATGTCGCGGGCCATGCCCCGGACGGTTTGCTCCAGCGCGCGGGAGGCGGCCTCCACGCGGGCGGGGTCGGCGCTGTCGTAAGCGTCGAGGAGCCGCTCGTACACGTCCTTGGGGAATTTGGAGTCGACGGGGAGGTAGACGGGGCCGGAGGCGTCGTCCTTGCCGGGGAGCTTGATGGCGAACTCGACGACGGCGTCGCTGCCGGGGCGGGGATGCGCGTTGGCCTCGTACTGGTCGGGCGCAAGGAGCTGGTCGAGCAGCATGGCGAGCTGCACCTCGCCCAGGGTGCCGCGGATTTTCACGTTGCCGAGCACCCGCTTCAGGCTGCCGACGTCCTGCGCGAGGGTCTGCATCTCGCCCAGTCCTTTCTGCACGTTTTCCAATTGGCGGCCCACGAGGAGGAAGGACTGGCCTATGCGCTCGTTGAGGGTGCGTTGCAGTTTCTCGTCCACGGTGGCCCGCATCTCGTCGAGCCGTTTCTCGGTGGAGCGCAGGGATTCCTGCTGGCGGCGGTCGGCGGCGGCCATGTGCTCGGCGAAGGTGGAGCGGAAGTCGCCGATGGCCTGCCGCACCTGGGAGGAGATGTCCCGCAGGGCTTGTTGGTGCTCCTGCCGGAAAGCGGCAAGGGAGGCGGCCAGTTCCTCGCGGTCGCGGCGGGAGCGTTGCTCGTCGGCGTCGCGGGTGTGGCGGTTTTCCTCGCGCAGGGTTTGCTCGAGGCGGGCGATGTCGTCGCGCAGGCGGGCGGCTTCTCCCCGGCGGGCGAGGAGGAGGGCAACCGTTGCGACGAGCAGCAGGAGTATGGCGGCGAGTAGGGCGGTGGTCATGGGCGTTTGTGTTTGTTGGCGAGTTGGCCGCAGGCGGCGTCGATGTCACGGCCTTTGCTGCGCCGCACGTTGACCACCATGTTTTTGCCCTCGAGGAAGCGGACGAAGGCGTCGCGGCTGGCCTCGGGGCTGCGGCGGTAGGGGGAGCCTTCCACCTCGTTGTATTCGATGATGTTGATTTTCACGGGAAACTGGCGGCAGTAGAGGGCGAGCGCCTTGGCGTCGTCGAGGGAGTCGTTCACGCCGCGCAGCAGCAGGTACTCGAAGGTGGGGCGGGTGCCCGTGCGTTCGACGAAGTATTTGACCGCCTCGGCGAGGACGGGGAGGGGATAGGCCCTGTTGACGGGCATGAGCCGGTCGCGCGTGGTGTTGACGGCCGAGTGGAGCGAGACGGCGAGGTTGAAGCGCGCGCCGTCGTCGGCGAGGCGGCGTATGCCCTCGGGGATGCCCGCCGTGGAGAGCGTGACGCGGTAGGGCGACATGGCCAGGCCGTCGTCGGCGGTGATGCGGTCGATGGCGGCGAGGACGTTGTCGTAGTTCAGGAGGGGCTCGCCCATGCCCATGAGGACGATGTTCGTGAGGGGCTCGCCCCGCTCCCCGGCCAGCCGCCTGACGGCGACCACCTGGTCGAAGATTTCCTCGGGGCGCAGGTCGCGGGTGAAGCCCAGTCCGCCCGTGGCGCAGAAAGAGCAGCGCAGTTTGCATCCCGCCTGCGAGGAGACGCAGGCCGTGGCCTTGTCGCGCCCGGGGATGAGCACGCATTCGACGAGGGCCCCGTCCGGGAGGGCCATGCCCAATTTGACGGTGCCGTCGCCGCTTTCCTGCCGGTGGACGGGAGTCCCGGCGGGCAGGGAGAAGAGGCCGGCGAGCGATTGGCGGGTGGCCACCGAGAGGTTGGTCATCTCGTCGAAGCTCGTGGCTCCCTTTTGCCACAGCCATTGCCATATCTGTTTGGCCCGGAAGGCCTTTTCCCCGTGGGCCGTGAGTTCGTCCGTTATTTGCCGCAAGGTGCAGCCGCGTATGTTTTTCTTTTCCATTTGTGCGCTATGTGTTGTGTCCGGCGTTGCCCGGGGGCGCGGCCGGAGGGTTTGTTTCGATAACAAAAGAGCGGAAAAAGAATCTCTTTTTCCGCTTGGGTACCCAGGGCGGGAATCGAACCCGCACGTCTTTAAGGGACACTGGATTTTGAGTCCAGCGCGTCTACCAATTCCGCCACCTGGGCTCTTGAAGACGGCTGCAAAGGTAACGCTTTTCTTTCACGCTCCAAACATTTCCGCCTTTTTTTTGAAAATAATTTCACAGGCCGGAGCGCAGTGGCCGGCGACGCTCCGGCGTATGTGGTTGAAGGACGGAGTGTTGAGCTGTTCTTGAATTCAAGGGGGAAAGATGTGGTACGGGGGAGCTTTTTCGTTATCTTCGCGGAGGAAATGCCGGTTGCCGGCTGTTATTTTTAAGAAAGACGTATGAGTGAGATAAAGAATGTGATTTTTGATTTAGGGGGCGTGGTCGTGAAATGGGAGCCGATGAACGTGTTGCGCTCGTTCGAGGGAGACCGCGCCATTGTGGAGTATGTCCGCGAGAATGGTTTCTTTTCGGGCTATTGGCGGGATTTCGACCGGGGTGTGATGTCGCAGGCGGAACTTGTGCGGCGGACGGCGGCCGAGATTGGATGTCCGGAGGAGAGTTGCGAGGCGTTTGTCATGCACATATTGCATTCCTTGAGCCCGATGGAGGAGACGGAGGAGTTGATACGGGAGTTGTCGGCGCGGGGATTCAAGTTGTATTGCCTGTCGAACATGTCGGTGGAGTTTTACGATTATCTGAAGACGCGGGAGGTGTTCCGCTATTTCGACGGGCAAATCATTTCGGCGTTGGAGCGCATGGTGAAGCCCAATCGGGAAATATACGAGCTGCTGCTGAACCGCTTTCACCTGCGGGCGGAGGAGTGCCTGTTCATCGATGACCTGCAGGCCAACGTGGACGCGGCCAAGGAGTTGGGCATTCAGGCGGTGCGTTTCACGCCTTGCCGGGAGATGTACGACCTTATCCGCGAAAAACTGCGGTAAGGATTATGCGCGGGCCCGTTCCCGCCGCCGCAAGAACCAGTAGTAGCGGAAGCAGAGCATGGCTCCCGTGAGGGTCAGGCCGACGGGATATCCCGTCCAGATGCCCTCGATGCCCCAGCCGAGCGTGAATCCGCAGGCGTAGGAGGCCGGCAGGGCCACGAGGAAGTAGCCCACGAAGGAGATGACGGCCATGGAGGTCACGTCGGTCATGCCGCGGAGCGAGTTGGCGTAGATGATTTGCAGGGCGTCGCCGAACTGGTAGAACACCAGAATGACCATCAGCGCGCTGACGATGGCCGTCACTTCCGGCGACGAGGTGTAGAGGTGGCCGATGCTTTCCCGGCAGAAAAAGAAAAACGCCGACACGGCGACGGCAAGGAGGGCGAGCAGGTGGACTCCCGCCATGGTGGACCGCCTCACGCCCCGAAGGTCGCCGCGCCCGTAGTAGTTGCTCACCCGGATGGAGACGGCGGAGCCGACGCCGTAGTAGACGGTGTAGCCGAGCGTGGAGATGGAGGCCACGATCTGGTGGGCGGCCAGCGCCGCGGTGCCCAGCCATCCCACCATGATTCCGCTGAGGCTGAAAAGGGCGGTTTCCTGGCCTGTCTGCAAGCCCACGAGCCACCCCATCTTGTTGAGCAGGCCGAAGTCCTTGAGGTTGTAAGTCGCGCGGCGGTAGCCGTCGAGGTAGGGGCGGTAGGCCCGGCGGCGGACAAAGACGCAGGCGAAGGCGGCGAACATGAACACGCGCGACGCGAGGGTGGAGATGCCGGCTCCCGTCACCCCGAGCGCGGGCGCCCCGCAGAGGCCGTAGATGAGGATGGCGTTGCCTATGATGTTCAACACGTTGGCCGACAACATAATCCACATGGAGGTGGTGGTGTCCGTGATGCCGTCGGCGAACTGCTTGAAGGCGTTGAAAAGCATGACGAAGACCAGGGAGGAGAGTTGCAGCAGGAAATAGGGGCGGATGAGCGGCAGCAGTTCCTCCGGCTGTCCCATCCGCTCGAGGTTGGCGTAGACGACGCCCATCGCGACGGAAAGGAGGAGGCCGACGGCGAGATTGGCCAGCAGGCTGTTGCGCAGGAGGCCGCCCACCCGCCGGCGGTCGCCCCGCCCGAAGGACTGGCCCACCAGCGGGGTGAGCCCGTAGGAGAAGCCCAGGCCGAAGAAAATGGGGATGTTGAACACGCTGTTCACGAACGAGGCCGCCGCCAGGTGGGCCGTCGCGAAACGGCCGACCATGATGTTGTCGGCCAGGCCCACGGCCACCACGCCCAACTGGCCCAGCACGATGGGCACCCCCACGCGGGCCGTTTCCCGGTAATGTTCCCTGTATGTCGCTAACCACTTCATCTCTGTCCGTTCATTTCCGCCCGCGAAGATAGGGAATTGTTGGTGTTATTGATATTTTTCGTAACTTGCGGGCGGAAATTTATGTTTGATATTATGAGGTATTTATTGTCATTGTTTATCGCATTGTTCGTGGCGGTGGGGTCGTCACGGGCTGATTCTGAGTTGCTGACAAGGTTGAGGCAAATAAAGGAAGTCTCCGGCATAAAGGAAATGAACGTGGAGGGATTTGCGGAGTATTACGAGTTTTGGTTCGAGCAGCCCGTGGAGCACGGCGACGCGTCGAGGGGGACGTTCCGCCAGCGGGTGCTGCTGGGCCATCGGGATTTCGCGGCTCCCGTGGTGGCGGAACTGGAGGGGTATGGGATTCATTCCGAGCAGGCGGGAGAGCTGACCGCGCTTTTTAACACGAACCAGGTGGTGGTGGAGCACCGTTTTTTCAACGACAGCAGGCCGGAGGGGGCGACCCCGTGGGAGTGCCTGACGCTGAAGAACGCCGCCACGGACCAGCACCGCATCATTCAGGCCCTGCGGGAGAAAGTGTACCCGGGGACGAGGTGGATTTCCACAGGCATCAGCAAGGGAGGGCAGACGGTGGTGTATCACCGTTATTTCTTCCCGGAGGACGTGGAGGTGAGCGTGCCCTATGTGGCTCCCATCAATTTGGAATACATAGACCCGAGGCTGGAGAAGTTCCTGGACAAGCTGGGCAACACGCCGGAGAGCAAGGATTTGCTGGGAGAGGGCGGCATGGAGCAGAAATGGCAGATATTCGATTTCCAGAAGCGGTGCTTTGAACGGCTGGCCGATTTGCAGCCTTTGTTCAACGCCCTGGCCGAGAAAAACGGGTACACCTTCGAGCGCGCGGGAGGACTGGAGATGGCTTTGAAGATGGTGATTCTGGAGTTCCCCTTCTCGTTCTGGCAATGGGGCAACGACATAAACGACATGCCGGAAGAGGGGGTGGACACGATAGAGGAGTGGTTCCAGTATCTGGTGAGGGTGTCTCCGCCGGATTTTTTCAGCGACAAGTCGATTGAGAATCTGCAGGCGTTTTATTACGCGGCTTTGACGGAGACGGGCATGTACGCCTACAATGTGAGGCCGTTCAAGAAGTATTTCCCGAAGATAAAGAAGCAAATCACGTTCCGGTACGCGCTGCCCAAGGGATATGAGAACGTGGGGTTCAACGCGGAGCAGTTGGCGGCCATCGGGCAATGGTTGCAGACGGACGCGTCGCGGATATTGTTCATATACGGGGGCATAGACCCGTGGACGGCCACGGCCGCGGAATTGGGCGGCAACACGAAATGCGAGAAATATATGAAGGCCGACGGGTGTCACTTGACGCGCATCAACAGTTTCGAGGGAATGACGCGGGATGTCATCATCGAGACGCTGAAGGAATGGATTTACGATATTCCCGCGGAGGAGGACACGGAGGAGGCGGTGTATTGACCGGACAAGGAAGCAGGCCCGGAAGGGCGGAGAAAAAAGCCGGACGACAGGGCGGTCGTCCGGCTTTTTCCGTGCTTGAGGGAGGGGTGGCCGCGTCTAATCCACCAGTTGGCGGATAATGGCCTCCGTGGCTCCTAATTGGTGATGAACGTAGGCTAGCGCATTTTGGCCTGCTGTGTGGGCGATGGTAGGATTCTCGAGCAACGAGTCGACGAGGGAGGAAAACTCCTCTTTGTTTTTGATGGTGAACGCTCCTCCGCAATGGAGCAGGTCGAGGGCCTCTTTGAATTTCTCGTGGCGGGGGCCGAAGATGACCGGTGTGCCGTACACGGCGGCCTCCAGCGTGTTGTGGATGCCCTTGCCGAATCCGCCGCCGACGTAGGCGATGTCGCCGTAGCGGTAGACGGAGGAGAGGAATCCGACGCGGTCGATGACCAGCACCCGGGCGGCTGGGAGGTCGGCTTGCGGGTCAGTGTAGCGGACCGCGGGCACGCGGCATTTGGCGAGGATTTCCCGGATATGGTTTTCTCCTATCTCGTGGGGGACGATAATCCATTTCCTGGTGTCGGGGTGGGCGTTGACGTAAGCCGTGATGATGTCCTCGTCGGCGGGCCACGTGCTGCCGCACACCACGGCGGGGCGGCCTTGGCAGAATTTTTCCACGGGGGGAATGTCCCGGGCGGCCTTGGCGATTTGCGCCACGCGGTCGAAGCGCGTGTCCCCGGCCTGCTGCACCCGGTCGATGCCGATGCCGGCCAGCAGGCGCAGGGAGGTCTCGTCCTGGACGTAGAGGCGGGTGAAGAAGCCCAGCATCTTGCGATGGAATCCTCCCCAGCGTTTGAAGAACGGCTGCGAGGGGCGGAAGATGGCGGAAATGAGGTAGGTGGGGATTTGGCGGGCGTGAAGTTCCCGGAGGTAGTGGTACCAGAACTCGTATTTGACGAACACGGCGGCGTCGGGACGGAAAATGTCGAGGAGGCGCCGGGCGTTGGCCGCGGTGTCGAGGGGAAGGTAGCAGATGTAATCCGCCCCTGGGTAGTTCTTCCGGATTTCATAGCCGGAGGGGGAGAAGAAGGTGAGCAGGATGCGGGTGTGGGGTTCGATTTCCCGCAGGCGTTCCATGACCGGACGGCCTTGCTCGAACTCGCCGAGCGAGGCCGCGTGGAACCACACCAGGCGGCCGTTCCCGCGTTCGACGGCGGCGAGGCGTTTCCAGATGGAACGCCGTCCCTTTACCCACAGGGCGGCTTTTTTGTTGAAGGGGGAGGCGAGCCGGATGGCGAGGCCGTAGGCGCAGATGGCGATGTCGTAGAGTGTCATAATGTCGTGTGTCAAAGGATTCATAAAACAGTCGCGAAGGTAAAGATTTTCTGTGAAAGTATTCATAAATCCCCTCGGGCAATGGTAAATAACGTTAAGGATGAGCGCAATGGCGTTGGATTTGTATTAATTTTACTCGGGAAATTAAAATCAAGCGTTATGAAAATAAGGAATTTGTTTATAGGTTTGGCTTTGTGTCTCTCGCTTGCCGGCGGGGCGCAGGCCCAAGTCGGAAAGGAGATGAAGGCTTTCCGCAACAAGGCGGGAATTACCGTCACGATGTTGACCCCCTCGCTGTATAGTTTGTATCGGACCACCGACTCGGGGCTGGACGCCGAGGAGTTGTTGCGCGACGTGGAGGAAATCAATGTGATGCAGGTGCGTTTGAAGGAGGCGGAGGAAGGGGCTGTCCAGTCCGTGAGGGAGCGGTTGTCGCCCGTGCTGGACAATGAGGCGAAGTATACGCTGGTGCGGAGCGACGAGGGCGCGTACAGTCAGGAGCGTTTGTATGTGATGCAGCGGGACGGAGCGGTGGCGGCGTTGGTGTTATGGAGTTTGGACGCGGAGACATTGTCGGTGGTGGAGGTGAAGGGAAAGATTGATTTGAACCAGGTGGGAAGGATAGCCCGGGTGCTGAACGTGAAAGGATTGGAGAAATTGGCTTACGTGAACGCTCCCGTGACGGGCGAGCCGCGCTCGGCTTTGGGTTTCACCCGGGAGGGCATGGCGGATTTGTGGAAGGAACTGGAGGAGCGGTTTGGCTTTAATCCGGACTCCATGTCCATGCGCGATTTCTTCAACGGGGGCGGTGGCATGTTTGACGGCATGGACGAGATGTTCGGGAACATGGAGGAGTTTTTCAACCGCATGGGGGAGGGGTTCGACATGGACTCGATGTTCGGCGGCATGGGCGGAGCGGAGTCCTTTTCGAACGGGCTGCAAGTGATCCGGGAGAACGGGAAGACCCGAATCAAGGTGAACGCCAAGAATGTGGACGTGCGTTACATGGTCGATGGCGTGGTGCTCTCCGCCGATTCCTCGAACCAGAGCATTCCGGAAGATATCGCCAACGTGATGATGGTGTCCGATCCGGAGACTCCAAAGACTTCCTATGTGGTCATCAACACGTTGACGAGGACGGGACAGTTTGTCAGTTTCGCCGACGGCGTGTTGAAATACAAGTACAAGAACCAGGAGTACACCGTCAATGTGGAAAAGTTGGAGGAGCCGGCTATCCTCTTGAATAACGAGCTGACCCGTGATTTCTCCCTCGACCCATCCCGAATCGTCCAAATCCGTCCCGTGACGGAGGCCGAGCGCAGGCTTTTCCGTGTCCCCTCTGCACAGGTGGTCATCATCACCGACTCTTCGGCGATGTTCGGTTTCTGACCGTGCCGCATGGCGTGGCTCGGGCGGTGCCGGAAAAGACGGTGGACGGCGAGGGCTTTTCTCACGGAGCGGGGGAAAGTTTCCTCCATCGGGACGGACAAGCGGCGAAGCGCGGGGCATGTGGCGGCATGCGGGGGGAGTCGAAACGGCATATTCATACTCACTTCCCTCTTCGGGGTGAGGCTGTGTCAGAATATTGTTTTCATACCCCCACCCTTCGTCGGGGTACTTCCCCTGCCTTAGGGGAAGAGTTTGCGAGGCAAAGTTGTTCAATTGAATATCATTGTTCTGCGCCACTTCTCCTAAAATAGGGGAGGTGGAGGCGGAGCCGACGGAGGGGCATAATTGACCGTTTCGACACAACCTTGTTGTGCCGGTGATGATAATTGGCTGGATATTATTGCTTTTGTAACTCACTCATTTAGATAGGGGAGATGGCGGCGAAGTTGCCGGAGGAGTGTGATTGACTGTTTTGGCACCCTCCCGCTTGTTTGTCGGGACGGACGAGCGCAGGAAGAGGAGCCTCATGGAGGGGACGGGGCGTTGTGGTCCGGGAAGAAACGCGCGGAAGTCCTTGCGGGGAACGGTGGTCCGACTCTGCGGAATGAAAAAGGCGATGCGCCATGAAGACACACCGCCTTTGCAGTTGATGTTTGTATAAAGTTATTTCTTTTGACGCGCGGCCGCCAGTTTCTCGGTGAGAATGGGCACGACCTTGCGCACGTCGCCGACAATGCCGAGGTCCGCCACGTTGAAGATGGGGGCGTATTTGTCTTTGTTGACGGCGATGATGTATTCGGATTCCTCCATTCCGGCCAAGTGTTGGATGGCACCGGAGATGCCCATGGCGAAGTAGACATCCGGACGGACCGTCTTTCCCGTTTGGCCGACTTGTCGGTCGTGGGCGAGGACTCCCGCGTCCACCATGGCGCGGGATGCGGACACTTCGGCCCCGATGGTCTTGGCCATGGCGCGAAGCATGTCGAAACCTTCCGGATTGCCCACGCCGCGCCCGCCGGACACGAGGATGTGGGCCTCGGTGATGTCAATCATGTCTTTCTTCTCCTTCACGGTCTCGACGACGCGGACACGGAATTTGGATTTGTCGAAGTCGACACGCACGTCTTCGATGGTGCCCTGGCGGTTGGCGTCGGGCTTGCCCATGCGCATTACGCCGGGGCGCACGGTGGACATTTGCGGGCGGTGTTCCTTGCAGAGGATTGTGGCCATGAGGTTGCCGCCGAATGCGGGACGGGTCATCATCAGCTCGCGCTCGTCGGAGATTTCCAATCCGGTGCAGTCCGCCGTCAGTCCAGTCTCAATGCGGGCGGACAGGCGGGGGCCCAAGTCGCGGCCGATGGTGGTGGCCCCGATGAGGACAATGCTGGGGTTGTATGTCTTGACGATTTGGTGAATGGCCTGGGCATACGGCTCCGTGGTGTAGGACTCCAGTTCGGGGGCGTCGACCCGCAGTACGGTGTCGGCTCCGTAGGCGACGCATTCCTGCGCCTGGTCGGTGAGGTTGTGGCCCAGCAGCATGGCGAACACTTTTTCGTTCAGGGTGTCGGCCAGTTCCCGGGCTTTGCCCAGCAGTTCGAGGGCCACGTTTTGGATGACGCCTTCTCTTTGCTCGATGAAGACAAAGACGTTTTTGTATTGTGATTTATCCATTTCGATAGTTCTAACGTTAAATGATGAATTTCTCTTTCAACTTGTTGACGATGATGTCGGCGGCCTCGGCGGGGTCTACCTCGTAGATTTGTCCCGCGGCTTTCGCTCCTTTGGTGAAGGATTTGAACACGCGGGTGGGAGAGCCGCTCAGTCCGATTTTCTTCTCGTCGACGGTGATGTTGTTGAAGCCCCAGACTTCGATGTCTTTGTCGTAGGCCTCGACGATTCCCCGCACGGACATGTAGCGCGGTTTTACTCCCGAGGCGAGCGCGGTGAACACGCAAGGAGCGTCGACTTCCACGATTTGGTAGCCTTCTTCCGTCGTTCTCTTTACGGTGAAGGTCTTTTGGCCGTCGTATTTGAGATCCTCCACGTAGGTCACTTGCGGCAGGTCGAGGTGCTCGGCGATTTGGGGACCCACTTGGGCGGTGTCCCCGTCGATGGCTTGCCGTCCGGTGATGATTACGTCATATTCCAGCGCGCGCAACGCGCCGGCGATGGTGTTGGAGGTGGCCAGGGTGTCGGCTCCGGCGAATTTGCGGTCGCTGAGCAATATGGCGCGGTCGACTCCCATGGCGAAGGCTTCCCGGAGAATGGCTTCCGCTTGCGGGGGCCCCATGGTGATTACGGTGACGTGGGCTCCATACTGGTCTTTAAGCCGGAGGGCGAACTCAAGGCCTCCTTTGTCGTCAGGATTCATGATACTGGGAACTCCGTCTCTGATAAGGGTTCCTGTGACCGGATCCAGCTTGATTTCTGTGGTGTCCGGAACTTGTTTAATACAAACAACTATCTTCATTTTGACTCGTTTTTACTTTAATAAATTGGAGGCGATGACCATTCTCTGCACTTCGGACGTTCCCTCGTAGATTTCGGTGATTTTGGCGTCGCGCATCATCCGCTCCACGGGGTATTCCCGGGTGTATCCGTATCCGCCGTGGAACTGGACCGCTTTGGTGGTCATGTCCATGGCCGTCTCGGCCGCGAAAAGTTTCGCCATGGCGGCGTCGGCGGAGTAGGGAAGTTTCATGTCTTTCTTGTAGGCGGCTTTTCGCACGAGGAGGCGGGCCGCCTCGATGCGGGTCTGCAGGTCGGCCAGTTGGAACTGCGTGTTCTGGAATTGGCCGATGGCCTTGCCGAACTGCTTGCGCTCTTTTACGTATTTGACCGTCTCGTCCATGGCTCCCTGGGCGATTCCGAGGGCTTGGGAGGCGATTCCGATGCGGCCGCCGTCGAGGGTCTTCATGGCGATGCTGAAGCCCTTGCCTTCCTGTCCGAGAAGATTCTCGGCGGGGACGATGCAGTTTTCCATGATTAGCTCGCAGGTGGCGGAGCCGCGGATGCCCATTTTCTTCTCTTTTTTGCCGATGGAGAAGCCGGGGAAGTCCCGCTCCACGATGAAGGCGGAGATGCCCCTCGTGCCTTTGGACTTGTCGGTCATCGCCATGATGATGTAGACATGGGCGTGGGCGGCGTTTGTGATGAATATCTTGTTGCCGTTCAACACATAGTGGTCGCCTTCTTTCACGGCCATCGTCTGTTGGGCGGAGGCGTCGGTGCCGGCGTTAGGTTCGGTGAGCCCGAAGGCCCCGATCCATTCGCCGGAGCATAATTTGGGCAGGTATTTGGCTTTCTGCTCCGGGGTGCCGTTTTCCATGATTGGAGCGCAGCACAGGGAGGTGTGTGCGGAGACAATCACGCCTGTGGTGGCGCACACGCGGGAAAGCTCCTCGACGGCCATCGTGTAGAGCTGGTTGTCGCCCCCGGCCCCGCCGTACTCCGTGGGGAAGGGGATGCCCATGATGCCTAGTTTGGCCATTTTCTCGACCGTCTCGATGGGGAATCTCTCTGATTCGTCCACTTCGGCCGCCAGAGGCTTCACCTCTTTTTCTGCGAATTCCCGTATCATTTGCAGGAATAGGTTTTGTTGCTTGCTTAACGAAAAATCCATGTCTTGATGTCTGTTTAATGGTTCACGTTTGTTTTTATTGCCGCATGGGTTTTAAGTCGTCGGCGATAATCAGTTGCGCTTCCGTGGCCGCTTGCACTTGTTCCACGGTGAACTCGGGGTTGATTTCCCGAAGCACGATGCCTTTCGGGGTAATCTCCATCACGCCCATTTCCGTGACGATGAGGTTCACTTGTCCGGCGGCGGTGAGGGGCAATGTGCATTTCTTGAGAATCTTGGGATTGCCTTTGGCGGTGTGCTCCATGGCCAGGATTACTTTCTTGGCTCCCACCAACAGGTCCATGGCCCCTCCCATGCCCGGGGCTTTCTTGCCGGGGATGATCCAGTTGGCCAGGTCTCCTTTCTCGTCCACTTGCAAGGCGCCCAGAATGGTGACGTCCACATGGCCGCCGCGGATGATGCCGAAAGACGTGGCGCTGTCGAAGCTGCAGGCTCCGGTGACGGCGGTGATGTACCCGCCTCCCGCGTCGGTCAGTTCGGGATTCTCTTGGCCCTCGGCCGGTTTGGGGCCCATGCCCAGAAGGCCGTTTTCTGATTGCAAGATGACATGAACGTCGCTTTTCAGGTAAT
Organism: uncultured Butyricimonas sp.; assembly: GCA_944320555.1. Lineage (GTDB taxonomy): Bacteria > Bacteroidota > Bacteroidia > Bacteroidales > Marinifilaceae > CALUMT01. The sequence goes on along the minus strand of CALUHX010000006.1, from coordinate 52,692 downwards.
TGGGTACCATGGTCGGCAAGCCGATGCCGAGGTTTACCACGTCGCCGTCCTTGAGTTCCAAGGCGACTCGTTTGGCGATGACTTCTCTGATTTGATTCTTGTCCATAACCTTTAGGATTTTTGATTATTTATTTTTTCTTCTGACAAACTCTTGCGCGATGAATGAGGCCACGTCGTCGGCGTAGGTGTTCATGCCGAATCCGGCGTCGTATCCCAGTTCCTTGGCCAGCTCGTGCGTGATGCGGGGGCCGCCGCAGGCAAGAATCACCTTGTCGCGCAAGCCTTCCGCCTCGAGCATCTCGACCAGCTCAAGGAGGTTTTTGATGTGGATGTCCTTCTGTGTCACCGTTTGGGAAACAAGGAGGGCGTCGGCCTTCAGTTCGATGGCCTTGGCGATGAACTCCTCGTTGGGCACTTGGCTGCCCAGGTTGTGGGCCTCGAACATTTCGTAGCGCTCCAGGCCGTAGTGGCCGGCGAAGCCTTTCATGTTCATGATGGCGTCAATGCCGACGGTGTGGGCGTCGGTTCCCGTGCTGGCGCCCACCACGATCAGGGGCCGCCCGATGTTTTCCCGGATGAAGTCGTCGGTCTCCTTCATGTCCCATTTGGTGCTTTCCACCTTGGGCACGTGGATTCCGGAGTAGTCGACGGTGTGCGTGCAGCTGCCGTAGCAGTTGAAAAAGGTGAATCCTTTGGTCAACTCTTTGTGGTAGACCACTAGCGGGTTCTCGAACCCCATTTTTTTCATTAGCTGCTTTGCGGCTTCGATGGCCTCGTCGCCCGCGGGCACGGGGAGGGTGAAACTCAGTTGGGTCTTGCCGTCGTTCATTGTGTCGCCGTAAGGCTTTATTTTTTTCAAATCCAGTGTGAGATCGAAATCTTTCTTTTCTGTTGAGTATAATCCGCCACTCATAATGCTTTTTTTCGTTTCTTGTTAAACCGTCATTTGTTATTGAGCATTAGCTCGATGAATGGATTGTAGTAGTGTTCGCCCTTGGCGGCCACGCCTTCCAGTCCTTTCCCTCCGTTCTTGGGCCTTTTCACATCGGCGAATATTCCTTTCTCCAATGCGGTGAAGAGACCCTCTCGTTCGATGTTCTCGAGCAGGGCGATGGCTTTGTCCAGCACCTCTTTCGCCCGGCTTTGAACGATTCCGTCCTTCTTGAACTCCACCTCCTCGCCGATGTCCTTCATGTTGTTGAAGATGTATTTGGCGTTCTCGATGGAGAGATAGCGGTCGGACATGAAGGGGGTGTGGATGGCCTCCGTGGGCATCCCCAGCAGTTGTATGCCTTGCGAGGTCCAGATGCCCACCATGTTGAACAGGGCGTCTTGGATGTGTCCGCGGAAAATGTTGCCCGTCATGAACTTGGTGGGGGGCATGTATTTCAGTGTGGCCTTGGGGAATATCTCGCGGATCATTTGCGCCTGCGCCAGCTCCAGCAGGAACCCGTTCGTCAGGGAGGGGTCCATCTCGAAGGCGTGGCCCAGCCCCATTTGCTCCTCCTTCAAGCCCGCCAGCAGGGCCAGTTGCTCGTTGATGAGGTCGGAGGCCAGCACGGTGTGCGCCTGTTCCACTGCGTCGGCGGTCGTCAGGTAGTTGTCCTCGCCCGTGTTGATGATGACTCCTGCGAAGCCGTTGATGACGCGCGACATGAATTGGTCCACCAGCGTGCGCTGCATGTTGATGTCGCGGAAAAGAATCCCGTAAAGTGCGTCGTTCAGCATCACGTCCAGCCCTTCCAACGCTCCCATGGCGGCGATTTCAGGCATGCAGAGCCCGGAGCAGTAGTTGCACAGGCGGATGTAGCGGCCCACTTCCTCGCTCACCTCGTCCAGGGCCTTGCGCATGATGCGGAAGTTCTCCTGCGTGGCGAACGTCCCGCCGAAGCCTTCTGTGGTGGCCCCGTAAGGCACGTAGTCCAGCAGGCTCTGGCCGGTGGTGCGGATGACCGCGATGATGTCTGCGCCCTGCCGTGCGGCGGCTTGGGCTTGTACCACGTCCTCGTATATGTTGCCGGTCGCCACGATGACGTATAAGTAAGGTTTGGGGCCCTCGCCTATGGTGTTTAGGTAATTCTCTTTTTTGGCCCGGCGGTCACTGATGCGTTTTATGCTTGCGTCCACGTAGGGCTGCAGGGCGCGCTTGACCTCCTCTTCCGGATGGGCCGGCAGGGTGGTCGGGTCCAACCGGCCCTCCGCCACGGTCTCGGCTATTTGTTGGGGGCTCATCCCAGTTTCAATGATGGCGTTCCCCAGAAACAGAAGCACCCCTTGGTTCAGCACGCCTTTCTCCTTGATAGTCTCTACCAGCACGTTGGGGAGCGGGACCGTGTTGGCGTCCACCCCGTCGATTCCCAACAGGCGGCATAAGGTGCGTTCCACGGCCACGGTTGTGTATTGGTCCACGAACTTTTGTACGTCGTCGGCTATGTTTCGTGCCACTGCTTTGGCATGTGCCACTTTGTTGAAATCAAGCCCTAATTTACTGTTCTGCATATCTTCGTTCTCTTTATTTGTTCGTTATTTCCCCCGGAGCGGCGTTCTCTGCCTTCGCCTGTCCGCGGGTGTTTGTGATGTTTTCTTCCAAATAGTGTTCGGCGCTGTCGAGCAGGTCGTTGTCGACGCCCAGCAGGCGTGCGATGCGTATGGCTTCCTGCGGGACGGTGTCGCCCGAGTCCTCGACCAGCGAGTAGTCGATGTGTTCGTTTATGTTGTCGATGGTCAGTCGGCCGGTCACGTTCTCCGACACGAATCCCCTCACCCGCATCCGGAGGCAGTCGGCCTCGATTCCTCCGTAGTGGCTGGTGATGAGGGAGCGTGTCCCGTGCGCCGACAGAAAGTCTAGCACGGCGTTCACGATGGCCCGTCCTTCGTTGGGGTTGGTGGTGCGCGCCAGTTCGTCCACGAGGACGAGCAGGTTGGCCCCTCCCTTCACCTCCTGTGCGATGGAGTTCACGCGCAACATCTCGGAGGCGTAGGAGGAGAGTCCTTGCAACTCGTCCTGCTCGTCTCCGGTGCAAAGGCGCACGCCGTCGACCGGGGCGATTTCCGCCTCTTCCGCCGGGACGTGGAAACCGAACTGGAAAAGGGTTTGCGCGAGGGCCACGGTTTTCAGGATGACGCTTTTCCCCGTCATGTTGGCCCCGCTGATGAGGGTGGCCTTGGGGGCTATGCTGACGTCCACGGGCTGGAAGCGCTTGCCTTCCTTCGCCAGCGCCTCCCGCACCTGCGGGTTGAATATCTTTTTGAAGCGGGTGGTCCCTTGGCTGACGCGGGGCCTGCACAGCCTCATGGACAGGACTTGTTTCCCCTTCGCAATCACAATGTCCAGCTCCCCGACTTTCTGGAACGCCTCTTGGATGGCCTCCGCGTGGGTGTGGAGGCGGGAGGACAGTTGCTCCCGGATGCGGTCCTCCAGGAGTGTGTGTTCGTGCCGCAGGGCCTCCAGTTCCTTCTCGGCTCCCTCTGCGAGGGCCTTCATCTTTTTCCGGATGGCGGACAGCTCCGGGGAATAGGCGTCGTACACGTAAAAGTGGGGGATGCGCATGCCTTCCGGGTCCAGAATTGCGATAACGGGCTCCAGGTCGGGGAACGGCACGATGCGGATTCCTCCGCTCTCCAACAGCTGCCGGATGTCCGCCACAAGCAGGGCGAACACTTTTATCTCGAACAGTTCGAGGTCGTCCAGATTCTGGGAGTCCCGCGCGCGCGCTATGCTGCCGCGGATGTCCTTGACCTGTGCCAGCTTGAGGCAGATGCGGTCGATGACGGACGACAGGCTTGCGTCTCGCAGGATGCGGGTCATTTCTTCCGTCTTCTCCAGTTCCCGGTTGATTTCCTCTGCTGTGTGGAGGTAAGGCGATGCGTGCAGCATGCGTTTCGCCCATCCGGATTGCAGCTCCAGGTTGTCCGTCATGAAACGCAGGCCTTTGATTTCTTCGATTGCGGTCGTTAGTGTCATCTGCTTTGTCTTTTAGTTGAAATCCATCTTCCTGACATCATAGGCGGGAACGCCCAGGCTCGTCTGGATGGCCTCCCGCAATTCGTCCGAGTCCAGGCGGTATCCGTTCGGTGCCAAGGGATTGACGCACACTGCCAAAAGTTTGCTGCTGTGAAGCACCTCCACCCGCCCCCCCTTTTTGAGATAGGCGTAGTAGGCTTCCATCGTGGCGAACATCTTGGTGAAGTCCCGTATGACGAGCGTGAGCTCCGCGGCGTTTTTCTGCTGGCGGAGGAATCGCATGAAATTGTCGCTGACCACTCCCGCCACGTACAGCGTGTTCCCGTATTGGAAAAGACGTTCCTTGTGGCCCGCCGCCATGAAAATGGACGGGATGCCCAAATCGCGGACTTCTCCGTCCTTGTCCACGGCCCACACGCCGCTTTCTATCGGGGCGAGCCGCTCCGCCAGATCCGGAGCGACTTGTGGAAGGCGGATTCTGTCGTACACGTATTTCGTCATTCGCGTCAGTTGAGGTATGTTGCAGGACAACGCGGCCCCCGTGGCCAGTATCATGGCGTCCGTCACCGTCGGCGAGCCGATGCTCAGCCGCGAGAGAGCGCCGTCCACGATGGTCGTGTCCACCGAATGGCGCCTCATGCCCTCGATGAGCCGCCGCGCCGACTCGGCCTTCGCCGGACCGGACAACAGCACTTTCCCCGGGCTCACCGCCCGGGCGGTGACCAGCCGCCCCAGCGACGTCTGCTCCGTGCTGATGTCCATCACCTCGGCGATTAGCCGCTTTTCCCGGTAATGCTTCTCCGAGGTCACGAAAACCATGTCCTCGTACACCTTGATTTCCGGCTTGGGCGTCTGGCTCACCTGGTCGAGGCTTTCGCCGTCGATTCCTATGGAAGTCAGGGCCACGCGCCTCCCTGCGTCCTTCACGTGGCGAAGGATGTAGTTCAGGCATTCCGTCTTCCCGGTGTTCTTGGCCAGGCCGACAATCGCTACGCTCCTGTGTCTCAATATATCCTCTATGAACACGCTCTGTCGACTTTAAGGCGGGGAGGCCGGGCGTCCGGCGCCGCCTCCCCTGCTTTGTTAGTTATGCTTGTTTCTCTCGTGGCGCGCCAACACCTTCGGTTCGATGGAAAGCTGGTCGCCGTTCAGCAGGGCGGCGATGCCCTCTTTCCGCGCCTTCTCGCATTCCGGGCAATGGCACTCCTCCTTGTAGTCGCTCGGCTCCGTGTAAGTCGTGATGACTCCCTCGTAATTTCTCAGCACCACCCGCGTCGGCGATTGCGAGAGCACGTAGTTCGGCATCACCGGAGTCTTTCCCCCGCCACCCGGGGCGTCCACCACGAACGTGGGCACGGCGTAGCCCGACGTGTGGCCGCGGAGGTTCTCGATAATCTCGATGCCCTTCGACACCGGCGTGCGGAAATGCTCGATGCCCATCGACAGGTCGCATTGGTAAATATAGTACGGGCGCACCCGTATCTTCACCAGCTGCTGCACCAGCTTCTTCATCACGTGGGTGCAGTCGTTGATGCCCCGCAGCAGCACGCTCTGGTTCCCCAGCGGAATTCCCGCGTCCGCCAAGCGGGCGCATGCGGCGGACGATTCCGCCGTGATTTCGTTCGGATGGTTGAAATGCGTGTTCAGCCAGATGGGATGGTACTTCTTGAGCATGTTCACCAGCTCCGGCGTGATGCGCTGCGGACACACCACCGGCGTGCGGCTCCCGATGCGGATGATTTCCACGTGCGGGATGGCCCTCAGCCTGCTGATGATGTACTCCAGCCGCTCGTCGCTCACCAGCAGGGCGTCGCCGCCCGACAACAGCACGTCGCGCACTTGCGGCGTCCGCGCGATATAATCGATGCACTTGTCGATGCGCTCCGTCGGCGACGCGCAGTCGTGCTGCCCGGCGAACCTGCGCCGCGTGCAGTGGCGGCAATACATCGAGCACTGGTCCGTGATGAGGAAAAGCACTCGGTCCGGATAACGGTGTGTCAGCCCCGGCACGGGCGAGTCGCTGTCCTCGTGCAGCGGGTCCTCCAGGTCGGCCTTCGCCTTGTGCAGCTCCAGCACGGACGGCACCGACTGCTTGCGGATGGGACAATGCGGGTCGTTCTTGTCTATCAGGCTCAGGTAATACGGCGTGATGGCCATCCGCAGCGTCTTCAGCGATTGGCGGATACCCTCCTCCTCCTCTTCCGTCAGGTCAAGGTATTTCTTTAATTGGTCGACAGTCTCGATTCTGTTTCTCACTTGCCATTTCCAGTCGTTCCATTGCTCGTCCGTCACTTCTGGAAAAAATTCTTTTCTTTTACTCTCAGCCATTTCTCTTCTTTGTTGATGACCCCCGGACGGCGGCGCGGCGTGCGGATTCCGGCGCCTTGTCGCGCCGGGAGCCGCACGCCCGCGCCCCCCGCGGGTCAAAAGTCAGTTTATTTGTCAAGCATAAAGCTCAGTGAAAATTTTACGCAACGCCTCGCATTCTCTCAGCTCTTGCAGCGTGATTTCGGCGTGCCCCTTCGTGTACCCGTTGCCGATCAGCATCGTCACGTCGCTGCCCACTCCCTCCGCTCCCAGGGCGGCCTTCGTGAAGCTGGTGGCCATCGAGAAGAAATAAACGGTGCCCGTGTTCTTCGTGCACAGGATGGAAGTCATCTCCGTGTCCGGAATGTTCACGTTGTTGATGGTGATGTCGCACATCTCGCCGTTCGTCAGCTCGGAAATCTTCTCCATCACCGGAACAGGCTGCGTGGCGTCGGCGGAGAACACATAGTCGCAGAACCCGAGCTCCTGCATGCGCTTCGTGCTCCTCTCGCTGTGGCAAAGCCCGATTACCTTGCCCGTCACCCCGGCGCGCTTCTTGGCCTCGTAGCAGCACAGCATCCCCGACTTCCCGCCGGCGCCGATGATCAGCACCGTGTCGCCCGGCTTCACCAGCTTGGCCGTCTGGGCGGGTGCGCCCGCCACGTCCAGCGCCGACAGAGCGAGCTTCTCCGGAAGGTCCGTCGGAATCTTGGCGTAAATGCCGCTCTCGAAAAGAATGGCCTTCCCCTCTATGTCCACCTGGTCCACATCGGCGCGGATTTCCTTGATTTTGTCGATGCGCAGCGGCGTCAGCGAGAGGGACACCAGCGTGGCGATTTTGTCGCCCTCCTTCAGGTCGATTTTCCCCTTCAGCGCGTCGCCGATTTTCTCCACCGTCCCGAGCAGCATCCCGCCCGAGCCCGTCCACGGGTTGCGGTGCTTCCCTTGCTTCTCCACGATGTCGAACATGATTTCCTTGATTTTCTCCGGATCCCCTCCCGCGCGGTTGGAGATGTCGGTGAAGCTCGCCGAGTCGATGTTCAGCGTCTGCACGTCAATCAGAATCTCGTTGTCGTAAATCTCGTCCATGTTGTTGTCCAACTTGTCTGCCGGTTGGGGCAACACTCCCTTGGGGGATATCACGCGGTGCGTGCCGTATTTGTTTCCTTTCTTTTGCATAGGTCGTTGTTTTAATGGTTTATGTGTGTTTTGTTATTCAAATTCTCGGTTTGAGGTTGAGGATTCTCCGGGCCTCCTCGGAGGTGGCGATGCCCCGTCCCAGTTCTTTGGCCAGGCGGACCACTTTGGCGACGAGCTCGCCGTTCGATTTCGCCAGCACGCCCCGCTCCAAATAAAGGTTGTCCTCGAAGCCCACTCTCACGTTCCCGCCCATCACGATGGCCGGAGCGGCAAGCGTGAAGGCGTTGCGGCCGATGCCCGTGGCCGTCCACGTGGAACCGGCGGGGATGGCGTTCACCATCCAGCAGAGATTGTTCACCGTGGCCGGCGTGCATCCCGGAACCCCCAGCACGAAGTTGAACTGCATCGGCGCTCCCGGCACCTGACCCTTCCGCGCCATGTTCAGGATGGTGTCGATGTGCCCCATCTCGAAGCACTCGTATTCCGGCTTGATGTCGTTCTCCAGCATCCGCTTGCCGAAGTCCCGCATCATCGGCATGGTGTTCTCGAACACGTCGTCGCCGAAATTGCACGTCCCGCAGTCCAGCGTCGCCATCTCGGGGAACAGTTCCGTCGGCTGAAGGCGCTCCTCGGCGGTCATCCCCACGGCGCCTCCCGTGGAGGGAATGAGGATTACATCCGGACATTCCTTGTAGATGGCGTCGATGCATTCTTTGAACCGGGCCTTGCTCTGCGTCGGGGTCCCGTCGTCCTCCCGCACGTGGAGATGCACGATGGCCGCTCCCGCGTCGACGGAGGCCTTGGCCTCTTTCACGATTTCTTCCACGGTGTAGGGCACCGCCGGATTCTGCTCCTTCGTCACCTCGGCGCCGCAGATGGCGGCCGTAATAATAAGTTTCTCCATGTCTGCTTGTTTTAAAGGGTTGAACTGATTAATTCTTGCGCTGGTCCTCTTTCTTTACCACGCACGTCCCGCTCGCCCGGCACACCAGGATAGGCTCCTCCAGCACGTCGGCGGCGGAAGGAGAAATGTCCGGGCGGGCGGCCACCACCTTCTTCGCCTCGAACACCATCTTGCGCGACGTGTTCCCCACCTTCACGATTTCCCCCGTCGCCTCGATGTAGTCCCCCGCGTAAACGGGCGCCAGAAACTCCACGTTGTCGTAAGCCACGAACAGCCCCTCGTCCCCGTCGTGCATGATCAGAAGTTCCGTGGCCACGTCCCCGAACAGGTGCACCATGTGGGCCCCGTCCACCAGATTTCCCCCGTAATGGGCGTCTTTCGCGCTCATGCGCACTCTTATCGTCGATTTCTCCATGTCTTCTTCCGTTTTATGTTATTCCACAATGTAGTCCACCATGATGCCCGGAGTCTTCACGTTCTCCGCCGCGATTGCCCCCGTCTCCACGACCTCCCCCGCCTCGGCTATCACCACGTCCGCTGCCGCCGCCATCAGAGGATTGAAATTCTGCGACGTCCCCCGGTACACGAGGTTCCCGCTCCGGTCGCACAGGCTGGCCCCCACCAGCGCCACGTCGGCCCGCAGAGGCTTCTCCAGCAGGTAGTCCTTGCCGTCCACGTTGATGATCTGCTTCCCCTCGGCCACGATGGTCCCCAGCCCCGTCTGCGTCAGCACGCCTCCCAGGCCGCAGCCGCCCGCGCGCACCCGCTCGGCCAGCGACCCCTGCGGGCAGAACTCTATCTCCAGCTCCCTGCTGTTCATCTGCTCGCTCGTGAGGGGATTCGTGCCGATGTGCGACACGTACAGTTTCTTCACCTGCTTGTTGGCGATCAGCTGCCCCACGCCCTTCTCCGGGTAGGACGTGTCGTTGCAAATCACTGTCAGGTCCTTCACTCCCGACTTGGCCAAAGCGTCAATGATCCGGTTCGGGGTGCCGTTGGCCAGGAATCCCCCTACCATGATAGTCATACCGTCTTTTACTTTCGATACGGCTTCTTCGATTGAAATAAATTTACTCATAGGAAGCGCTTTTATGTTTTGTTTGTTATATATTTAACATTTTACTCTTGCTTTGTCAAAAATATGACATTTGTGCCGCAAAATGAAATATTTTCAACAGAAAAATGTCTCTTGATGCTTATTAATAATCATTATAAATAACAAGAGTCAACGTTTCCGTCCTTTTTTGGAGTCGCGGCGGGAGGCGGTTCCCATGCTCCTGTTCTCCTTCGGGGCGTTCTTTCCAGGGCGGGGGAGAGGGAGGGCAACCTTGTTTTTCAGAAGTTTGGGCTTTTTCCTTGAGGCGGGGGCGGCGGTCGCGGGACGGGCGGAGGGGCATGATTGGCCGTTGCGACGCGTCCCCGGGCTTGCCTGGATTCCCCTTGGGCGGTCGGCGAGCCTTTGGCCCTTTCCCGCGCGTTTCCCTTTTGTCTTTTCTTTGACGCCTCTCCGCGGGCTCTCCTTGGGTGTTCCTTTCCTGCCCCTTTGGTGCTCCTTTCCATAAAAAATGGCAAAATAATGTTTGACCGGTGATTAATAAACTATTAAAATGGGAATTGAATAGGAAGTGAATAGGAGGTGATTAGGAAATTATGGAAAGGAGGAGGGAAGGAGAGCCAAGGGGACACCAAAGGAGGAGCGGCGCGTCCTGCGGAATGGAGCGGCGGGGCGGATAGAGGGGCGTGGTGGCTGTTTGGGATGGCTGGACGGTTCCGTCCCCTCCTCTTGCCGGAGGTTCCCTTTGCGGGGAAGGCGGGATGGGGTGGGTGGGAAAAGGACGGAGGAGCGGCGCGTGTCCGGGGACTCGCGCCGCTCCTCCGTTGGTCAGGGCGGGAGAGGGATGGACTCAGTGGCCGAACAGTTCCCGCAGCTTGTCGTCCGGCGTGGCGGAACTGCCGCTCCAGCGGGCGGCTATCTTGCCTTCCGGGTCGATGAGGATTTTGGTCGGGAAGGAGGTGACGTGGTAGAGGTCCACGAGATTGTACAGGTCTTTCCCCTCGTTGTTCAGGATTTGGGTCCACGTCAGCCCGTCCTCCCGTATGGCCTTTCCCCAGCTGGCGCGGGCTTTCTCGATGTCCCTGGTCTGCTCCTCGGCCACGCTGACGAACACCACGTCGTCTTTGTATTTCTCGTGCAGCTCCTTCAGGTGGGGGTGCGACGCCCGGCAGGGGCCGCACCAGCTGCCCCAGAAGTCGAGCAGCACGTATTTGCCCCGCCATTGGGCGAGCGACACTTCCTTGCCGCCGAGCTCTTTCTTCGTGAAGTCGGCGGCCTGGGCGCCCGTGCGGAACCGCCGTCCCCGTTCCAGCCTCATGGCCAGCGCCTGGCCGTAGGCGTTGCCGCGCAGGGCGGGGGACATCCGTTTGAAAAGTTCCTCGGTCTCGTTCTCGTCGAACCAGTTGTAGTATTTGTAGAGTTCCGTTTCGGCGATGTAGCTGTCGGGGTTTTCGCGGATGAAGGCCATCGTCTTGCGTTTCACGGCCTCTTGGTTCCGGCTTAGTTCGCCGGGGTAGTCGCGGATGTCGCCGCCGGCGATGATGTTGTCGATGATGAGTTGCTGGTAGGCGCGTTCGTCGGCCTCAGGCAATTCGTGGGCGAGGCGGATGAAGTCGTGCGAGACGCGGTCGCCGCCGAGGCACCTCACCCGGGGGAGTTTGCCTTTCTCCAGCGCGGCGGAGAGGCGGACGGAGCCGCCGGGCACCAGCATGATGTTGAAGAAGGGGTAGTAGTCGCCCAGCTTGGCCGTGGGGTACCGCAGTTCGGGGGCCACGACGCGCAGGGTGTATTGGACGGTGTCCGTGGCGGGGAAGTCGATGGCCACCAGGCCGCCCTCGAACGGGAAGGAGTCCCGCGCATAGGTCTTGCCTTTGAGGCCGGAGAGAACGGCGACGCCCGATTCCGCGCCTGTGAGTTCCACCCGCAGGCGGTAGATGTTCTCTCCTTTCAGCCGCCGCAGCGTGGCGCGCAGGGGTATTTGTTGCCGGTTGTCGAGGGAGCCGATGTTTTCCTCCACGAGGCGGGCGGCTTTTTCCCTCAGGGGGTCGTCGGCCGTGGCGAAGCGGTCGAGGTTGATGAGGATGAGGAATTTTTCGGCGTCGCTGAATTCGGGGAATTTCTCACGGCAGTAGTCGAGGTATTGGTCCCACTGTCCGGCCATTTTGTAGTCGCCCAGGCGCAGCATGGCGGGGTAGGTGCCGGTGTCGAGGCCGGTTTCCTCCACTTGCCGCTTCAGTGTCCGGAAGCCCTCGGGGGTGAGGCGGTCGTTGTCGCGGGCGATGACGTAGGGCATGGTCTCCTGCCACAGCCATTTGCGCATCAGTCGCCGCGCGCGTTCTTCGCCCACGGTTTTGAAAAACCGGTCGTGGTGTTCCACGACGTATTGGGCGACGGGGTTGTCGAGGTTGAGGATGTAACGCTCGTAGATGGCGAAGTTGTCGGGCGAGCTTTTCTTGCGGTCCGACAGGCTTTGGAAATAATCGGAGATGACGGCGTTGGCCTCGTCGTCCTTGCCGTTCTCGAAGAGGGTGATGGCGTGGTAGTAGATGAGTTCCGGCGTGCGCTCGCCGCTGTCGTAGCGGGCCTGCAGCTTGTCGGGGGCGAGGTCGGGGTCGATTCCCCGCCGCACCCGCTCGATGAGGGAGGCCGCGTCCAAGGCTCCGGCGAAGCTGTAGGCCAGCGTGCCGTCGGCGTTAAGGAACGCCAGGGTGGGGTAGGCCCTCACGCCGTATTTGCGGGCGAGGGCGGGGCCGTCGCCCTTTTCCGCGTCGCATTTCAGCGAGACGAAGCGGGCGTTGAAGAAGTCGCCCACCTCCTTCTGCGGGAAGACTTCGTTGCTCAGCGTTTTGCACGGGCCGCACCATGTGGTGTAGAAGTCGATGAAGACCATTTTCTTTTCTTTGGCGGCGGTCTCTAACGCTTTTTCGAGCGGCATGTCCCGGAATTCAATCCCCTGCCCCGCCGTCCACAGCGGGAGGAGCGCCAGCAGCAACATGCCTGTGATTGATAATCTTTTCATGTGTGTGTGATTTTAATGATAAGGCTGACAAAGGTAATACATTGTGGAATGAAAACAAGAGGCAAGGCGTGGATGGTTGTGTGGGAACGCCACGGCCTTGCCGCCCGCGCAGTCAGGGCGGGGAGGATGAATGAAGAGGCTGCCTCGATATGCGGTTCTTGCGTCTTTGTTTCCCTTCGGGGTGTTTCCCCTGCCTTCGGGGAAGGGGTGGGTGGCGTCGCCGTCCAAGCATTTAGCCACCTCCCCCGGGACAGGGGAGGTGGCGGCGAAGCCGACGGAGGGATGTGGTTGCCCATACCGAGGCTGCCTCTTCGGTTTCATTGATTACGAACATCCATGTCGACAACTCTTACTAATCCAGTCCAACGACAATTATGCAATGGGGTCAATTCGAAAGCTCGAAGATCGTCATCTTCTAATTGGAAACGCTGAACGATACCTTGTTCAGTGTCATTGTATGTCGCAATCATGATCTCGTCAAGGACATTGTTGACGTAATCGAATTCCATGCAAGTGATTTCGTCACCCATGTCCATTTCGTACCCTAGCTTATTTTCATAGTCGTATGCGTACAACATGCTTCCTTCCGCATAAAGTAATAGCGTTCGTCCTCCGGCGAAAGCGTATAATTGTCCCGCATGTAGATTAGGCACCTCGCTCTTGGGAATGGTGTAGGCTCGACTTTTTGTAGGAGGATTCGTACACATGAAATGATAGACATAGAAATTATCTGTGTCTTCCAAAAGAGCCATGCAATAGTATGTGCTGCTGCCTCGCATCCATGTGTTTTCTCCATATATCAGTTCTCTGCCTTCCGGTTGTTGCCAAGTAAATGGAGTTTCCGAAGCGTCTGATAGTTTGGTGACATTGTTATAAGAGCTTGAACGGAAATATGTGAAACACCGGTTGGTCTCATCGTATATGATATAGCTTTGATTGCTGTAACTATCCGAGAACACATGTGGATAAGGTTTAAAGAAATCGGTGCTTGTGGACGAATAGCGGTTAAGCGGATTTCCGAATGATTCCCCTAGTGTGATAGAAGCAGCAAAAACGTAATCTTCTGTCGCATAGGCCCTGAAGGAACCATTCATGGTATAGCCATAACGTCTGGAAGCCATGCTTAAAGGAAGTAAGGTTTCCGGCATAGGGACTGCGGCGTAAATCACTGCGTCAAAAGTATCGTATGTGGACCCTTGCATCGTATTTGGATCGAGTCGATAAGCCCCGGATTCTGTTACTATCCATACGCAATTATTTTTGTAATAATATCCCGTGTACATCACCCGAAGTGGTCCGTATAGTTCCGGCAAGCCGCAGTTGTCAAGCATGTTTTTCAAAATAATGGTGTCCGTTGCGGTAGAAACCATGTCCAAGCCGACAGTCCCATCTTCTTTTTCTCCTAAAAATAGATAGCCTTGTTCTGAAGCTTGGGCGACTCGCAAGCTTGTGTTGGATATCCAGAGTAGACCTGTCTCTGTGTCCCGAATCTTTAAATAAATTGTGTAAGTTGTCGGAGATAGATTTATAGGATAAACAAGATTGCGTTCTCTTCCGACAATGGTTCCTTGGTCGGTGGAAGTCACTTCGCTTTCTTGAATCTCCCAAATATATTCATACCGTGAGGTGTCTTGCCCGTCATCCATGGAAAATTCGATGTACGGTTCTTCGCTGGTTGAATCTAACTCCCATTGTGGCGTGATACGCAACGTGTCGCTGTTGTTTATCATTGTGTAGCCGCTTGTCATCCACGTTACAGAAATTTCGTTGACATCATGGTAGTCATACGAGCCTTTGTCGTCATAGCAGGAAAATAATAGAATCATCAATATTCCTGTTCCCAACATTAAAAAGATATGTCTCATAATTTTATCATTTTAGATTTTGTTAATTTCCTGGCACATACGGAACTTCCCAATAAGAATACCATGACACGCCATTGACCCACATTAAGCGGCCGTCAGCTTCCAGGACTGGATTGCCGCTGTCGTACGCTTCTTGCAGACTTGCGGCCACTAAGTTGCCGATAGCCTGCGCCCGCACTGTCGGCATTGTTTCTGAGGATTCAAAATCTTCATATGTTATTTCAGGTATCACAGACTGAATGTATTCAAATTTCTCCCGGGAGAATATGCCTAACACGCCTCTTTCTTGGTCTCCTTCGACTGCCTCGTCAGGCGTGGGCAAGCCTACCCAGCCATCAGGACGGGTCATGAAGTCATTCAACCGGATTAGATGAAAAGCTCCGTCAAATTGTTCTAATCCTAAAGCATTGTCCAACATTCCGTCGAGGTCTTGCCATACGGGACACGCTAAGCACAAGTCTTCAGTTGGCAATAGACGGAATCCAATCTGTAATTCCTCGTCTTCCAACACGGCGGAATTCATGACGGTGATGGATATGTCTGTGTATTTTGTTCCTGCTTTCAGCACTTGATATTCATTTGCCACGTTCACAAAATTCACACCCTCCACAGCAGTTGTGCTGTCTTGGTCGAGGACGATTCGAAATTGTCTGTCATAGTCTGTGATATTTCCGGCGAGCATTACACGCATCTGTACCTCGGCTGTGTCTTCCCCTAAGCTAACAAAATTAACTTCAGTATAAGATTGTGCCGCCCAATAAGTCGTGTCGTACCAGTCGACACCCCATTGCACATAGAAATAAATTCCATCTTCTCCATGCCAAGTTTCCAAATCATTTTCTTGACAAGAGGAGACTCCCACAAGCGAGCAAATAATTGCGCATATATAAATGAAGTGTTTCATATGTTTTTAGATTTTTAGTGATTGCTATTCTCGTTGATCCATTTCACTATCCGGTAGAGGAATCACGTAATTGGTCAACGCCATGGCTTGGTCGTCACCTGAGGCTCCATTGGGGATAGTCTGTAATTCGTTGCGTTTAAAGTAAAAGAATGTCTGTCCTTCTCCGATGAAATCACAGATGTACTCATTTTTGATGTAATCCCTCAACTCCGATATTGTAATCGAGGATTCCAAGGAGATTTCATTACGGGCTCGTCGCAAGGGGTTCAAATATTGTTCCACGGCTTCAGCCACATTTTGCTCATGAATGCCTGTGCATTCTGCTGCGATCAAGTAAAGTTCACTTAGTCTGAACAGAGGTATCATGTAACGGACTCGGTTCCATTGTTCCGAGGCTGTGGTTCCGGTGGCCGATAATTCTTCGTATTTAATAAAAAGATCAAATTTGTATTCGTCTGAACCGACTGGTTGATCTCCTTCCCAGAAACGAGTCAGGCGATAATCTGTTGGTGAATACATGGATTCTGCTCGTCCGGCTGCCATGCCCAAGATGTTCGTATACCCCAGGTCTTCCGTAAAGTATGTGTCATAACAAGCATCCCCGCGTGCGGAGTTGTACAAGGCGAATAGAATTTCTGGTTCGAATACACGATCGTAGGTGTACGTGGCTGCGTAGTCCGAATAGTAAAGTCGGAACAAAGAATCTGTCGTGGCCGCCTGAATGGTTTCCACCGCATAATTTTTTGCGTTAGTATAGTCTTGCGCCCACAATGAAGCTCTGGCTCGCAATGCTTGCACGGCAAAATAATTCATTCGGTATACTCGATAGTAAAAATCGTTCCCGGCGTCGCCACCGCTTTCATTTCTTCCTCCCTCGGTGACGACAGGGTCGATGTCCCGCAATAAATCGGCAGCTTCCGCTAAATCTTCCAATACGCAATCTATCACGCTGTCCGCGGAAATTAGCGGTTGAATGGAACGGTTTGATGATTTCATGTAAGGAATGGATTCTGCCTCTTTATTGGACCATAGGGGGCCGAATAAGCGCAATAGGTCGAAATGATATAAAGCCCGTAAGCCTAATGCTTCGCCTTTGATTAATCCATAATATGTGTCATTTAAAACGTCCCGGTCTTCGTCACAATGTTCTATCACTGCGTTCAAGTAAGAAATTTGTTGGTATGCTACTTGCCAGATGGAAGAAAATTGTGACACAGGTCTGTCAGAATCATACTGAAAGCTTTGTAATGCGTTATAATTATGGTCCGTATTTGAACAATCGTAGTATTGGGCCAACACGTCAACCACACTCATGGTCATGGCTCCTCCGTAACTGCTTGAAGAGTTCATGTTTAAATACACTCCGTTCAAAGCCATCTGGAAACCGTCTAGACTCTCGAACAAGTCTTTTTCCATGACGCTGTCTTCTTGCTCAACATCTAACCATGTGTTGCATGAAGTCAGGCCGAGAGCCAAACATACTATCAATAATTTTATAATCTTCGTCATAATTTGTATGCATTTAAAATCTAATACCTAATGAGAATGAAATACTGCGTGCAAACGGGTAATCCAATCCTCGTTCATTCGTTACAGAAGAAGAGTAGAAAATGTCGTTCATGTACCCGCTAAAAGTCATAGAAGAAGCCCCAATGCGGCGTAGCCATTTAGCTTGAGTCTCATAGCTGATGGATATCGATTCTCCGCTTAGTGTGTTCTCGTCTGCTATAAAGCGGGATGACATTGGCGTGCTTTCCGTCAGTGATATGCCTTTGTACTTGGCCACGTCTCCTGGCTGTTGCCAGCGATCATATAAGGCTCGTTTGTCTTGGTTGTAGCGGATTTCGGAATCCGTGATATTTTCCACTTTTTCGTATAACGTGGACAAAAATATTTGTCCGCCGAAACGGTAACGGAGATTCACACTTACGGAAAGACCTTTCCAATAAAATGATGTTCCGATGACTCCTTCAAGATCCGGATCGCTGCTTCCAACAACAACTTCGTCTTCTGTATCATGAGTGAATGTTTGTGTGCCGTCTTTCTTGATAAAGATTTCTCGTCCGGTAACGGGGTCAATGCCTGCGGAACGAACGGCCCACAAATCAGAAGGACTTCCTCCATCATAATAGCGTTTCATGTTCGTACTGGAAATAGTTCCATTGGCTTCATCCGTTCTGTTTTGTTCGTTGTATCGATCCAATTGGTTCCCGATGTCCCGGTATTCATAATGATAGTGACTGCCATTTGCGTTTATACGCCATTGCATTTCGTCCCGTTTTAGCAAAACAACATTGGCCGAGAATGTATAACCGGTTGTTAATTGACTTCCTAAATTTTGCGGAATAGACGTTGTTCCTGTGGAAGTTGGCAGGGTGATATTTACCAATAATGGGTCTGTGTCTTTTGTGAAGTAGTCGAAAGTCACGTTTAATCTACTGTCAAACAATTCAACATCGATGCCATAATTCTGGTCAACAGTTTTTTGCCACTCTAATTGAGGATTTCCATACGAGCTAAGATAAACTCCCAAGCCGAACGGATTGGAATAAGAAGATATGTAATTATACATATTGGACGACATGTGGGTGCTGAAATTCTGATTCCCAGGATTTCCAATCGTGTAACGCAATTTCAAGAAATTGATGAATGCGACATTTTTCATAAATTTCTCATTGTGGATGTTCCAACCAATTCCAATTGACCATGTGGTGGAAAATTTGTTATCTACACCGAATACAGAAGAGCCGTCTGCGCGAAGGTTGAAATCTAACAAATAACGTTCATTATAAGCATATCCCCCATTCAAGTAATAACTGGCTGAGCGTGATTTCGAATTGGAATAGCTTGGGTGTGCGCCTTCTCTGAAGCCGGATGAATAGGCCGGGTTGGGAATGCGGTCGTCTGTGAAACCATAAACCGTGTACGAGCTACTCTCGTTAGTGGAGGAAGATATTTGCATCCCCGCCACGACATTTACCATGTGTTTTTCGTTTAGCAACTGCCCATAAGTAGCATTAAAGTCTCCATCGTAGCTGATAGCGTCACTATTACTTTCTGAGTAACTTCCAGTTGCGTCATCGGCACTTTGATGAAATTCAGATAAGTGAGGAGAACGAAAAACTTCGCCTCTGGTTACGGTTTTAGAAATACTAAATCGACCACGGACTCTTAAAGTGGAAACCACGCGCCAGTCTATCTCAAAATTGTTTCGGAATCCGAAGCTTTTTGTCTCGTCAAAACTGTTTTGTTGCATGTCGTACACAGGATTGTACATGTATTCCATGGAAGTGCCACTGCCATAACTTTGTAGAATCATAGGAGCTTCTCCATATTCGTTCGTTTTTCGATAATAAGGATTCGCTCTAGAGAATTCGGAGAAGGAAACATTCTCACGTGTCGACAATGAATAATCCACGTTCATGTAGTTAGTGAACGCCAATGTCTTGTAGCGGTAAATCAATCTGACATTTCCATTAAGCACATCTTTGTCCGACCCCTTCATCACGCCTTGGGTCTTGTTGTAGTTGAACCCCAGCCCGTAGCGCATCCGGTCGTCGCCTCCCTCCACGAACAGGTCGTGCGAGTGCGACACGGCGAAACGCAGCGGCTCACTCATCCAATACGTGTCTACGCCTCGACGTACTTCTGCCAAGCGGGAGTAATAAGTTTGGGCATAACCTTCGCTAATGATTTCTCCATCTCCATCGATATCACCATAATATCCGGCCAGCCGCTCGAACTCCAGTTTCTCCTCGGCGTTCATCAGGTTGTAGTCCGACAGGTCGGCGAACGACAGGTTCAGGTTGCCGTTGTAGTTCACCCGCAGCGTGCCGGGTTCCGGCGCCTTCGTCTCCACGACGATGACGCCGTTGGCTGCTTTCGAGCCGTAGATGGCCGTTGCGGCGGCGTCTTTCAAAATCGTGATGCTGGCCACGCGGTCCATGCTCAAGTTGTTGATGGTCTCCAGCGTGGACTCGAAACCGTCCAGGATGAACAGCGGCTGGTTCGGGTCCTGATCGTATTCCTGCGACATGGCGGCGATGCTCGTCGTCCCTCGCACGTTGATTTCCGGGAGCGTGTTCGGGTCGGACCCCATCAGGTTGTTGTCCACGATGGCGAACGACGGGTCCAGCGTCCGCAGGCTGCGCAGCACGTTGGTGTTCCCCACCATCTTCAGGTCCTTGCTCGTGTACGTCTTGGACGAGCCGGTGAAGCTTTCCTTGTTCCTCGTGTAAATGCCCGTCACGACCACCTCGTCGATGTTTTGGCTTTCGGAGGCCAGGACTACGTTGATTGTCGTTCGTTGCCCCATGGTCTCCTTGACGGTCTTCATGCCCACGAACGAGAACACCAGCGTCATGTTGTCCGTCCGCGCGGTCGTCAGCGTGTAGTTCCCGTCCGGGTCTGTCGATGTCCCGACGGTGGTCCCTTCGATGACGACGGCCACGCCGGGCAACGGCATGCTGTCCCGGTCGGTCACTTTCCCTGTGATAGTCACCCGTTCCGGGGTTCCTTGCCGTGTGGCTTGGCGGGTTTCCGTCGTGTCGGTGACGGCGAATGAGTCTCCTCCCGGAAGCGTTCCCCTTTCGGGTTCCGCCATGGCCGGGATAGTACAAATCGTCAGCAGCATGCAAGCCATCCATAGCTTCGTGCCAAAAAGACTTCTCCCGAGTCGTTTCGGGGTCTTTTGTTTTTCTGGTTTTGTTTTCCTCATATTTATTAATTAGTTAAGTTAACAGGGGACATTGTCCCCATTTTTCGCGTATATTTGTCAAGAGGGCGTGGAATACCCTTTGGTAGTATTAGATAAAACAAACTCAAAATGAAAACGGGTAGTCAAAATCGCAGAAAAAGTTGTCGGTTTGTTTATTTTTAACAGTTCGACAGGTTGTCATGCCTCCGTCGCTTGGGTTTTCCCATAGTAATGCCGTAGTTTAAGGGGGGGCAATAAGCCATGTCGTTCGGTTGGGCTTCGATGGCGGCACGGTGGGCGGTCGTCCGTGGTCGAGCGGCCACCGTCTCCGCTCCGTGCCGCGCCCGTGCGACATGGCTTATTAGTGGCTTAATGCACGCTTATTGCTATGGGAAAGCCCTCGTTCCTTGCGAAAGGGAGGGCCGGGCGGTTGGTTCCGGAGACGCTTTTCGTTTTCCTGGCCTCAAAACCGGCAAGACATACCCTTTTCCCACAGTTGTCATTGGGATGTTCTCTGGTTATCGTCGCACACCTTTGTTTCGGGAATGTTTCCGGAACGTTTCTTGGTCGTTTGTGGACGACGGAGAAACGTTCCTGTAACGATGGTGTAGCGTTCCTGTGCGATGACAACCCAAGGATGACATTGGGTTAACATTGGGAAAAGGGTATGTCGAGCAAGGAGACACGTGGGTTTTATGGATGGCGGTCCAGTTTTTGGCGGAGGAGTTTGTAAATGTTTTTCTTGTGGTATTTCACGGTGTTCGGGGAAATGTTCAGGCGTTCGGATATTTCCTGATTGTTTTTGTCTTCCAGGATAAGTTGGCAAATGGCGCGGTATTGTTCGGGCAGTTGTTCGATGGCTTTGAAAAGCCGGTTGAAATGTTCGAACTCTTCTTCGGGGAAGGGGATGTCGCAGACGGTCGTGCTTTCCTCGTGTTGGAGGGAGTCGAGGTAGTTTTGCTCGATTTTTATGCGTTGCAGGATGTTGAGTGCCTTCCGTTGCACGATGGTGTACAGGAATGTCCTCACGGCGGGGAGGTCGGGGAATCGCTCGGGGTGTTCCCAAAGGGCGATGAGCGCGTCTTGGGCCAGCATTTCGCAGGCGCCGTTGTCGTTGAAAAAGTGTTTGGCGTAGGCGACGAGATGGGGAAAATAGGTTGCATGTATCTGATTGAAACTCAAGATTGTCCCGTCGGTTAGCGTCAGTGTGGGGTTGTGGTTCATGGTTGTAGGTTTAATAGTTTGCGCTCCAAAGTTATTAATTTTGAGCGGCAATTCCAAATGAAAATGTGGGTAGGGTCAAGAGGTAGGGTTAAGAGGATGGCGTGTTAACATGCTGGTGGATAGTCGTTCGAGTCGTTTTTTGGAAACGTGTGTTTGGTTGTTTGGATATTTTTGTATTTTTGCGTGAAACGATGTGATTCGGTTTATGGATGAAAATGTGGATTACAGTAAGGACACTCAGGCGTTGATTCGGGATTTGAACAACGGGAAGGAAAAGGCTATGGGGTATTTGTATGCCGCGTATTACGGGCGACTGTGCCGTTTGGCGCGGACGTTCGTGGTGTCGGCGGAGGACGCGGAGGATGTCGTGCAGCAGCTTTTTATCCGGATATGGGAGAAAAAAATCAAGGCGGAGAATGTGGAGTCGTTGGACAGTTATTTGTACATGGCGGTGTGTAACAGTTGCGTGTCGTTCAAGAGACAGCGCAAGGAGCATTTGGATTTGGAAAAGGCGGAGGGGGTGGAGGAGGAGACGGGTTCCATTGACAAGCGGAGCGTGTGGGCGGCGGTGGACAGTTTGCCGGAGCAATGCCGGATGATTTTGTGCCTGGTGGCGTTTGAGGACATGAAATACGCGGAGGTCGCGGAACGGTTGCGGATATCCGTCAATACTGTGAAAACGCAGATGAAAATCGCTTACCGGGAGTTGCGCAAGAGGTTGAGTAAGAATGAGGTGTTTTTGTTGTTCCAGGTGTTTCGGAAGAAAAGATAAAAAAAGTCGGTTTTCTTTTCACCCTTTTTTGTCGTTTTGTGCGTCATATTAGTGAGAATATCACAAAAATCACGTGTGTAAAAGGAATTCGATATGGACGACAAGATAGAAGAATTGTTAAGTAAAAAGGCCGACGGGGAACTTACCTTGGAGGAGGAGCGGGAGTTGACGGAGTGGGCGCGGGGCTCGAGGGAGCGGGAGTGTTTGTTGCGGGAGTATTTGAGAGTGAGACGCTGGTTGGAGTCGGGACGGAATTACGCTCCGGACGCTGAAAAGGGCTTTTTGGCGTGGAGGAGGCATCGCCGCCGGTCGCGGATTGTGCGGATTGTGCGTTACGTGGCCGTGTTCGTCGGCGTGGCGGCGTGCGGTTGGGTTGTTTGGGAGCATGGCCGTTCAGGGGAGGCGGAAAAGGCGGAGGTTGTGTACGCAGAGCTTCCGAAGGAGGACGAAGGTGTCTTTTTCGAGTGGGCGGACGGTCGGAAAACGGGCTTGTCGGGGGAGATGCGGGATTCCGTGCTCGCGGAGCGCGACGGGATGACGGTCCGTGTGGACGGGAGCAATGTGATGCATTACGAGTCGGAGGCGGACGAGGCCGACACGGTGGTGAGGTATAATCGGTTGGTGGTGCCGGTCGGAGGGGATTATCGCATGGTTTTGGGCGACGGGACAAAGGTGTGGGTGAATTCGGCCTCGGAGTTGGAGATTCCAGAACGTTTTCAAGCGGGAGAGCGGAGGGTGAGGCTGCGCGGGGAGGCTTATTTCGAGGTCGCGCGTGACACGGCCCGCCCGTTTTGGGTGGAGGCGGAAGGGGTGTCGGTGCAGGTGCTGGGGACGAGGTTCAATGTGGCGGCTTATGGAGAGGACGGACGGGTGGAGACTACGCTGGCAGAGGGAAAAGTGGCGGTGTCGAGCGGAGAGGGAAGGCGGGTCGTGTTGAAGCCGGGAGAGCAGGCGGTGGCGGAGGATGACCGTTTGGATGTGCGGGACGTGAATGTGGAGGATGTCATCTCTTGGATTGACGGGAGGTTCTTTTTTAAGCAGGCTCCTTTGGAGGAGGTGTTCGAGCAAGCGGAGCGGTGGTACGGGGTGAGCGTGCGTTTCGAGGAGGAGAGTCTGAAACATATCCGTTTCTCCGGAGGCGTGTTGAAGTTCAATCCTGTGAGTGATTTGTTGAAAATGGTGGAGGCCACGGGACCTGTGGGGTTCCGGGTGAGCGGCAAGGAGATTACGGTGGTTAAAAAATAAAAAGGGCATGTCTGGCGGGACATACCCTTCGAGAGTTCGTTAAATGTGAATGTCCGTCGTGTAAACGAAACGTTCACAGCATTGTTAAACTTAAATACAAAAGTATGGTAAAAAAAGAGATGTTTTTCCGGTCGAGGCTGGAAAAATTGAGGAAAGTCTGGATTCTGGGCAGTATTCTCTGTTGTTTGGGGTGGCTCGCATTTCCGCAGGCGGGGAATTGCCAGGAGGTGAAACGGATTTCGCTGGAAGCGAAAGACGAGTTGTTGGGTGACGTGTTGGACAGGTTGGGAGAGGCGTATGGGAAGAAGTTTTTCTATAGCGAGAAACAGGTGGACGCGAGGCAAAAGGTGACGGTGAGTCTGAAGAATGTCACGCTTGCGGAGGCGTTGAAGGCCATTTTCGGAGGGAAGGAGGTCCGTTACGAGGAGAATGAGAATTTCGTGATGATTCGGGAGGTGCGAAACGCAGTGTCGACGGAGCATTGTAAGGTGCGCGGTGTCGTTCGAGACGAGAACAATTATCCGATGCCTGGCGTGACCGTGGTGCTGAAAGGCACGTCGATGGGTTTTGCCAGTGACATGGAAGGAAATTTCAAGGGCGAGTTGCCGGGCCGGTTGCCGATGACGCTGGTATTCTCCTTTGTCGGCTACGAGACGCAGGAGGTGACGGTGAAGGACACTGCGGCGTTGACGGTGAAGATGGTGCCGGAGGTGCGGCAGGTGGACGAGGTGGTCGTGACGGGGTATGCCAACGTGAAGAAGGAGAGTTTCACGGGAGCGGCTGTGCGTGTGGAAAAGGAGGATTTGTTGAGAGTGTCCTCCCGCAATGTGATTCAAGCGTTGCAAGTTTTTGATCCTTCGTTACGTATCATGAAGAATAATGAAATGGGATCGGATCCGAATACGATGCCGGAATTTTACATCCGCGGTCGTTCGGGGATGGGAGTCATGGAGTTGGATCGTACGGCAGTGTCCCGTACGGAATTGCAGAATAATCCGAATCAGCCATTGTTTATCATGGATGGATATGAAGTGACGGTGGACAAGGTGTACGATTTCGACCCGAACCGTATTGAGAGCGTCACGATTTTGAAAGACGCGGCAGCCACAGCTCTTTATGGTTCCAGGGCGGCCAATGGGGTCATTGTGATAGAGACGGTCGCTCCGCAACCGGGTAAATTGAGGGTTTCATATGATTTTACCGGAGAACTGACAATGCCGGATATTTCCGATTATAATCTGATGGACGCAAGCGAGAAACTGGAGGCTGAACGATTGGCCGGTTTTTATGATTACAATCCGGAGGAGCATATTACTTCATACCATAGTAAACTGAAAGAGTGTCAACAGAAATTGAATAATGTCAAAGCGGGGGTGAATACAGATTGGATTGCTCTTCCGTTACGCAATCCGTTTAATCACAAACATAGTTTGTTTGTGGAAGGCGGGTCTGACGCAGTACGTTTTGGTATCACGATGCGGTATGACATGCAAAACGGAGTGATGAAGGGGTCTGACAGAAGTCGTTTCGGGGCTTCTTTTCAGTTGGATTACAGGACGGAAAAATTGCAATTGCGCAATGAGGTCAGTTACGACGTGACAAAGGGGAAAGATTCTCCTTATGGAGATTTTAGTGAATACACAACTCGTTTGCCTTACGTGTCCTATAAGGATGCAGAGGGTAATTATTTGGAGACTTTACCTTGGCATTCGACGAGTACGGTCACCGGCAACAGCAACAATCCTTATTATGAGGCAAAACTGATGAAGAATTTCAGTTATCAAAATTATAGCACGTTGACGGATAATTTGGGAGTGAATTGGTATATTATGGACGGATTGCAGGCCAAGGGACAATTTTCCATTACAAAAACGGATGAGTGGTCGGAAAATTTTGTCGATCCGGAATCCGGAACGTTCAAGGCGGATCCGTTTAGCGAGCAGGACGAGTTTTTGGAAAAAGGCAGTTTGTTAAAAACTGATTCGGAAACCATCACGTGGAGTTTTAAAGCTTTTGCAAATTATGTGAAAACACTGGGCAAGCACAATGTCAATTTTTCGGTTGGCGTTGAGTTGAACGAGACAAGATACCAGTATGAAAGCCAGAATTTCAGAGGATTTCCTTCGGGGGAGTTGCATTCTCCCATGTATGCGGAAACGGCAGATGATCCTTCGTTCTCGGACAATCATACCCGGTTGTCCAGTGTGTATGCGGCGTTGAACTATTCTTTTCAGGACATTTATTTGTTGGACGCTTCGTGGCGGACGGACGGTTCCTCCGAATTCGGCACGGACAATAAGACCGCATCATTTTATGCCGCCGGAGTGGGGGTCAATTTTCATAAATATGCCTTTTTGTCAAATTGCGCATGGTTGAGCCAGTTGCGTCTGACAGGCACCTACGGGCAGACCGGCAAGGTAAATTTTCCTCCCTATGCAGCGAAACACACTTATCAAATCATGGACACTTATTATGGGACGGGCAATGGCGTGAATTTGTTTTACATGGGTAACGACGATTTGACTTGGGAGAAAACAAACGAGGTCAATGTCCGTTTCGTATTGGGATTGTTTCAGGAAAATATCACGTTGGAGGCTGATTGGTACAACAAGCAGACGAAGGATTTGATCACTGACGTGACGATTCCCACCTCGACAGGTTATTCCTCCTATAAAGACAATTTGGGCGAGGTGCGTAACCGGGGATATGAGTTGATTCTTCGGGCCAATGTGTTCCACAATGAAGATTGGGATGTCATTTTGCATGGAAATCTCGCCCACAATGAGAATAAAATCATGAAAATCTCGGAGTCATTGAAGGATTACAACAATCGGGTTGACGAGGAGTTTGCCAAATTTGAGGAGAACACGAACGATTTGACATACGCCAAGCCATTGATGAAATACGAGGAGGGTGGTTCGTTGACTTCAATCTGGGGCATGAAGTCGTTGGGAATCAATCCGAGCGACGGGCAGGAAATCTTTGTGAACAGAGACGGGCGCATTTCCTATGATTGGGTTTCTTCCGAGCAGCAGATTCTGGGCGATACGGAACCGGAGGCTCAAGGCAGTTTCGGGGTGAATCTTCGCTATAAGAACTTTACGATGTTCGCTTCTTTTTTATATGAATTCGGGGCGCAAGCCTATAATTCCACGTTAGTGGAGAAGGTGGAGTGCGTGGATTTGCGTTATTACAATGCCGACAAGCGGGTGCTTACGGAGCGTTGGCAACATGCCGGACAAGCGACTCAATTGAAGGATATTGCCGACAGGACGGAGACGACACGTCCAACTTCCCGTTTTGTGCAGGATTACAATGCGATAGATTTCACGTCCTTCAGTTTGAGTTATGATTTCAATACCGAGTTGATTCGCAAGATAGGCATGAGCATGCTTCGTTTGCAGTTCCAAATGACTGATGTGGCGCATATTTCCAATGTGAAGCAAGAACGAGGATTGACCTATCCGTATAGTCGAACGTTTAATCTTTCAGTGAATGTAACTTTCTAAAAATAGAGAAACTATGAAGAAAATGAGAAATCCGATACTCTTCATTTTGTTATTTCCGCTTTTCATGTTGAGCGGTTGCAGCAAGTGGCTGGATGTTTCCCCGGAAAACCAGATCACGGATGAAGATTTGTACAAAGATTATAATGGTTTCCGGAACGCATTGAACGGCGTTTACCGGGAATTGTCAGAGCAAGGATTGTACGGGCGGGAATTGTCGTGGGGATTTTTGAGTGTGTTGGCGCAGGATTACGATGTGGACAGACTGTATAACGCTTATCCGGAGGCGGCGGCCTACAATTATGATTTCGAGGACAATAAAGCTATCATTGAAACAATCTGGACCCGCATGTACAATGCCGTGGCCAATTGTAACAAATTGATAGAGGAAGTGAAACGGAAAGAATCTTCCTTTTTCCCTTTAGGGGCCGCCGAGCAGGATTTGATACATGGAGAGGCTTTGGCGTTAAGGGCTTTTATTCATTTCGACATCGCTCGTTTGTTCGCCCCTTCGCTATCTGTGGATGCCAACGGAGCGTATGTGCCCTATTTTACTCACTATCCCTCCAAGTATGAGGTGAAGCGGCCGACATCCGAGATTCTGACGCTCGTCGTTGAAGACTTGGTGGAAGCGGAGAAACTGGTCGCTCATTTCGACACGACTTATGCGGAGGAGTCCGAGTTGTACAGTGCGGCCTATCGATATCACCCGTCGGACGGGACGTTGGGACGATTCTTTGAATCGCGGGGCATTCGATTGAATTATATGGCTATACACGGTCTGCTCGCCCGGGTGTATATGTACGCCGGGGATGAGGAGAATGCTGAGAAGGAAGCTCGTTTCGTGTTGGAACATTTCGTGGCCGATGAGGGCGGAGTGGACGCTTTGCGTTTTGCCACGGAGGAGGAACTGACATGGGGGCGGAATTTTCAGTCGAAATATATGAGCGAGATTCTTTTTGCGTTGTATGATAGGCAATTGACTGATTTATACGACCAATATAAAGTGACAACAGGCACAAGTTTCGCCTTGAAAGAGGCGTGGCCGAACTATTTCACACAAGATGGCGAGGATATCCGAGTAGATGTGGGGGAATTGGTCGCAGAGACCGGATTGTACAATGTGCGCAAGTGGCAAGAGGTGGACAATCCAGCCCAATCCATGGTGTCGGACAATTTCGCCTTGATTCCGATACTTCGTTTGTCGGAGATGTATTATATTATTAGCGAATGTCGATATAATGCAGGCGACGAGGCGGGAGCCATCGATTATCTGCAAAAGGTGCGGGACGCCTATCATGCCGACGGAAGAACTATTGTAGGCAGTCAATATTGGAATGAGTTATTGCTTGAGATGCAAAAAGAATATTTGACAGAGGGGCAATTGTTCTATTATTACAAACGGCGGAATATTCCCATCACGAACGGCGGCATGACTATCACGGTCGGTGACAAATTTGTGTTTCCGATACCTGAAAGCGAGGATGTGTTCTAAAAAGAAAGGATTTGATTATGAAAGATATAGTATTGATATTTTGTTTCGTTGGCTTTTTATGGGCTTGTGATGAGGAGAAAATCCCGGTGTATGGTGACGCACATTACGTGCAATTCGTGAATGCTTACACGGATTCTCTTGAGACCTCATTTTTCTTTTATGGCGCAGCGACGGAGATAGACATCGCTTTGCCGGTGAAGTTGGTCGGGATGCCGTTGACGGAAGCGAAGCGGATAGCCGTACAGGCGAATCCGTTTTATACCACGGCTGAGGCCTCGCAATATGTGATTCCGGCGGATGCGATGTTCGCAGCCGGACAGACAGAGGACACGTTACATGTCATTCTGAAGCGGGAAGGCTTGGACAAAAAAGTACGTCTTGTGGTGGATTTGGTTGATGGAGAGGATTTGCTTTGCGGTCAATCGATATATTCCCGGCAAATTATTTGGTTCAGCACGGAAGTTTCCAGGCCGGAATGGTGGGACTCCGATGTGGAGGGAAATCTTTTGGGGGCTTACTCTGTGCCGAAATACCAGAAATTGATAGAGGTGACCGGCGAGGGTGATTGGACAGACGTGGAGTACGACCAGCGTCGGGCATACGCTTTGGAACTTAAACGGGAACTTTTGGAATTGCGTTATGCGGGGACACCTTATCCAGACCCCGAGTTGGGATTGGCGGACATGTCGTTGGACATACCCGTGCGTGGTTATTAACATTAAAATGAAAGAATGAGATTATGAAAAAGATAATGACATTGCTAATCGTCTGCGTCTTGATGGGATTGAAGGCGTGTGTCGATGATAATGGTAACTATGATTACCTGTCTCAAGATTTGGTGACAATCGCGTATGATAATACGGGAACGGGAGCCAATATTACTTGTGTCGAGGGGACCGAATTGGTGATAGAACCGATCATCACGTGGAAAAATCCGAGTGATTCAGTTTATTTTGAATATACTTGGATAGCGGATAACGACACGATTTCACATGAAAAAGTGCTACGTTACACTTTTCCGGAGATTAGGGATTACTACCTGTTGTTTTATGCGACGGATACCCGGACAGGAATATCTTATACGGAAGAGAAGGGCATGGCGTATATTGTTACTGTCACGACCCGGTATAAAACGGGATTGATGGTGCTTTATAAAGACGCAAGTGGTAATTCGGAATTAGGTTTTATCAAAGTGCCGGATGGTGGTTTGGCTCCAAGCGAGACTTATCCTTGGTGGGACGAGAAAGGACTGTATGCCCGCTTCCATTCCGGAGAGCCGATGGGAAGCGAGCCGATACGTTTGATTCAACATTTTTCAAGCAATACGACAGCGGATGACCAGATATTGGTCATTCAACGAGGAGGGCAAGGGCCTTTAGAACTGGATGGTGGTAGTCTGAAAAAAGTCATTCTCACCAGCCAAGAATTTTTGAACGAGGAAGTGCCTGTCCCATTTGAACCGATAGATGTGTGTTATGATCAGAATATCAATGTGTTGTTGAATAGTGATGGAAAACTTTACACTCGGATGATTACAAATCCTGGATATTTTCAGACGAACGCATATACAAATGTTCCTATGAATATCGATGTGGATAATGGAGTGAGTGGCGGTACGATTGGAATGTTTGTGCAGCCGGCATTGTCTTCGTTGACGAGTACCATGTTGGCGTATGACAAAACCCCGGAGCATAAGCGGATGGTGCTGGTTTCCATGCTTGGTAACAATAGGGCGGGAATGGCTATCGTTTCGTGTGATGCGGGATGGCCGACGGAGAATTATGTCCCGTTAGACGATTTGGGAAATTATGACCTTGTTTTCGCAAGCGCTTACAATGATGGAATGATGACGAGTATGATGGACGCTAATTTCCATTTCGTGTTGCGAGGGCCTGATGGAAAGTATTATTTGCAAGGGTGTTATATGCCTTATGGCTCGATTGGCAATTTGCAAGTGAATAGCGATCAGTTGTTGCGTGAAATTCCGATGGGAGATGCCATCTCAAATCAAACCAAATTCTTAGATATCCGCGACGGGAATTATTTGTTTTTCACAGGAGGAACGGACAACCGCACAGTGTATTGTTATCATGTGAATACGAATGAAACGACCGTCTTTTTTCAGTCGGATGAACCGATTTCTGCGTTATGCGTCAATGAAATGTGGGATTTCCAAATGTCTTTTTCAATAATATATACCGCATTGGCGGTAGGCACGACAGGAGGTAAGGTGCATTTTGTCGATGCTTCTCGCGAATCCATTCGGACGAATGGAAATCCTATGGTGTACAAAACGTTTGAAGGATTTGGCGAAATTGTGGATATTACTTACAAGTATACGTCTGCGATGACTCAATTCAATTAATTGACAGCCAAATATAAACATGTCCCCAAAGTTCGAGAGCTTTGGGGACATGTTCTTTATGGAGTGAGGCGATGAAAAAAGAGGCTTCGTGGGGAAGCCTCTTTTGTGGGCGCTGAGGGATTCGAACCCCCGACCCTCTGGGTGTAAACCAGGTACTCTGAACCAGCTGAGCTAAGCGCCCGTGCTATCTGTTCGATTGCGGGTGCAAATATAGAGGATATTTTTTATTCCGCCAAAATAAATGGAAGAAAAAACGCGCCGTTTGAAAATTCATTGGGAATGGCTTGCCGGAGTGTTTGTGCGGTGAAGCGGATAAGTTAACGAATGTGTAATTCGCATGGGTAGAATGGGCATGCGGATGGAGCGGGAAGAAGTTTTTGTGTGACTCAAAATTAAATAGTGGTAATTTAAATCAATGGAATTTGCGCAGGGGTGAAAATGGCATTGTTATTGCAAGCCTACCCGTTGAAAAAATAAGCAGAATGAATGTAGAACAGTAATAAATGTAGTATGAAGAAGCAAATGAGTTTTATGCGTCCATGGGCGAAAGGTTTGTTTTATACTTTTGCGGCTCTATGCGTTGGGGCATGTAGCAATCAGAAAGCCCAACGAGGCGCGGTAGTAAATGAAGTGGCAGTAATGCCGGTGGAATTGGGGCAGACGACGTTGAACAGCTCTTATCCTGTGACGATTGAAGGCATTCAAGACGTGGAGATTCGTCCGAATGTTTCCGGTTTTATCACAAATGTGTGCGTGAGCGAGGGGGATTTTGTGAGAAAAGGCCAATTGTTGTTTGAATTGGACAGCGTCCAATATAAGGCGGCGGTGGAAACGGCGCGGGCTTCGGTGTTGGTCGCAGAGGCATCCATCGCCACTGCCGAGTTGAACGTGGAGACGAGGACGGAGTTGTTCGAGAAAAGCATCATCAGCGAGTATGAGCTGCAAACGGCCAAAAACACGCTGGCCTCGGCAAAAGCTTCGTTGGCCCAGGCCCAAGCCCAGTTGGTGAACGCTCAAAACAATTTGTCATACACGCGGGTGACCAGTCCTGCGGACGGAGTTGTGGGTAAGATTCCGTACAAGGTGGGGAGCCTTGTGAGCGCATCGATAGCCACTCCGCTGACGACCATCTCGGACATCGCCAATATTCTTGTGAATTTCTCCATGACGGAAAAGCAATTGTTGGAGTTTACCCGCGAGGGGGGCACCATGGAGGAGATAATCGACGCGTTCCCTCCGGTGCAATTGGTGTTGGCGGATGGCACGTTATATAAAGAGAGCGGGAAGGTGAAGACGATTAGCGGGGTTATCGATCCCTCCACCCACGCCGTGAGGATGCAGGCTTTGTTCCCGAACACGCGGAACGTGTTGAGAAGCGGCGGGACGGGAAATTTGTTGTTGCCGGTGACGAGGGATTCCTTGATTGCAGTGCCGCAACTGGCGACTTTCGAGTTGCAGGACAAGAAGTTCGTTTACGTGGTGAGCGACAGTTCCACGCTGGTGAGCACGGAAATCCAGGTGTTGCCGCAGAACGACGGTCAGAATTATTTCGTGACCGCAGGCTTGAAGCCGGGAGTGCGCATCGCGGTCGAAGGGGTCGCTTTGTTGCGCAACGGTGCCAAAATCAAACCCATCACGAAGGCAGAAGCCGATGCCCGGGTTAAGAATATCGTGAATCAGTCGGCTCAGTCCGCACAAAAGTAAATGGTTTAAAGTGAATTATCATGAGATTAGACAGATTTATAAAACGCCCTGTGCTTTCCACGGTGATATCCATCGTGATTGTCATCTTGGGTATATTGGGACTTATATCGTTGCCTGTGATGCAGTATCCGGATATAGCCCCGCCAACCGTCAGCGTGAGCACGAATTACACCGGTGCCAGCTCCCAGACGGTGTTGAACAGCGTTATCGCGCCTCTTGAGGACCAAATCAACGGTGTGGAGAACATGACTTACATGACTTCCACCGCCACGAACTCGGGTAGCGCGAGTATCGAGGTGTATTTCAAGCAGGGGACCGACCCCGACATGGCGGCCATCAACGTGCAGAACCGCGTGTCCATGGCACAGGGACTGTTGCCCAGCGAGGTCACCCAAGTGGGCGTGACCACCCAGAAACGCCAGACCAGTATGTTGATCGGTTTTTCCCTTTACAGCGAGGACGACAAGTTCGACACCAAATTCCTGGAGAATTACATGTCCATCAACATCACTCCACCCATCAAACGTATATCCGGCGTGGGAGACGTGATGGTGATGGGAGGCGACTACTCCATGCGTATCTGGCTGAAGCCGGATGTCATGGCAGAGTATAACCTGATACCCAGCGACATTGTCGGCGTGTTGGCCGAGCAGAACATTGAGGCCGCTCCGGGACAATTCGGCGAGCAAGGCAACCAGTCTTACCAATATTCGTTGAAATACAAGGGACGTCTGCAGACGGAACAAGAGTTTGAGGATATTATCATCACGGCCACTCCCGACGGAGAAGTGCTCCGCTTAGGCGATGTCGCCGACATTGAATTGGGTCGTTTGTATTATAGTTTCCAGAACCGGGTGAACGGCCACGAGGGTGTCACGGCCATGGTGTTCCAGACCGCAGGGTCTAACGCCACGACGGTTATCAACGACATCAAGAATTATCTGGCCAGTATCGAGTCCACCCTGCCTCCCGGCGTGAAAGTCGAAATCCTGATGGATAACAACGAATTCCTTTTCGCGTCCATCGGCGAGGTGTTGAAGACCTTGCTTGAGGCTTTTATCCTCGTGTTCCTCGTGGTGTATATTTTCTTGCAGGATTTCCGGTCCACGTTGATTCCGGCCATAGCCATTCCGGTGGCGTTGATAGGTACGTTCTTCGGGTTGTATTTGATAGGATTTAGCATCAACCTGTTGACGTTGTGCGCCTTGATTTTGGCCATCGCGATTGTGGTCGACGACGCCATAGTCGTCGTCGAGGGCGTCCATGCGAAACTGGACGCCGGTTACAAGTCGGCGGAAAAGGCTTCCATCAGCGCCATGAGCGAGTTGGGCGGGGCTATCGTCTCCATTACCTTGGTGATGATGGCGGTGTTCATCCCGGTCAGCTTCATTTCGGGAACGTCCGGAGTCTTCTTCCGGCAGTTCGGTCTCACCATGGCCATCGCCATCGGCTTGTCGGCCATCAACGCTTTGACGTTGAGTCCCGCGCTTTGCGCCGTGTTCTTGAAGCCGCATACGGACGAGACGGGGAAGAAGCTCTCGTTGATGGACCGTTTCCACAAATCGTTCAACGCCGCTTATGAGGTCACGCTGAAGCGTTACAAGAACGGAGTGCTCTTTTTCTTGAACCATAAAGTGTCCGCCTTTATCGCTGTGGCCGCGTCCGTCGTGATTTTGATGTGGTTGGTGCAGACCACTCCGACCGGCATGGTGCCGAACGAGGATACCGGAACATTCTTCGTCACTGTGGACATGGCTCCGGGTACCGCCCAGGAGAAGACCATGGAGGCGATGATGAAAGTGGACAGCATCGTGGCGGCCCATCCCGCCGTCCGCACGCGTTCCCAGATTGTGGGGTACAGTTTCTTGTCCGGGGAAGGTAGCGCTTTCGGTACGATTATCGCCCGGTTGAAGGACTGGAGCGTCCGCGGCGAGGGCGAGGATGTGAACAGCGTCATCGCCACGTTGACCGCCCAATTGAACAGCGCGGTGAAGGACGCGCGCATCATGTTGTTCGGTCCCCCGATGATTCCCGGATACAGTGCCATGAGCGGATTCACGCTCAACATGCAAGACCGTACCGGAGGCGACTTGAACACGTTCTATTCCGTGACGCAGAACTTCTTGGCCGAGTTGCAGAAACGGCCGGAAATCATGTACGCCATGACCTCGTTCAACCCGTCGTTCCCGCAGTACATGGTGGATGTCGATGTGGCCAAGTGCAAGCAGGCGGGCATTAGTCCGGCCGACGTGCTGACCACCCTCCAAGGATATTATGGAAGTATGTACGCCTCCAACTTCAACCGCTTCGGTAAGATGTACCGCGTGATGATTCAGGCCGCCCCTGAATTGCGCGCCTCTCCCGAGTCGTTGAACGGCATCAAGGTGCGTTGCGGCAGCGAGATGGTGCCCATCACCCACTTCGTGTCGATAGAAAAGACCTACGGTCCGGACAACATCAGCCGTTTCAATCTGTACACCTCCATGACGGTGAACGGTATGCCGAATGACGGTTACACCTCCGGCGAGGCCATCCGGGCCATTCAGGAAGTGGCGGCCACTTCCCTCCCGCAGGGATACTCCTACGAGTTCTCCGGCATGTATCGTGAGGAGGCCGAGACC
Source organism: uncultured Butyricimonas sp. (assembly GCA_944320555.1). Taxonomy (GTDB): domain Bacteria; phylum Bacteroidota; class Bacteroidia; order Bacteroidales; family Marinifilaceae; genus CALUMT01. Next base: position 17,907 of record CALUHX010000006.1, on the reverse strand, counting down.
GGCGGAAGCACCACGTCGTTGATTCTGTTGCTTTGCTTGTTGTTCATCTACCTGTTGTTGAGCGCCCAGTACGAGAGCTACATCCTGCCGTTGGCCGTTATTCTCTCCGTGCCTTTCGGTATCATGGGTAGCTTCGTCTTCGCCAAGTTCATGGGAGTGGAGAATAACATCTACATGCAAATCGCCTTGATCATGTTGGTGGGCTTGTTGGCCAAGAACGCCATTCTTATCGTCGAGTTCGCCCTTGACCGCCGCAAGCAGGGCCGCAGCATCGCGCGTGCCGCCATTTTGGGCGCCGCCGCCCGTCTGCGTCCTATCTTGATGACCTCGTTGGCCATGGTGATTGGTTTGTTGCCGTTGATGTTCGCCCATGGTGTCGGCGCCAATGGTAACAGCACGTTGGGTACGGCTGCCGTCGGCGGTATGTTCATCGGCATGGTTTGTCAGGTGTTCGTGGTTCCGGCCTTGTTCGTGATTTTCGAGCATTTGCAGGAGAAATTCAAACCCATCAAGTTAGAGGAGCCCGACTCCAGCGAGTTGGATGCAGAAATGGAAGCCTATGTGAAGTAAAATTTAAACGCATGAAAATGATGAGACACACATATATTATAGTCGTCGCGTCGGCCATTCTGGCGGGGAGCATGAGCAGTTGCAACATCTACCGCAAATACCAACGCCCGGAGATGCGGACGGAAGGTCTTTACCGCGATGTGAATTCCGACACGGACACGCTGAAAGGCGACACGACGAATTTCGGGAACCTCCCCTGGCGGGAGGTCTTCACCGACCCGCAGTTGCAAGCCCTGATAGAGGAGGGGCTTGCCAACAACCTTGATTTGCAAACCGCCGCATTGCGGGTGAAGGAATACGAGGCGCAGTTGACGTCGGCCCGGTTGGCTTACCTGCCTTCGTTCAATTTCGCTCCCTCGGGCACCTTGTCCAGCTTCGACAAGGCGAAGCCTTCGCAGACCTACCAGTTGCCTGTGGCCGCCTCGTGGGAGGTTGACATCTTCGGGCGGATATTGAATTCCAAGCGCGCCGCCAAGGCCGCCTTGCTGCAAAGCGAGGAATACCGCCAGGCGGTGCAGACGCAAGTGGTGGCCGGCATAGCCAACGCCTACTACACGCTGCTGATGCTCGACTCCCAATTGTCCCTTTCCGAGGAGACCCTCAAGACATGGGAGGAAAGCGTGCGCACCACCCGCAATCTGAAAGACGCGGGGCTTGCCCGTCAGGCCGCCGTGTCGCAGAGCGAGGCGCAATGCCGTTCGGTGGAGATTTCGGTGAACGATCTGCGCCGCCAGGTGCGAGAGACGGAGAACGCCCTTTGTTTGTTGCTGGGACGTCCGGCCGGACAGATTGAGCGGGGCATGCTGGACGAGCAGGTGTTGCCCGCCAGATTGTCCGCAGGGGTGCCCGTGCAATTGCTGAGCAACCGTCCCGACGTGCGCCAGGCCGAGGCCGCCTTGATGGCCGCCTACGCCAGCACGAACATAGCCCGCTCCGCTTTTTATCCGAACCTTTCGTTGAGCGGGACCGCCGGATGGACGAACAACGCCGGTGTCGCCGTGGTGAACCCGGGCAAGTTGATTCTGTCCGCCGTGGCCAGTCTGACGCAGCCCATCTTCAATGCGGGAGCGAACCGTGCCCAGTTGAAAGTGGCCAAGGCACAACAGGAGGAGGCCCGTCTGGCATTCCAGAAGGCGCTTCTGAGTGCCGGGAACGAGGTGAGCGACGCGCTCTATCTCTACAAGACCCTGCAGGACACGAAACTTGCCCGCGAGGAGCAAATCATGGCCTTGGAAGCCGCGGTGATGGAGACGGAGACCGTTTACAAGTTGGAGTCGGGCACATACCTCGAGGTGCTGACGGCCCGCCAGTCTTTGTTGGGCGCCCAGTTGAGCCAAGTGGCCGACGCTTGCCAGGAATTGCAGGCCGTGGTCACGCTTTATCAGGCGCTTGGCGGCGGCCGTTATTGAGTCAAGGAGAAAGTTTGCTGCTTCATTCGATAGGGAGCGTGTCGGAATAGCCAGTTATGCCCCTCCGGCGGTTTTGCCGCCACCTCCCCTGTTTTAGGGGAGGAGTTGCAGAACAAAGAGTTTCAGCCAAATCTCTCCGTTCCGCAAACTCTCCCCCTAAGGCAGGGGGAGCACCCCGAAGGGGGTAGGGGTATGAAAAATACAAGTCGACACGCTCTTGCCTTAAAAAGGAAGACCCCTGAAAGTTCGTAGGATGGCTTTCGGGGGTCTTCTTTTTTGCGTTTCATTTCCGTCGGGCGCCTTGCCGCTTTCCGCACCTTGTCCGTCGTTGCGGGGGAAGCGGGGAAAGCCGGGGCTTCCTCGTGTCTGCGTCGGGGATGGGCTTGGTCTGCGGGATTTTTGCGGTGCTCTTGTGGAGTATTTGGCGAGTCCGGGAACTCGGAAAGTGCTCGACAAACACTCCCGTGGTGCTCCGCGGACCCGGCGATGCCGCGGCGTTGGTGTGGGGCGGAGGGAAAAGGAGACCGTGTCAGAATGAAAGAGGCTGCGTCAAAATGGCCAATAATACCCCTCCGGCGGCTCTGCCGCCACCTCCCCTATTTTAGGGGAGGAGTTGCGGAACAATGATATTCAGCCGAATAACTCTACTCCGCAAACTCTCCCCTTAAGGTAGGGGGAGTACCCCGAAGGGGGGTGGGGGTATGAAAATCGCATTTCGACACAGCCTCTTCCGCTTCACTATTGTTTCAGATGTTGTAAAACGTCGTGAAGGCTTTGGTGACGTAGGTGTGGTCCAAAACGCCGCCGGTCTCGCGGACGGAGTGCATGGCCCACATGGGGTTGCCGATGTCCACGCCCCGCATCTCCATTTGGGACAGGAGGATGTTGCCGAGGGTGGAGCCTCCGGCCATGTCGGAATGGTTCACGAACTTCTGGCAGGGCACTCCGGCCATCTCGCAGATGGTGGTGAAGACGGCGGCGGAATCGGCGTCGGTGACATATTTTTGGTTGGCGTTGAACTTGATGACGGGTCCGCCGTTGATGACGGGATGGTTCGTCGGGTCGTGCTTCTCCACGTAGTTGGGATGGAGCGCGTGCGCCATGTCGGCGGAAATCATGAAGCTGTTGTGAATGGCCCGGTAGAGGTCCTCCTGGGTGCCGCCCAGCCCGAAGACGACGCGCTCCACGACGGTGCGCAGAATGGGCGAGCCGGCTCCCTGCTTGGTGCCGCTGCCCACTTCCTCGTTGTCGAACACGGCGAGTACCTTGGTCTTGGAGCAGGGCTTGGACGCCACGAAGGCTTTCATGGCGGCGTGCACCATGGCGAGGTCGTCAAGCTTGCCGCTGGAGATGAATTCCTCGTTGGCTCCGAAGAGGCAGCCTTTCTCGTACTCGTAGAGGGTGAGGTCGAAATCGAGGATGTCCTCCGGTCTCACGTTCATTTCCTTGGCCACGAGACGGAGGAGGTAATTGTCCTTTTCAAAGGTCTCGTTAATCATGGCGATGACGGGGAGCATGTCCCGTTGTTTGCTGAGCGGGTTGCCCTGGTCGTTCACGGCCCTATTGAAATGGATGGCCAGATGGGGAATGGCCATCATGGGGCGGTCGAAATTCACGAGATGGGTGGCCGGTTTCAGCGGGTTGGAGCTTTTCAGCATCACGCGTCCCGCCATGGAGAGTGGACGGTCGAACCACGTGTACATGATGGGGCCGCCGTAGACCTCCGTGTTCAGCTTCAGGTATTTCCCCGCGACGGGCATTTCGGCGTTCGGCTTGACGCGGAACGTGGGCGAGTCGCTGTGGGCGCAGATGAACTTCAGGCCGTCGGCGATGTCGCCGTCTCCGATTTCGAAGGCGAAGAGGGAAGAGTGGTTTTTCGTGACGAAGTACTTTCCTCCCTTGTGCAGTTGCCACGCCTCTCCGGAGAAGAGTTGTGTGAATCCGTGGGCGGTCAGTTCTTTTTTCACGTTGGCCACCGCATGGAAGTTCGTGGGGCTTTCGTGTATAAAGTCGATTAATTCTTTAGCTAATTGTTTTTCCATATATCGCGTGTTTATGATTTCATTCGCGCCCAAGATAAGAAATATTTATCGATTTCCTTTGCCGAATCGCAGAAATGTTTTGTCGCCGGCCTTGATGCGCTCGTGAATCCTCCGGTTGAAGAAGATGAGCGGGGGATTGAGCATTCCGTTTTTGTTGTAGCGGAGTTCGCCGTTGGTCTCCACGTTGACGACGAGTCCTCCGGCGGCCTCCACGATTGCCTGTCCGGCGGCGGTGTCCCATTCGGAGCATTTGGCAAATTTCGGGCAGATGTCGACCAGTCCCCGGGCCACCATGCATTGCTTGGAGGAGGCTCCCAGCGGCACCAGCTCCACGTCGTAGTTCAGGCCGCGGAGGTAGTCGATGTAGCGCAGTTCCCACTCGATGATGTGGAAACGGCTGACGGCCACCCGCAGTTTGTTGTCCGGCACAGGGCCGTCGTCTTCCAGAGGAAGGGGTTGGCCGTCCCGTGTCATGCCGGTGGGGACATCGCGGCCTCCCCACAGTATTTCATTGTCGAGGACGTCGTTGATGATGCCGAATACGGATTTCCCGTTTTCGAGCAGTCCGATGTTGACGCAGAACCGCCCGTTGTGGGTGATGAACTCCTTCGTTCCGTCCAGCGGGTCGATGCTCCAGATGTGTTCCCAGTGCTGGCGGGTGGAAAGGGGCGGTATGTTCGCCTCCTCGCTGATAATCGGGATGTCCGGGTACAACCGGCGGAGCGAGGACACGAGGAAGGCGCTGGAGGCCTTGTCCGCCTCGGTGACGGGCGTGCGGTCGTCCTTCACCTCGACATGGAAGTCGCGCGAATTGTAAATGTCGAGGACCAGTTTGCCGGCCTCTTCTATAATATTCTGTAATTCATGTAGTTTTATTTCCTTCATTGGGTTAGGGTTTTAGCATATTTTCGAACATAAAGTTACAAATAATATTGGAATTCACGCATTCGCGCGGGAATTAATTGTGTCCGGGAGAAGAGAATGGTTTATTTGGCTGACTGACAATGTTTGTAGGATTTTTTAATTCGGATGTTATGTTATTTTAACATGTCGAATATCCGGGAATTACGGGAATGGCCTTATCTTTGCATCGTCTTTAAGAGATTGAAGATTTTTCATAAGTTTGTATGGTTTAGGTTAGTAGTTAGTAATGTAATCTTAAGAGGCGACGTGAGTCGTCTCTTTTGTTTTAAGGGGACAAAGGTAGGGAATACCGCTGGAAATTCAAAATTTAAAGCTATGAAAGGAATTATCGAGATTGAAGGCATGGAATTTTTTGCCTATCACGGTTGCTACGAGACGGAACGGATAGTGGGGAACAAGTTCGTGGTTTACGCCCGGATGGAGGCCGATTGCGAGGCCGCGGCCGCCACGGACGACATCGGCAGAGCGTTGAATTACGCTTCCGCGTACGAGGTGATCGCCCGGGAAATGATGGTGACTTCCCATTTGTTGGAGCACGTTTGCAAAAGAATCATCGACGCGCTGCTTTTGGCATTTCCTCAGATAGAGCATGTTACCGTCAAGGTGTCGAAGATGAATCCCCCGCTGGGCGGGAAAATCGGCGCGACGAGCGTCACATTGTCGAAATAAATTTGGAAAAGGTGTTGCATAATTCAAAATGTCGCTTTATCTTTGCCAAGCCAAAACAAGCCAGGGTCGGTTGGCCGAGAGGTTAGGCAGCGGTCTGCAAAACCGCGTACAGCAGTTCAAATCTGCTACCGACCTCCACGAATCAGTCACTTCACGGTGGCTGATTTTTGTTTGTAGTAAAAACGGATTCGCATGTTGACGGTTATCGGATTAATGGTGGCGGGCATTTTGCTCGGCTATTTGTTGCGGGAGAGAAGCTGGAAAGGCGTCCCCCGGTTGATAAACGCCGCCATCCTGTTGTTGTTGTTCCTGTTGGGCATCACCGTGGGGGCGGACGAGAGTATCATGGACAATCTGGGGACAATCGGCAAAGACGCTTTGGTCATCACCTTGGCGGCGGTGGCGGGAAGCGTGTTGTGCGCTTGGGTGGTGTATAAATATTTTTTCTATGAAAGGTAGTTTGCTTATCGTGGCTTTTTTCGCGGCGGGCGTCTTGCTGGGGCGTTTCGCCGAGGTTCCCGCCTTTTTCCGCGCGGAGGAGCCCACGCTGTACGCTTTGTACGCCCTGATGTTCCTGGTGGGGATAAGCATCGGGAGCGACCGCAAGGCGTTGCAGGCCATGCGGCGGCAGAGTTGGCGGATAGTGCTGGTCCCCGCGGGCACCTGGCTGGGCACGTTGGCGGGAGCGGGCCTGGTCAGCCTCGCGCTGCCGGGACGGGGGCTTGCCGATTGCCTGGCGGTGGGGTCCGGTTTCGGTTACTATTCGTTGTCGGCCGTCTTTATCACGCAATACAAGGGGGCGGAGCTGGGGACGATAGCCCTCGTGTCGAACATCATGAGGGAGCTGCTCGCCCTTTTGGGCGCTCCGTTGCTGGCGAGGTGTTTCGGACGGCTGGCCCCCATCTCGGCGGGAGGAGCCACGACGGCGGACACCACCCTGCCCGTCATCACCAAGTTTTGCGGCAAAGAGTTCGTCGTGGTCTCCATCGTGCACGGCGTGATGGTGGACCTCAGCGTGCCTTTTCTGGTCACGTTTTTCTGTTCCCTGTAGTCAGAGCCACTTGCCGAGCAACTCGTCGAACGCCTCGCCCCGGGTGAGCTTGCCGTCCTTCAGGCAGATGGTGTCCACGACGCCCCGTGCGCAGCACACGCCGTCCGGCAGCCGGTAGATGTCCTCGACGAAGATGAGCTTCACGCCCTCGCGGCGCATGCCGAGGCGCACCACGAAGCGGTCGCTGCCCCGCAGGGAATGCTTGTAGGCGATTTCCACGCGGGAGACCATGGCGTCGATGCCCCGGGCGTGGAGGGCGGAGAAGGTGGTGCCGGTGCTTTCGAGGAACTCGTGGCGGGCGTGTTCCATGTAGTGCTGGTAATTGGCGTTGTTGACCACGCCCTGGAGGTCGCACTCGTAGTCCCTCACTTTCATTTCGATTTCGTAAACGTATTGCGGCATGGCTGGGTTATAATCCTAAGGGTTCGTTGATGAGGATGATTTTGACGCGCTTGGCCGGGAACGACTTTTCCGTGATGACCCACGTGTTGCACAGCCTGTCGGGGCTTTGGCAGTCCATGCAGGTGTTGGTCTTTTGGCAGGGAGTGCGCAGGTTCGTGTGGCGTATGGCGTTCAAGGGGGCGGCCACGGTGCGTATGCGTTGGATGGCCTCCTCGATGTTGGCGGTGATTTTGTTGACGCCGATGAAGAGGACCACGTGCTTGGGGCCGAATATCATGCCGGCCACCCGGTTGCCAATCATGTCCGCGTTCACGAGTTGTCCCTGCTGCGTGAGGGCGTTCGTGCCGGAGAGGAAGAGGTCGGCTTCCAGGGCCTTGCGCCGCCAGTAGGTCTTTTGCGCGGCGGTGTAATGGTCGCCGAGGGTCTGGATGAACACGCAGTCCGCGCGTTTCTCGATTTCTTCCAGGACGCCGGTCGCCTTCATCGTCATGGAGTCGCCCCAGGAGACGCAGGTCGGTTTGATTTCGGGGAAGATGGTGTTAAAAAACACTTCGCGGGCCTCGTCCCGATTCTGCGCGAAGAACACTTCGAAATTGTTCTTTTCCAATGCTTTGATGGTTTTTTCAATGATTTCTGCTTCCATAGTCTCGTTTTTGGTGTGGTGCAAATATAGGAATGTTTTTCGTATTTTTGCAGGGCGAAAGTGATGTGGAAACATAATGCGAGACCCTAAAATCATGGTTATGAATAGACTTTTGTTGTTTGTGTTATTTGTTTTGTGCGCGGGGGCGGCTTCGGCCCAGTTGACGCTGCGGACGGAAAAGGGAGACTTCAGTTGCCGTTTTATCGGGCGCGCGTTGTTTGATTTCGGCGTGTTCGCCGACGACAAGACGGAGCTTGGCAATTCCGTGGACTTGTACGACGTGAGGCTGGGGGCCGTGCTGGATTTCGCGGACCACTGGGGCGGCAAGATAGAGTTGGGGTTCGTGAACAACAAAGTGTCGCTCAAGGACGTGTATCTGGATTTCCGCAAAGGGAGCCATCTGGTCATCTTGGGCCATTATTTCGAATATTTTGCCTTGGGGGCGCGCATAGGCTCGTCGGACATGAAGTTCAACGGCTACACGGCCACGGACCAGGCGTTCGGCGACCGCCGCAAGTTCGGCATCAGCTACGCCTACAAGCGGGAGCGTTGGGATTTGTGCGTGGGCGTTTTTGACGACAAGGACGCGGGCAGTTCCGCCGACGACGAGGACGAGGGCTACGTGGTGGCGAGCCGCATGCAGTACCGGCCTTACCTGAAGGACGGGCAGGTGGTCCACGTGGCGTTGTCTTCCCGGTTCTACAAGTTGGGCGACAAGACCGAGCACCGGCTTTCGTACAGGGCGGGAGCTCCTTCCACGCTGGTGTCGGAGAAATTCCTTCGGGCCGAGCTCACGGACGCCAAGAGCGAGTGGAAGTACGCCGCCGACGTGGTGATGACGCTGGGCAGGTGGTACGGCCAGGCGGAGTATTTGCGCACGCGGGTGAAACGCCTGGACGGCGCTCCGGCGTACGACGGGGAAGGAGGGTACGCGCAGGTGGGTTATGCCCTTTTGGGCGGGCGTTACTCCTACAATATGTCCACCGGCATGGCTTCCTCGACGGGCCCCAAGTCGCTCGAGCTCCTGTGCCGCTATAATTTCACGAACATGAACGACCGGGGGGCCGGAATCATGGGCGGACAGCAGCACGACATTTCCGTGGGGGCCATCTATTATTTCAACAAGCATGTCGCCGTCAAGGCCAGCTACACGAACGTGAGCGTGGACAAACACTCGCCCGTGGCCGGAGAGCAGTCGTTCGACATGGTGCAGGGGCGTATCCAGGTAAGTTTCTAAGCGGGGGCGGGTCATGAAAGTGTGCATTGCCGAGAAGCCGAGCGTGGCGAAGGAGATTGCCGAGGTCATCGGGGCGAAGACGAGGAGGAACGGCTATTTCGAGGGGAACGGCTACGCCGTCACGTGGACGTTCGGCCATTTGTGCTGCCTGCAGGAGCCGGGCGATTACACGCCCAAATGGAAGCCGTGGGACTTGTCGGTCCTGCCGATGATACCCTCCTCTTTCCGTATCAAGTTGATAGACGACGAGGGAATCCGGAAGCAGTTCGGCATTGTCGAGCAACTGTTCAGCCGGGCGGAGGAGATAATCAACTGCGGCGACGCGGGCCAGGAGGGGGAGCTTATCCAGCGTTGGGTGATGATCAAGGCCCGGGCTAAGGCCCCGGTGAAGCGCTTGTGGATATCGTCCCTGACGGAGGAGGCGATACGGGACGGGTTCGCCCATTTGATGGACGCTGCCGATTTCGACCCGCTTTATGCGGCGGGGTCCGCCAGGGCCATCGGCGACTGGCTGCTGGGTATGAACGCCACGCGGGCGTACACGTTGCGGTATGGCAACGGGCGCAACGTGCTTTCCATCGGGCGGGTGCAGACTCCCACACTGGCGCTTATCGTGGAGCGTCAGAAGGCTATCGAGAACTTCCGGCCGGAGAAGTATTGGGAGGTGCGCGCGAACTACCGGGGCGGCTGGTTCTCCTACGTGAAAGGACGGTTCGCCGAGCGGGAGAAGGCGGAGGAGTTTTTGCGGGAAATAGCCCCCCTGGACCTGGAAATCAAGAGCGTGGAACGGAAAAAGGCGATGGAACATCCCCCGAAGTTGTTCGACCTGACCTCGTTGCAGGTGGAGTGCAACCGGAAGTTCGCCTTTTCCGCCGACCAGACGCTGCGCGTCATCCAGTCGCTTTACGAGAAAAAATTGACGACTTATCCCCGCGTGGACACCAATTTCCTGCCCAACGACATTTATCCCAAAGTGCCGGGCATATTGAAAGGGCTGAAACCCTACGAGGCGTTGACGGCTCCCGTCCTCGCGGCGAAGAAGGCGAGAAAGTCGCCCAAGGTGTTTAACGACAAGAAAATCACCGACCACCACGCCATCATTCCCACCGGAGTCTTTTCCTACGACATGACGCCCGACGAGAAACGGGTGTACGACCTCGTGGCCCGCCGGTTCATCGCCGTGTTTTATCCCGATTGCGAGATAGCCAACACGACGGTCATGGCCGCCGTGGGTCCGCACGAGTTCAAGGCCACGGGCAAGCAGGTGGTGGAGCCCGCGTGGCGGGTGGTGCTTCCCGCCGGAAAGCAGAACGAGGAGAACGTGCTGCCGGATTACGAGGCGGGCGAGCGCGGCCCGCACGTTCCCGAGTTGCAGGAAAAGGAGACCCAGCCCCCGAAATACTACACGGAGGCCGATTTGCTGCGGGCGATGGAGACGGCGGGGAAGCAGGTGGAGGACGAGGAGCTGCGGGACTTGATGAAAGAGAACGGAATCGGACGGCCTTCCACCCGCGCCGGCGTCATCGAGACGCTGCTCAAGCGTCAGTACATCCGCAAGGACAAAAAACGGTTGTTGGCCACGGCGACGGGCGTGGAACTGATTGCCACGATTCGCAATGAACTGTTGAAGTCGGCCGAACTGACGGGGCAGTGGGAGAAGAAGCTGCGGATGATAGAGGACGGGAAATACGCGGTGGCGGATTTCATGGAGGAGTTGAAGGCGATGGTCAACGAGCTGGTCCACGTGGTGAAGACCTCGCCTCGGAGGACGATTACGGTGGAGGAGCCGGCGGCGGCGGGGAAGGGGCCTTCCGGTGCGCGGCCGGCGAAGAAGCCGAACGCCGCCCCGGTCATGATGACCTGCCCGAAATGCGGGAAAGGGGAGGTGGTGAGAGGAAAGACGGCGTGGGGATGCAAGCTCTATGGCAAGGGGTGCGATTTCCTGATACCCGCCGAGTTTGAAGGGAAGAAACTGACACAGAAACAAGTGGAGGCGCTGGTGGCGAAGGGAAAGACGGGCACGCTTTCCGGTTTCAAGTCGGCTGACGGCGCGGCGTACAGCGGCGTGCTCCGGCTTGACGAGGGGAAACGGCTTGTCGTGGAAAAGAAATGACGTCGTGTTTTTAATGCGGGGAGGTACCCCGTTGCCGGATAGGGGGTTATGCCGGCATGTGCGGGGAACTCCCGGACGGGGAGAAAAAATCTTGCGAAAAATCGGTCGATTTTTTTGCAACTTCAAAAATAACTCCTACTTTTGTCACGCTAATGCGAAAGTAGCTCAGTTGGTAGAGCATAACCTTCCCAAGGTTAGGGTCGCGGGTTCGAGTCCCGTTTTTCGCTCGCTTCCGCAAGCGGTGTCGGATTTTCTGGCATCGCTTATTTTGTTTTTGTCCTCGTTGTCGTTTTGTAATCCGGTATGAAACAATTGGTTGTTAAGAGTCCTCGTGTCATGCGCGCGTCGCTTCGCGGGCTTGGGCCGGGGGAAGGAGGCCGGCGTCAAGCGTGTTTGGCGGATGGCGGGGAGGCCTGGGCGGCGTGTTGTTCCGCTTCCATTTGGGCGCGGCTTTTGCTGACGGTCACGAGGAACACGCCGGAGAAGATGAGGACCACGGCCACGACCTTCAGGAGGGTGAAGGAGTCCATGCCCCACCACACGGCGACGACGCTGGCGATGATGGGTTGCATGTAGCAATACATGCTGACGACGGTCGGGCGCAAATAGTGTTGGCCCACGGGCGACAGCAGGTAGCAGAGGAACGTCCCGCCGCAGACCACGAAAGCGATTCCAAGGTCCACCATGGGGTCGAGCGAGCTCCATTCCAGGCTGATGAGGCTTTTGTAGGTGAAGGGGAGGGTGCAAAGCGAGGCGAAAAGGAACATCCATTTCATCAGCGTCACGGGGGAATAGCGGCTGATGAGGGCCTTGAACAGCACGAGGTAGAGCGAGAAGCTGACCTCGGCCAGCACGCACAGCACGTCGCCCGCCACGTTTCCGCCTTGCGTCGGGGAGGCCTGCCTGCCGCTCAGGATGAGGAGCAGGGCGCCGCCCGCCCCGAGGACGATGCCGCCCACTTTCTTGCCGGTGATGGGTTCTTTCAGGTAGGCGGCGGCGATGAGCATGGTGAGGATGGGGGTGCTTGTGGTGATGATAGAGGCGTTCACCGGCGACGTGAGTCCCAGCCCGAAAGTGAACAGGCCTTGGTTGAACACAATACCGAGCAACGAGGCGATGAAAAGCAGCAGCATGTCGCGCCTCGACACTTTTTCCCGTTTGGTGAACAGCGAGGCAATCCAGAACAAGGCGGCGGCGCCCGCCATGCGGCAGTCGGCCAGGATAAACGGGGTGACGGCGCTTCCCAAGAACACGAATTTCGACACGGGCGACATGAACCCCCACATGGTGTTGGCGGCGAACATGGAGAGATGTCCTTTTATTTCATTTGCTTTCATGTTGCGTATGGTTTTTTCGACCGCGAAATTATGTGGAATTTGCCGAAATCGCGCGCTTTTCACGGTTGATTTCCTGTTAAATATTTTTGCCGCGGGAGTCCGGGTCCCTGGCCTTTACGCTTTGTTCCTACGGTTTTCCATGGGATGTCCTAAGGTTGTCATTCCACACAATTTTTTCAGTAATGTTTGAGGAACACTACAGGGTCGCCCGGGAGTATTCTTGAAACGTTCCTGTAACGAAGGTGTAACGACGCTGTGGGATGATTGCCCAATGATTTCTTATTGAATGCTTTAGGAAAAATGCGGGGCCTCGGGGAAAGTGGACGTTTGGGATCGGAGACGTGGTTCCAAATGGTTGATTTATAGGTGTTTGATTTGGATGGAGAATACAAAAAAACGATCGTTTTTTGCGATACAAATATACGAGGGTTTTCGATTGCAGCCAAAGAAAACCATAAAAATTTTCATGTTGATTATTAGTCATTTATAAAACTTCTTGGTTCATACAAGTTCATAAAAATCCCTGTCCGGAACATGCCAGAAAACGATCGTTTTTTTGAACGATTGGAGGCTTTTGCAGACAGCTCACGTTCGTTGGCAGCTGTGTATGTTTTTAAGCGGGCGAGCGTGGCACATGGCAATAAATCAGGACCGGTGGAAGGGTTAGTGCGCGAAGCGCGCCCGGACGGGAAGGAATATCGGATTGGAGCGTGCGAAGGACGAAGTTGTCATGCGTGTTTCTCTTGGAGAGTTCTATGTGCGTTGCGAATTTTGTAAACTGGTCAGCATTATGAGTGATGGCGGGCTTCCTGCTGTGGGGGAGAAGCATTGGTACGCCGCTTATACCCGTCATAATCGGGAGTTTGCGGTGAAAGCCAGACTGGACGATTTGGAGGTGGAAAATTTTTTGCCGACGGAGGAGTTGGTGAAAGAGACCCCTTTTGGCCGTAAAAAAGCGAGGGTGCCGCTGATTCACGGGATGATTTTTATCCGAACGGACAAGGCGACAAGTTTTTCGCTGATTAACGACCATTTTTTGCGCATCGTTTATTTGAAGGACATCGAGGGCCACCATTCGTTGATTATTCCGGACAAGCAGATGGAGGATTTCATGTTCCTGCTGGACGTTTCGGCGAAGGGGGTGGAGGTGTTGAACAAGGACCTGAAGCCGGGCGACCGGGTGCGGGTAATCAAAGGCCCGTTGGCGGGGTTGGAAGGGGAACTGATGCGAATACGGGGCCACAAGCGGGTGGTCATCCGGCTTTCGGGGGTGGCCTCGATAGCGACCTCTTATGTCCCGGGTTCTTTTTTGGAGAGAATAAAATGAAGGAGAAGATGGAAGAGTTGTTAAAGGCGTTGTATCTCCGTTCGCGGGAAATGGACGTGAACCATGTGGAGGCCGGAGCCTTGCACGGCTTGCAGTCCGCCTACCTGTCGATGTATGCGTTGGGGCTGCTTTACCCGTGGGTGTTGGATGGAGTGACGGATTTGGTGCCGGTTCATGGGCGCGCGAGGGGGATTGGCTGGCGCTTGGAGGTGTTGGCCCGTGACGGGAATCTGCCTTTGACGGAGCGGTTGGATTATGCGGCTGACTTGCTGGGCGGTTACGTGATGCGGGTGGACTCGGAGTTTGTGGAGAGGGGGTTGGACATCGCTTGGGAGTTGCTTTACAGTCGGGAGCGGGGGCGGTTGGCGTTGCCTTGCCGGACGAGCGGAGTGTGTCGGCTGCTGTGCCATTGCCATTATTTCACGGGCGACGAGGAATGTCTGAGGTTGGCGGGAGGATTGGTCGTCGAGGCCTTGGGGCGGAGCGGAGCGTGGGACGGGACGGAGTTGTTGGCGTGGCGGGAGGCTCTGCGGCTGTATGACAGCGTGGCGGGCGATGTCGCTCTTTCGAGTGTGGAGGGAGAACGGCTGGGGGAGGAGTTGCGGCGGCTGAGCGCAAAGGCGCGCCGAGTGGAGGACGGTTTGGTGGATGCGGTGCGGCGATGCGGGGATACGGACGACGCGGTCGCTTTCTCCCGGGTGTTTGCCGTCGTGGCGGGGCGGGTGCTGGAGGATAGAGTGGAGGCGGAGGGGAGAAAGATATGATGATTATATTGCGATTCGTTGAGTGATTTGTGGCTAGTTTTATACCACTAATAAATATAAGCAAACGATAATAAAAGTGGAATATCCGACAGATGTTCAAATTTTTGGCCAAATTATAGAAGGCTGTTTTATTTCCAATACACATTCTATCTACTGTTATGTCCGATGAGCCTCTACACCTTCCATATTGGAGAGGCATCAACGTGGCTAGTGTGGATTGTGTGTGATGAGCGAAAGGCATATTTATATGTCTAAGTTAAAATTGGTCAAGAATGCGGACGATGTGAGTAGAAGTATTCATGAAGCATCTTGATGTGGATAATATATTGAAAATAAATATGTTATTGGTGAAAGTGTAAAAAGAAAAAATGGGTGTTTTGTGAGAGAATATGTTTTTATGGTGTGAATTGAGTATGTATTAGAAATGTTTGGGTGTTGTTTATAGCTGGTTGGAGGAAAAAGAAAGAAGGAATTCTTGAAAAGGATTTTGATTATGTCGCAATTGAGAAATGTTGTTGTTAGGGCGAGGAAGAGTTCGTTGTTTCGAGATTCATTTTGGGCGTTGTTTGGGAGTGCTTTGGGCAAGGGGTTATCTTTGTTGGCGGGCATTGCGATTGCGCGTTTTTTGGGCAAGGAGATTTACGGAGAATACGGAATGATAAAAAACACTTTGTTGATGATTGCTGTTTTTTCATCTTTTGGTTTGGGATACACGGCGACGAAGTTTATCGCAGAAAGTAGAAATGAGAATCCACATAGGGCGTTATTGGTTCATCGAATAGCCCAGCGAGTGACTCTTGTGGCAAGTGGTTTTATTGCGATGTTGGTTTGCGTATTTGCTGATTACGTGGCGGTTTGGTTGGAAGCTCCTCATTTGGTGAATGTTTTGCGGTTATCGGCAGTGGCGATAGTATTTAATGCGGTAAATACGACTCAAACAGGAGAACTTTCCGGGTATAATGCTTATAAAGCAATAGCGGTAAATAATTTGATTGCCGGTGTGTTGACTTTCTTTTTAAGTGTGGGTTTCACATATCTTTGGGCATTAGAGGGCGCAATTGTGGCTTTGGTGCTGTCTTTAATTGCCAATTGTATGCTGAATTATTTTAGCCTAAGGAGGGAATTGTGTCGAGATAATCTGCAAATTAAGGATAACGTATTATTTAAGGAAATATTGTCGTTTTCCTTTCCAGTGGCTTTGCAAGAGAGCTTATATTCAGTGACCCATTGGTTAAATGTCGTTATTCTGATCAAGTTGGCGGGGTATGGTGAATTAGGCTTGTCCTCGGCGGCTGGTCAATGGATGGCGGTGATGCTTTTTGTGCCTGGAGCTTTGCGTAATGTGGCATTATCCCATTTGTCCGCAACGAATACGGATAGGACTGCAAATCATCAAACTCTAAAGAAATTACTAATGGTAAATTTCGTTTCCACGTTTATTCCATTTCTTGTTATTCTTATTTTGTCTGGTTGGATTTGTTCTTGGTATGGGGAAGATTACAAAGGGATGCAGGCTGTATTGAATGTTAGCGTGTTTACAGCGGTTGTGAATAGTTTGACGAATGTGTTCGTTCAAGAATTCATGGCAAAAAACAGGAATTGGTATTTGTTTTTTACACGCTTGCTGAGAGATGTGGGGATATTGGTCGTGGCATATTTCTGTTTGTTGGAGATAAAACATTCTGGGGCATTGATTTTTGCCATAGTGTCATTTTGTTTTCAGACATTGTATTTCATGTTTTTGTGGTTTAAATACAAATTAGTTATGAAATAAGGGAAGGTGTGTTGTCGGTGTTTGCAAGAGAGTGCTTGTTGTTCGGGATTAATATTAACATATAGAGATTAAATAAACAATTAAGAGTATGGTTCGGAATATAGTTTTTTGGTTGTCTAAATATCCTCGTTCAATTGCAGGGACTATTAAATATTTGTCGCTAAGATATAATGTTACATGTCTTTGTTACGATAAATCCATTTTTGAGAATAGAGAAAAAATGGGTTGGGAATATGATAACTTAGATAAGGTTAATTTTATATACATGTCATCTGTATCTAATAAAAACGACTTTGTGATTGAATTTGTAAAACAACATGAAGTCGATACATTTCATTTTGTCATGGGAATACGAGGGGGGGGGATAAATACATTTGTTCGCAAATATTTGTTGAGAAACAAAAGATGTAAAGTTGGTATGATTGCAGAGCGTCCGACTATGTATAACATGTCCTTTGTACAAAAGATGCTGTCTTTTTTATGTTATTCTTTGTTGGGAATTTATTATTCGAGTAGAATAAAATGTTTGTTGGCAATGGGAACCTTAGGAGTGAGGGCTTATTCTTCTATGTTTTGGGATCATGGGAATATATATCCATATCTTTATCATAAAGTTAGCAATGATGTGAAATTCCCTTCTTTAGAGGTTGATTTTTCTCGAATAAGGATGTTGTATGTTGGGCAATTTAATAAAAGGAAGGGAATTGATTTGTTATTAGATGTTTTGGATAAAGTAGACAATGGGAATTGGCAACTTGATATAGTTGGTGCGACGGGGGATTTAGAGAAAGTGGTGTTGGAGAAATCTCTTAAAAATGCAAATATAAATTATCTGGGGGTGTGGAAATCTTCAGAGGTTTCTTCACTGATTTCTTCATATGATGTTTGTATTGTGCCTAGTAGGTATGATGGTTGGGGTATGGTTGTAATGGAGGCTCTTGAAGCAGGGATTGGTGTGATTACAACGGATACGACGGGTAGTAAAGATTTGGTTATTGGTAGTCAAGCTGGTGAGGTTGTGGCGGCAAGTGATTTCGATGCCTTATCTAAGGTGATAAATAAAATTTTGAAAGACCCGTCAGTGTTGGTGGAATGGAAACAAAAAGCGAGACAATATAAATTGAAAATTTCTGATGATACTATAGGAACGTACGTAGAAAAAGTGATCGGTTTTGTAGAGAACGAGATTCGAATCAAACCTTCTTGTCCTTGGCTGTAATTAACGTTGGATTGTTTAGAATTAAAAAATGGGGAGATTTGTTGCATTCGTTTTGTTTGTAATATTATGCTTATTTTATTGGTATAATTTTCAAAGTTCTTCTATTGTGGGGGGCGACATAACGCAAAGAGGCTCTTTTTACATGGTTTTTGGGGTATTTGTGTTATTTATGTTGCTTGTGACATTCTCGTATATTAAATATATTCGAATTAAATCTATTGCATGGGTCGCATTATTTATAGCGATGTTTTGGTCTTGTATTTAGAAGCGTAGAACAACCAAAAACAATCAGAAATATCCAAGCATAAATCTTTAATTATCAGCACATTCTAAAAATTAACACTTTTCGACTGCTTTTTGATGCTTCCCAAATTTCCACATATTTTTGAGACGTATTTCTGACGTGGAGAATTTGCGGGGCTTGTT
>CALUHX010000005.1 GCA_944320555.1 uncultured Butyricimonas sp. | reverse complement strand
TACATGATTCAAAAAATATGCAAGATACTGTGGTTGAACAATATCTCACAAAAGTGGGCTTTTTAAGGGACGACTACTTAATCTCGGAGGGGGCGATATTCGCCACCATGCACGATCATTCGTTGCGGAAGTATGATTTACAAGGGAATGTCATTGACGCATTTTGTGTTCGCAAAGTAGAAAGATTGATATATCCGACAGAAGAGTTGCGTTATAATGTGACAAGATTTTATGACGACGAAGATAATTTGGTAAGCGAGGTGGAACACGATGAGGCGGTTCATGTGCCGGGTACGGCGAGGTGTATGCGTTACGAGGCGGAATCCGGGTGGTATGGGTTGTTTGATCCTGACGGGCGGGTGGTGACTTCACCGGCGTATCGCAGTATTGAGGCGATAGGCGCAGATTGTTATTTGTGTAAAAATGGCGAGGGATATGGCGTTATTTTGAATGGAAAGGGAGAAAGGGCGAGATGACATGGATTTGATAGTCAATAAGAAGAATTTCTGATGAAGGTTCAAGTGGAAGAAATGTGGCGTTGGGGGGAGGGGATGTGAAAATTATTGTGTACTTTTGAGGATAAGTTTTGTAATTGTTGAACAAAAACAAGCGTATCATGAAAAAAGTTTTACTAGTTTTGATGGCCATGGTGGTACTGGGAACGGTACAGGCACAGAGTGATTTCAAGGGCAAGGTGGAAAGTGCGACGGGAACAAAGTTTTATTTCGGCCCGAAGTTCGGGTTTAATGTGGCAAGCATCTCGAACGGGTTGGAGAAGAGTAAGTTCAGTTTCGCGGCAGGAGGTTTCGCCGAGTTCAAGTTTGATCCAAAGGCAAGTTTTTTGGTGGAGTTGTTGTATTCCCGCCAAGGGGACGGAGACAAGGTGAATGGAACGAAATACAAATGGCGGATGAATTATCTGAACATCCCGTTGATGGGGAAATATTATTTTTATAAGAATTTCAGCGCGCATTTCGGGCCGCAGATAGGTATTTTGTTGAATTCCAAGACTAAGTCGAAGAATGGCGGAACGGAGGTGAAGACGGACATCGACCACACGAACACTTTCGAGTTGGGATTGAATTTCGGAGTGGGGTATGATTTCGACTGGGGATTGGCCGTCACCGCACGTTATGGGCTGGGATTGACGAACGTCATCGACAAGGACCATTATGGAGATGGTTGCAAGAACCGGGTGTTCCAATTGGCGGTAGGCTGGAGGTTCTGAGGTGTCGGCGGCAGTTGTCATAACCGTTCTGCTGGCTTATTTCCTGTTGCTGATCGGGGTGGGATTTTTGACCACGAGGAAAGGCGACAGCGAGATGTTTTTCACGGCGAACCGCAATTCCCCGTGGTATCTGGTGGCGTTCGGGATGATCGGCACCACGCTTTCGGGCGTGACGTTTATCTCGATTCCCGGAGAGGTGGGGAACAGCCAATGGGCTTATCTGCCGTTGGTGTTGGGAAATTGTGTGGGGTATGTGGTGATAGCCTTGGTGCTGGTGCCGTTGTTTTATCGGTTGAATCTGGTATCGATATATTCGTGGCTGGGAAGCCGGTTTGGAGAACGCGCCCGTTTGACGGGCTCGTTCTTTTTTATCGTGTCGCAGATGGTCGGAGCCTCTTTCCGTTTGTTTTTGGTGGTGAGTGTGTTGCAGTTGGCGTTTTTTGACGCGGTGGGGATTCCTTTTGCGGCGACGGTGTTCATCACAATCGCTTTCGTGTGGATATACACGGTGAGGGGAGGCATCAAGACGGTGGTGTGGACGGACACGTTGCAGACGATTTTCATTCTGCTGTCGGTGGGGTTGACCATCGCGGTGATATTGCAGGCGTTGGGGCTGGACGTGAAGGGGGCGGCGGAGGCCATCCGGGAGAGCGATTATTCCCGGGCTTTCGAGGGGGATTGGCGTTCGGGGCACAACTGGGTGAAGCAGTTCGTGGCGGGGTTGGCGATAACGGTGGCGCTGAACGGGCTGGACCAGAATATGATGCAGAAGAATTTGACTTGCCGTTCGTTGCGGGATTGTCAGGTGAACATGTACACGTTTTCCTTTTTCTTCCTTGTGACCAACGTGTTGTTTTTGGCGTTGGGAGCGTTGCTTTACATTTATGCGGGGAGGGAGGGCATCCTGTTGCCGGGGAAGTCGGACGAGGTGTTTCCTTATTTGGCGTTGAACCATTTGGGGACGCTGACGGGGTTGTGTTTTTTGTTGGGAATCACGGCGGCGGCTTATTCGTCGGTGGATTCTTCGCTGACCTCGCTGACGACGGCGTTTTGCATCGATTTCCTGAAAGTGGACCCGAAAGACACGGGGCGGAAGCGGCAGCGCGTGGCGGTTCACGTGGGGTTCTCGTTGCTGATGGTGTTGGTGATTGTGTTATTTCGGGAGTTGAACAACGACAGTGTGATTAATTCTCTGTTCACGGCGGTGGGCTACACGTACGGGCCGTTGCTGGGCTTGTTCGTTTTCGGGTTGACGACGAAGTTCCAGGTGCGGGAGAAAGATGTGCCTTGGGTTTGTGTGCTCGCCCCGATTTTGGCCTACGTGCTGAATCGTTATTCGGAAGAGTTGTTTTGGGGATACCGTTTCGGTTTTGAGATTCTTCTGTTGAACGGGGCCTTGTGTTTTTTGGGGTTGTGGTTGATTCGGAGGAGGAAAACGGAGGGGCGCGTTTGAGGAAAAATGGAGGGAGAACCTCCATTTTTATAGTTGTTCCAAGGCGCGCCGGGCGTTTTCGACTGTTTCTTTAGCGGGGAAGGGGCCTTCGTCGGGAAGGACGAACGTGTTCAGAATGTCGTTCAGCCTTTTCAGTTTCCGGGTGTCGCCTTTTTCTTCGAACTCTTTCCGCAGGATGTTGATTTTCTCGTAGGCGGTAATGCCTTCCGCAAGTTTCTCGAAGCGGACGGACGAGCGTCCGTCAGGATAAAGGAGGTAGGTGTCGCCCGCGCCCCAGGTGCGGAAGCGGCTGTCCCGCAGCGGGCTTTCCACCCAGCTGTTTAGCGCCCAGCGCAGATAGCCGTCGAGGTGTTTGCGGGCCACGTACCAGCCTATCCATTCGGCTTCCGCCGGGGGGCTGAATGTGTATGTGTTGGGATAGGATTCGACGCAACAGGTGTAGTATGTGGTGATTTTGCCTTCCGATTGCCGTTGGCGTATGGAGTCGGCGGGGTATTCGTCTCCGATGGGGATACAGTAGTCATCGATTTGGTGGAGCAGTTCCGGGTGGTAGTTGCCCGCAAACGAGATTTTGAAGTCGGGGACGGCTTCCTTGACGACTTTTATCGCCTCTTGCGTCAAGTCCATCGGACGCTCGTCCATGGCAATCCGGGTGATGTCGAACCAGCCTTTTTCTTTCAGGTGTGAGGCAAAGGAACGCAGCATGGCGCTCCAGAACTCTTTGTAAGCCTTGTCGCCCGGTTTGGTGTCCAGGTATTTGAACGAGTTGCTTGCCTGGTCGAAGTATTGGAAGGACATCCTCCAGGGAATCATCGAGTAGCAGTTGATTTGTTCCGTCACGCCGAGGGACATCATGAATTCCACCCAGAGGTCGAACGCCGTGTAGTCGAACAGCCATGTCCCGTCGGCTTTTTTCAGCCAAGTGACCATGCTTTCGAACGGGTCGTACGTTTGGCCGTCCCAAGGTTTGTGGGTGATGGAGGCCGTGATGACTTTTCCGCCGATGTCCGCATAGCGGCGCATGACGGGTCGCATGGCTTCGAAATGGGCCTCGCTGAAGAGTTCCACGCCGTGGTAACGGGCCACGGCGTAAGGATTCTGCCACAAGTCGAGGTGGAAACTTGGAGAGGCGGGGAGTGCGCGGTCTTGCACCCGTATGCGGAGCCGGAGGTCGAACAACGGAAGCCCCGCGTTTTTGACCGTGACGGTTCCGGAATATAAGCCGGGAGGCGTTTCCACAGGGATTTTCACGCTTACCCATACGGGTTGGGTGGTGCGGGCTGCCACGGGCAGGGTGTCGGCCAGATGGTCGATGATGTCGGCTACCAGTGTCGAGTCGAAGTCCCGTTTGTCGCGGTAACCGGCGGTGCCTTTGCCGTCTTTGTTCAGCCCGTCCGTCATCACGTAGCGGACGAAGCCGGTTTTTATGGCGGAGTCGGGAATGGCGTGCGGTCCGTTTCTGAGTTCGTTGACGGAAATAGAGAGGCTTTCCAAGGGCAAGGGAGTCCACACGATGAGCTGGGCGGACACTTTTTCTCCCCGCCATGCGGTGATTTCCATCTGTTTTTGCGGTCTGGCGTTGGTGGCGGGCGTTTCTTTTTTGTATCTGATGTTCGTGTTTCCCCAGCCGGCTTGGGGCTTTTTGATTTTTGCCCATGCCGCCGCGTTTGTCTCAACCGGGTTGGGCAGTTCTTGCCATGCCTCGCTTTGCGCTTGGAGCATAGGAGAAAGGCACCAAAGGAAAAGGTAGAAGAGCGTTTTTTTCATGTTCCGAGATTTAAAATGAAACCCGTCGGCGTCGGGCCGGCGGGTTGGTTCGTGTTTCCCGCGGGGGGAAGTATTTTTACATGATGAAGTGGTCGCTGATGGACTTGTGCTCGTAGATGTTGCGAATGGTGTCGGCGAACATCGGAGCGATGGGCAGCACCTTGATTTTGGAGCAAGGCTGCTTTTGCGGAATGGAGTCCGTGAAGATGACTTCCGTCAATTTGGATTTTTCGATGTTTTCGTAAGCCTTTCCGGACAGGACCGCATGGGTGGCCACGGCGCGGACGCTGGCCGCTCCTTTGTCGGCGAGCATGTCGGCTGCCTTGCAAATGGTGCCGGCGGTGTCAATCATGTCGTCCACCACGATGATGTTCTTGCCCTCCACGTCGCCGATGACTTTCATGTCGGCGACCTCGTTGGCCCGGATGCGGGTCTTGTGGCAGATGATGAGGCCGGAGTCGAAGTGCTTGGCCCATGAGTTCGCTCTTTTGGCGCCCCCGATGTCGGGCGACGCAACGGCGATGTTGTCCAGTCCCAGCGATTTGATGTAGGGGACAAGGATTGTTGAGCCGTAGAGGTGGTCGACAGGAATGTCAAAGAACCCTTGGATTTGGTCGGCGTGCAAGTCCATCGTGATGATGCGGTCGACTCCCACGGCTTGCAGCATGTTGGCCGCGACCTTGGCTCCGATGGCCACGCGCGGCTTGTCTTTCCGGTCTTGGCGCGCGAAGCCGAAATAAGGAATCACGGCGATGACCTTGTACGCAGATGCGCGCTTGGCGGCATCGATCATCAAAAGCAATTCCATCAGGTTGTCGCTGGGCGGGAACGTGGATTGCACGATAAACACGTGTTCGCCTCTCACGGTTTCATCGAATGAGGTGACAAATTCTCCGTCACTGAATTTCGTGTACGTTTTCTTTCCTAATTCTAGGCCAAGGTGGGCAGCGATGCTCTCTGCGACATATTTGCTGTTTTCCCCGGCAAAGACTTTGATTTCGGGTTTGTTTGACATAAATTTTAATTCATTAGTTGAAACACCATGCAAAAGTATGAAATTAATCGCAATTCTTTCGTGTCGCGTGAAATAATTTATTTCGGGGTTGGTTTTCGTTGTTTTTTGCGTATATTTACACGGTGAAATGAAAACGTTTTTATCATTAACATTTTAAAAGATGGAAGAAATAAAGAGGTATATAGAGGAGAATAAGCAACGCTTTCTTGACGAGTTGTTCGAGTTGATAAGGATTCCGTCGATTTCTTCGGAGCCGGAGCACAAGGCTGACATGTACCGTTGCGCGGAGCAATGGACGAAGTTGATGTTGGCGGCCGGCGCGGATCGCGCGGAAGTGTACGAAACGGAGGGGAATCCGGTCGCTTACGGCGAGAAGATAGTGGACCCGGCGTTGCCCACTGTGCTGGTGTACGGGCACATGGACGTGATGCCGGTGGACCCGGTGGAGTTGTGGAACACGAAGCCTTTCGAGCCGGTTGTGGCGGACGGAAAGATTTGGGCGCGGGGGGCCGACGATGACAAGGGGCAATCGTTCATGCACGCCAAGGCGTTCGAGTATATGGTGCGTTCCGGCAAGTTGAATTGCAACGTGAAGTTTATGATTGAGGGCGAGGAGGAAATCGGTTCCCCGAGCCTTCCCAAGTTTTGCCGGGACCACAAGGAGATGTTGAAAGCCGATGTCATCCTTGTTTCCGACACCAGCATGATAGCCAGGGACGTGCCGTCGATAACGACGGGGTTGCGCGGTTTGGCGTATTGGCAGGTGGAAGTGACCGGGCCGAACGCCGACTTGCATTCCGGCATTTTCGGAGGAGCCGTGGCGAATCCGATCAATGTGCTTTGCAAGATGATTGCCGGCATGCAGGACGAGCAAGGACGTGTCACCATTCCGGGATTCTATGACGACGTGCTTGTGGTGAGCGACGAGGAGCGCGCCAAGATGGCGAAGGCCCCGTTCGACCTGGAGAAATACAAGGCCTCGCTTGGCGTGAAGGAGGTGAAGGGCGAGGAAGGCTTCACGACCACGGAGCGCACGGGCATTCGTCCGACGTTCGACGTGTGCGGCATTTGGGGCGGCTACACGGGCGAAGGTTCCAAGACGGTGTTGCCCTCCAAGGCTTACGCCAAAATCAGTTGCCGGCTTGTGCCCAACCAGAAGCACGAGAAGATAGCCCTTTTGTTCAAGGAGTATTTCGAGTCGATAGCGCCGGACTATGTGACGGTGAAGGTGGATTACCTGCACGGCGGGCCTTCTTACGTGTGTCCGATAGACTTGCCCGCGTACAAGGCGGCAGAAAAAGCATACGAAGAAGTGTACGGCAAGCAGCCGATTCCGGTGCGTTCCGGCGGCAGTATTCCCATTATCGCCACTTTCGAGGAGGTGTTGGGAATTAAGTCCATTCTTATGGGATTCGGTTTGGGTGCGGACGCCATCCACTCTCCGAACGAGAATTACCCCTTGGAGCAGTTCTTCAATGGGATCACGACCATCCCCTTGTTCTATAAGTATTTCGGCGAGGAGGTGAAGAAATAAGCGGGTTATACGGTTAATTAGGATGAAGAGGGGCGGCTCCGACAACGGGGCCGCCCCGTTTTTGGGGGGACTTGCGCATTGATTGTAGGGAAGAGGATTGTCACTTGCTTTTTGGCGTGGGAGTAAGGTGTTTGTGGCGTTGGGTTTGTTTGGCGTGATTTTTTTTGGGGAAACTATTTGGTGTTTTTGTGTGGGGCGTGCTATCTTTGCGTTCGGAGGAGTGATTATAAGGATGATGTTCTTGGGGAAAGCGGGGTGTTTTTGAAAGAAATGTCGTTTTTGTCGGACATCGTTCTTTGTTTGCCTGTGGAGAAGTTGTCGGAGAATAGAGTTTGGGTTGTGGAATGTTGATGATAAATGGTTTAAGGATGAGTTCTTGAATAAGATGTTTAATTGTATTGTCAAAAGCAGAGGGGAATGACTTATGAAAATGGAGATCCCGCATGCGGAGAGGGACAGCCAGCGTATTGATTTGGGGTGGGTGACGCTTGAAAAGAAAGCTGGCTCCTACGATTTGTATGTCTCGGTGGAGGAAAACGACACCCTTGTCCGGCGTTGCGAGATGGGATTCGAACGGTTGGCCGCATGTACCGGCTTTTACAGAATCAGGCAGGCCGCCAAGCCTTGAGCTTGATTCGCCTCGGAGGAGAGGGGCTGTCGTCAGCGGCGTTTCACGATGGCGACGTAGGCGAGGAGGATGACGTTCATCATGAGGGCGTAGATGATGGCGGGGACGGCGATGATGTCGTTGTTGAAGATGAAGGGGCTGCTGGCGACGGCGATGGCCTGGGCGGCGTTTTGCATGCCGATTTCGATGACCAGTGTGCGCACTTCCTGCTTGTTGAGGCGCATGGCCTTGGCCAGCAAGGCTCCCCCGCCCATGGCGGAAAGTATCAGGATGGTGACGCAAAGGCCCAGTTTCCCGAACTGGGCGGCGATGGTCTCGTGGTGCTGGACGAAGAACACGGCGGCCAAAAAGATGAGGGCGGGAAACGCGATTTTGGACAACACGGCGTGAATCTTTTGCGCGGCGGCGGGGGCGTGGCGTTTAATCAGCACGCCCGCCAGGATGGGGAGCAGCATGAGCAGGATGTTCTGCACGATGAGGCTGCCCACGGGCAGGTGGATGTCCACTCCCGGGTAGTTGCCAATGAAGTCGGTCGTGAAGTTCATGATGACGGGGATGGTGAACAACGTGATGACGCTGCTCAAGGCCGTCAGCGACACGGATAGGGCGACATCCCCCTTGGCGAGCATGGAAAAGATGTTGGACGAGCTGCCTCCCGGCGAGCAGGCAATCAGCACGAGGCCGATGAAGAACAGCGGGTCGAGCTTGAACACCCAGCCGATGGCGAATGCCAGCAACGGCAGAAATACCAATTGCCCCACGAGTCCCGTGACAATCGGCCGGGGCCGTTGGTAGAAAAACTTGAAATCCGCCACTCGCAGTGTCAAGCCCAACTCGAACATCAGTAACGTGAGTATGGGCAATACAATCCAAATCGTGTTCATCGCGTCTCTTTTTTCTGCCTGCGAAAATAAGCAATTCCCCGGAATCCGCCTAATCCCCCTTGGCGGGAACGGCGTTCGTTTTTGGGGCGGGGAAGCGTGTGTTTCTTGTGGAACTTTCCTAACTTTGTAAACGATTGATGATGATTGCCGCTCAAAGCGGCGTTTGTGGAATTGCTAACTAAAAAACTTCGGATTATGGGAAAAAGGTTGTTTTTGCTGCTTTGGGGGATGGGAATGGCTGTCTCATTGGCGGGACAGGCGTTCGATGAATTTTACGACCGTTTGGAGTCTTACCAGAAGAAAGTGGAATTGGAAAGGGAGAAGGACGAGAGCGTGGGCGTGAGGCTGAATGCCAAGACGTTTGATGTCGGGGAGTACATGGACATTTTTTCGAAATTGTCCGTGCTTCCGGGCTGGCGGATAGAGTGTGTTTATTGGTCGAACGGTAGGGGAGGGCGGCCCTTGCTGTACGGATGGGAAGAAGCTTGCGACCGTAAAAAAATTATTCGGCGATGGCGGGAGGAAAAATGGGAAACTAATTTGGAGTCTTTACGTAAAATATTGGACAAAAATAAATTGTCTCAGAATGAAAGGCGGAAAAGGGAGCGAAACTTTCGTAGGGCTTATGCTCCATTTTTGACGGACGAGAGCGTCATGGTGACGTATGCCTTGGATAGCACCAATTCCCCTCTTCGCATCCTTGTGCCGGAGGACTGCGAAATGGGCTATTTCCAATTGTTGATGTTCGACCTCTACGCCGACAATTTCGCCTTGTTCTGGCATGCCTTGTATGGCTATCGTTTCCTGATACGCAACAAAGCGCAAATTGAGTTTTTGATTCAAGAAAACCGGAAAGAGTCTTTCGATGTTTGTTTTGAGGAACAAAAGATGTTGCCGTTGCTGGAGATGGATGTGACCCCGAAAGTCGTTTTGGAGCAAGACAGATGTGTTATCACGATATACGCTTTTTATGCCGGTAGTGGCGTGTGTCGTGAGACGTATTCGATACCCCGCAAGGCTCCCTGCGCCATTACGCGGGAAAAGTCGGAGTGTTTGGTGAAGAATGGTTTTCGGGGAGTTTATTGACGTGTGGGGACGGTGGCACGGGGAATGGTCTCTGGGGAACACTGCGGTGCGGGAAATGGGAGCGATGGTGGCGGGAAAAGAAGGGGCGTTTCAAGCCGCAGGTTTCCGCAGGGATGTGAAGTAGTCTTGACAGGACCGTTCCCGAGTGGGCTTGGAGCGGTGGTGTGATGGCGTTGTGGAAAGGGGATATGCCGATGTGGCCTTGATTGCCCCACGTCCTTGTCCCAAATGAGGTTGGATGCGGCTTTCGGGCCGTGCCGGGCGGTCGTCGCCGGGCGGTCGCGTGTTTGTCAGGGGACTCTGTGGCGGTCGGGTGGGTGGGGCGTGGGAGGAGGAAAGGAGGGGAAACGGGTGGTCACTTGCAGTTAATGGTTTGGAACGCTTGGAATTGAGTGCGGTGGGCGGTTCCTTCCGCGGTGAATTGCCGGGTGGCCGTGCCGCCGTTGCCGCCGAGGCGGATGGAAAAATGGTTCTCTCCCGGGGCGAGGGGGACGCGGGCGTAGGAGATGGAATAGGGCAGGGTTTGCCAGTTCCGGGTGTCCGCCTTTTCCGTGAGGCTGTTGACGATGCGGACGGCGAGGCCGAGCCATTCGTTTTCTTTCTTGGCGGCGTATTCGACGCCTTTCTTGGCCGCCACCCGCAGCAGGGAGTTGGCGAATTCCCTCACCATGCGGTCGTTGAGCGTCTTGAAGGCGATTCCGTTGATGTCCTCGGCCATCTCGAGGGGGTAGGCGGAGCCGTTGATTTCGAGGGCGGCGCGGGTGAAGAACGGCGCGCGTTCCACGTATTTGGGGAACGCCACCCGCAGCATTTGGAGGTTGGCGATGGAGTTGCGCTCGTCCTCGCTGTATCCGCTGCCGAAGAAAAAGGGGAACGTCAGCCCCAGCTCCTGGTTGTAAAAGACGACGGCCCCGTCGCCCCGCTGCTGCTTGAGAAAGTTGACGCTCCATTCCGCCTTGACCGGTCCCATTCCGTTGAGCCAGAAGAAGACGAGCTGCCCGCTCTCCGGTGCGGTGGAGGGAGTGTATTTCCGTCCGAACGCCTGCTCGTATTCCCGCAGTTCCGCCGTGAACCCGCAGGCGTGGGCCGTGCGCATGAGGTCCTCCTTCAGTTGCTCGGGAGCCTCGACTCCGTAGTTCCTGGCGTAGTCGGCCTGGTAGGTCTCGTAAGCGTTGCGGTAGGCGATGAAGGCGTTGTTCGCGTCTCCCGAGGCGTCGTATATGAGTCCCATCAGCAGGTGGGCGAATGCGTCCCGTTGGTAGCGGTTCTTATGGTCGGGGTAGCGGTCGTTGAGGGCGTTGAGTTTGATGTTGATTTTGCGGACTTCCACGAGCGCTCCTTCCATGTCGTTTAGCGACAGGTAGTTGAGCGCCTTGTAGAAGTTAATCATGATAACCTCGAAATCTTCCGGCCGGTAGGGGCGCGCCTCCGGATTGGTGAGGAGCGCGGCGGCCTCGGCGGCCAGGTTTCTCAGTTGGTCGTCCGTGAGCCGTTCGGCCGTTTCGAAGGCGGCGTTGCTGGCCTCGGCGTTTCCCATGGCGAATTCCACGTATCCTTTGTTCAGGTAGTAGAGGATGCGGTTTTTGCCGTCGGCCTGTTTGCTTTCCTTGTCGAGTATCTTGTCGGCTTTTTGCAGTTCTCCGTTGTAAACGGCTGTCTGGAAGGCGATGTTGCGCTGATACCACGTGGCGCACCCGGAAAGGGTGGTCATGCACGCCAGCAGTAAAAGGAAATCCACCCGAAGCGCTCGCCGC
The DNA here is from genome assembly GCA_944320555.1 of uncultured Butyricimonas sp. Classification (GTDB taxonomy): domain Bacteria; phylum Bacteroidota; class Bacteroidia; order Bacteroidales; family Marinifilaceae; genus CALUMT01. Next base: position 76,804 of record CALUHX010000005.1, on the reverse strand, counting down.
TTCGGGTGGCAACCAGTTGTATTATGAAAGGACTTAAAAAACGTTGTCACGGACTTTTTTCTTTATTTTCTTGTCTCCAATCCACACCACCTCGTTGGTCTCGATGTTGGTCAGTTGGAGGTCTATCTGGTACGACACGACCTTGTCGCGTTTGTACTCGTCCACCGTGCTGTTGATGGTGCCTTGCAACATGAAATCGGCGCCCAGTTCCCGTCCCCATTTCTTCATGGTCTCGGGGGAGGTGTAGTTTTGCTGGTCGGCTTTCTCCTTGCGCAGCTCGTCCCGTTTGGCTCCGGCCACGACGAGGCGCGCACTGCCATCCTTCACGATGGCCTGCTCGATGTCCTTGATGAAGGTTTCCGTGCCGATGTGCTCGTGGCTTTTGTTGTCCACCAGTCCGACGACGACCACGGGGCGTTTGTCGTGCACCCGGGTGTATTCGCTGGTCCATGCCGAGGTGAGCATGTCGGCGATCATCGCTTCCGACACGAGCCGGGAATCGGTGTCGTTCCAGCGTCCGCTCAGGTCGATGACTTCGGACGGGTCTACCCGCGTGATGGTTCTGCTCCCGCATCCGTTCAGCAGGGCGATGGCGAAAATGAACAAGGTTCCCAAGATGATTCGTTTCATGTCGTTTTGTTTTTTAGTGTGTGATAATACTGTTCAAAGATACGACTTTTCCCGTGATTTTGTTTCGGGGGCGTCAATAATTTAATCGAGCAATAATTATGCCACTGTGTGACGGGATTTTTTCCAAATATCCGGCAAGGCTTTCCTGCGACACGGTGACTTCGCGCTTTCCCAGCGAGGCGTGCATCACGCGTGTGGCGCCGTTCCGCCGGCAGGCGATGCCCACGTGGGCCGTGTCCAGTCCTTTTTTGTCGGTGGTGAACAGGATGATGTCGCCGTCCTGAATCTTTTGGCAAAGTTCGGGTGTCACTCGGCCGCGGGGGATATACAACCTCTCCCGCCCGTTTATGGCCCGCTCGACGGCCCGCATCTTGGAGAGTTGGGAGGTGTCGTCCCGGAAGGCGGGGCGTTTGTCCGCCGTGGCCGTGATGAGGCCCACTTGGCCGGGGAACGGGATTCCGCCCAGCTCCCGGGTCATGTCGCGGAGAATGCCCTCCCGGCACATTTCGTGGAGCCAGTCCGTGGAGTAGTGCAGCCGCGAGGCGTAGCCGTCGATTTTCCCCCCGCGGTAGCGGACGCGCCGCAGTTCCCGCAGCCACGCCGGGAGGCTCGCCGGGTCGTAGCGGTCGAGCAGCGCCAGCGAGAGCACGTTGTCCACGAACGTCACGCAGTCCATCGCCCGGAGGTTGACCACCAGTTCCTCCCGTCCGCTCCGGTCGAGCGTGCCGCCCTCGTAAGGAAGGCCGAGGAAAAATTCTCCGATGAGCGTCATCCTTTCCTGGCGCGGGAGGCGTTCCAGCCCCTGTGCTCGCGCGTATTGGATGAACTGGACGAAACGGGCGCTGTCCTCCGGCGAAATGCCGGGTTTCGTGTCGGGCGCCAGCGCAAGGAGAAAGATGAGGAGGAGTTTTGCCATGTCGTTGGGGGAGACTTGAAAAAATGAGGGAACTGTGTTAAGGTTCCCTCACGTTGTTGTGTTGTGTTTATATTATTAGATGCCTGCGGCCGTGAATTGTTCCAAAAAGCGGATGTCGTTCTCGAAGAAGAGCCGGATGTCCTTGATGCCGTATTTCAGCATGGCGATTCTCTCTATGCCCATGCCGAGGGCGAATCCCGAGTATTTCTTGCTGTCGATGCCGTTCAAGTCGAGCACGTTGGGGTCCACCATCCCGCAGCCGAGAATCTCGAGCCACCCCGAGCCCTTGCACACGTTGCATCCTTTCCCGTGGCACAGCGTGCACGACACGTCCATCTCCGCCGACGGCTCCGTGAACGGGAAGTAGGAGGGGCGCAGCCGGATTTGCGTGTCCGCGCCGAACAGTTCCTTCGCAAAGTAGGTGAGGGTTTGTTTCAAGTCGGCGAAAGAGACATTCTCGCTGATGTAAAGCGCCTCGATCTGGTGGAAAATGCAGTGCGCCCGCGCCGAGATGGCCTCGTTGCGGAACACCCGTCCCGGCGTCACCAGCCGGATGGGCAGGGGATGCGTCTCCATGTCGCGCACTTGCACGGAAGAGGTGTGGGTGCGCAGCAGGATGTCCGGGTGGCGCGTGATGAAGAACGTGTCCTGCATGTCCCGGGCGGGATGCTCCTCCGGGAAGTTCAATGCGGAGAACACGTGCCAGTCGTCCTCGATTTCCGGTCCCTCGGAAATCGTGAAGCCCAGTCTTGTGAAAATGGAAAGAATCTCGTTCTTCACGATGGACAACGGGTGGCGGCTGCCCAGTCTCATCGGTTCTCCGGGCATGGTGAGGTCCGCTCCGGTTGCCAGCTCTTCCGCGTCGCTCAACGCCTCTTTCAGCTCGTTGACTTTGGCGAGCGCGGCGGTCTTCAATTCGTTCAAGGCTTGTCCCATGGCTTTCTTTTGTTCCGCCGGCACTTGCTTGAACTCGTCGAAAAGGGCGGCGATGGTCCCTTTTTTGCTCAAGTGTTTGATTCGGAATTGCTCAATCTCTTCCAACTTGGTCGAGTTGAAGCCGCTAATCTCCGCGCTAAGTTGTTTTATTTTTTCTAACATCGTGTATTCTTTTTGTGTCTTGGCGGACAAAGTTAATAAAAAAACTTATTGTTTCTCCTTTCTTCGGGCCAACCATTTATCTTTTTGGCGTTCCAGCGGGCGGTAGAGCAGGCAGCCGACAGCGGCTCCGGCCGTGTTCGCCAGCTCGTCCCACGGGTCGCCGCTCCGGTTGAAGAAGTTGCTTTGGAGGATTTCAATCGCGCCTCCGTACAGGATGCTGAAGCCGATGGCAGTCCCCACGATGACGCTCCATTTCAGCCGCGCGTTGATTTTCAGCGAGCCGATGAGGAGCAACGCCATGACGAAGTGCATGCCGAAGTGGACAATCTTGTCGGCGTAAGGGATGTTCAGTCCCGGGTCGGGAATGTCGCTTGAGGGCATGGCGCACAGCGTGAAGATGACCACTATCCACGCCGCCACCCCGATGCGGAAGAAGGTGTTCCGTTTCATTCAATGACTTTTACGTGGATGATTTTCACGTCCTGCAGAGGACGGTTGTTTTTGTCGGTGGGCATGGCCGCGATGCGGTCCAGCACGTCGAAGCCCTCAACCATTTCCCCGAAGACGGTGTATTCGTTGTCCAGGTGGGGAGTGCCGCCTTTCGTGATGTAGTCCTGCCGTTGCCGGGCGGTCATGGTGATTTTTTCCGTGTTGGCTTCCCATTCGTCGTTAATCTGCTTCTTCACCACGCCTGCCACTTTCCGGAACTCCGCCACGGCCCGGGCGGCCCGCAGCGAGTCGAGCAACGCCTTTTTCGGATAGTAATATTTTTCCTGTATCGCCCGTTTGATGGGCTTGTTGATGGCGTTCACGTAGTTGTCTATCTCCTCTTCCGTGTATTTTTTCCCCGCCACGATGTAGAACTGGGAAATGTCCGATTTCTTTTCCGGGTTCAAGTTGTCCGGCTGCCGGGGGGCGGCCAGCGCGCCTTTCTTGTGGTAGTGGGCGGGGCGGATTTCCGCCGGGATGTTGATTTCCTGCCCGTATCCCAGTTCCTGGCCCGGGCGCGCGTCGCGGCTGTCGCTCGAGCCGCCTTGTATCATGAATTCCTTCACCACCCGGTAGAACAGTGTCCCGTCGTATTGCCCCTCCCGGGCCAGGCGGATGAAATTGTCCCTGTGTCCGGGCGTGTCGTTGTACAATTTGAATTTCATGCTGCCCGCGGAGGTCTCGACGACAACCATACGTTCTTGCTCCTGGGCCGCCAATGGCGGCGCAAAAAGGGCCGCCAGCATGACAAGCGATAAAAATGATTTGGCTCTCATGGTGTTTGTTTTTATAGTTGGACAATTTTTTTCACAAGGAATTTCACGGGGAAATAGGAGGCGACGCTTCCGATGAGCACCACCGCCGCCAGCGACAGCAGCACGTCCCCGGCGACGACTTTCACGGGGTAGGCGCTCACGATGTAGCTGCCCTCCCCCAGTGTCAGCAGGCCGAAGTGCTCCTGCGCCAGGCAGAGTCCCGTGCCGATGAGGAGGCCCGCCGCCGCTCCGAGTCCCGTGATGAGGTTCCCCTCCAGCCGGAAGATGGAGATGATTTTCTCCTGCGTCATGCCCAAGGCCTGGTAGACGCCGATGTCGTCCTTCTTGTCGATGATGAGCATGGACACCGACCCCACAATGTTGAACGAGGCGATGAACAGGATGAACAGCAGGATGAGGAACACGGCCAGCTTCTCCGAGCGCATCATGGCGTAGAACGAGCGGTTCGCGTCGTATTTGTCCGCCACCTTGTACGCTCCGCCGATTTGTTCCGCCAGCTTTTCTTTGAACGGCCCGATGTCGTCCGGGTTTTTCAGTTTGAGCTCTATCTGCGAGATTTTGCCGGGCGTGTTGAAAAGTCGCCGGGCCACCTCGATGTCGATGAACACGTATTTTGCGTCGATTTCCTGCTGGGCGGAGAATATCCCGATGGGGTATATGGCCTCGCTGCGCAGCGACGACAGGCTGGTCCCTCCCCGTCGGTTCGGGTAGTAGAACGTGACGGGGCTGCCCGTCCCCAGCCGCGCTTTCAGGCTGGCGGCGATGCCGTAGCCCAGCACGGCGGCCGGCAGGCTGTCCACGGTCAGGGCGAAGCGGCCTCCCGCGATGGAGGCGGAGATGTGGTTGTGCGCGTCGTAGTCGGGCCCCACCCCCTTCACCGTCACAGGCACGAGGTTGTCGCCGAACTTGACGAGGGATTTCTCCTCCACCGCGACATCCGCCGAGGCCACGGCCTCCTCTCCGGCCAGCCGCTCCAGCAGGGCGGTGTCCGCCGCCATGAATTTGCCCTCGGCGGGCGTGACGAGGATGTCCGCCGTGAAGCTGTCCGTGGCTTCCGTCAGCAGGGAGTCTATCCCGTTGAACACGGAGAGCACCACAATCAGGGCCGTCGTGCCCACCGCCACCCCCGCCACGCTGATGGCCGAGATGATGTTGATGGCGTTTTGCTTCTTTTTCGAGAACAAATACCTCCGCGCGATGAAGACCGGCAGTTTCATGCGTTCCCTCTTATTGTTTGAGCAGGCTGTCGATATGGTCGATGTAGTCGAGGCTGTCGTCCACGAAGAACCGCAGCTCCGGCACGATGCGCGTCTGCTTGCCGATTTTCTTCCCGAGGATGAAGCGGATTTGCTTGTTCTTTTCCTCCAGCGACGCCAGCACCGCCTCCGTCTTCTCCGACGGGAATATGCTCACGTACACCCGCGCGTAGGAGAGGTCGGGGCTCACCCTCACCGTCGTCACCGACAGCATCGCCCCCAGCGCCACTTCCTTGCACTCCCGTTGAAACATCTCGCTTAAGTCCCTTTGGATTAACCGCCCCACTTTATTTTGTCTGATTGAGTCCATGATGAAAAAATGATTGTTCCGTAAAATTTTTCGGCAAAGATAGCGAATATATTCGAAACTATTATTACTTTTGCCCCCGCAAAACGGAAACGGGATGTAGCGCAGTTGGTAGCGCGCCACGTTCGGGACGTGGAGGCCGCTGGTTCGAGTCCAGTCATCCCGACCAACAAAAAGAGACGCTGCGCAGCGTCTCTTTTCCTTTTCCACCCTCTCCCGCCTTCAAAACTCGACCTCCGCATATTCCTTGCCCAGCGCGTGGATTTGCTCCAATATCTGCCGTTCCCGCTCCTTCGAGGGCTTCTTAAAGCCGTTGATGTAATTGCGCAGCAGTGCCGCGTTGATGCCTGCCAACTTGGCGAACTCGCTCACGTTGATTTCCCGGTGCGTGAGGAAAAAGCGTTGCAGTTTCGTCGGCTCCGCGTCCTCGTAGGCAAAGCTCTCGAAGCTCACGTCCTCGTCGAGTTCCCGCCAATGGATGCCGACGGTGCTCATCGTGTACCGCCCGCGCTCCTCCTCGCTCGCCTTCCGCAACCGCGGGTACCAAAGCAGCGATTGCCGGTACTCCCTCCCCTCCTCGTCCCGTCCGCACAGATAATCGCCCTCAAACCAAATCTCCTTAATCTTCATCATCCACCTCCTTTCCAAAATATCTATTCCAATACTTGACAATGATGTCTTTATTCTCGTCTATCATCATTTTTATCTTTTTCAAGTCGTTGGCTTTTTGAACCCTCGAATTTTTGTTGCCATTTTCAAGGTTTCAAAATTGTCCTTTGCAGGCCCATGCCTCTTTCCGGTATGCCTTTCCGGTCGAGGTGTCTTTCACTTTATTTGTGTTGTTGGGAGCGGGGCAAAAGCTTCACCTCGTAAGGAGGATACTCGACACCGTTCTCGACGCGGCGTTCCTCCTCCTGCTTTTTCATCACGTAAGCGAATATGTTGTCGTGCCCGTATTTGTCCGCCAGCGAGTGGATGAGCGAGAAAATCTCGTCGTCCGCCGCCATCGCCGCGTCCATGTCGGTGATGTCCGATTTTGACCGTTCGATGTATTTGTCGTACAAAGTCAGGAAGTTATGGTCTTTAAGCAGGCGCTTGTATAGCTCCTCGTCGATGGTCAAGAATTTTTCGACCCGTTCTTGAATCGTCGCGTCAGCCTCGCTGCCGCGTGTTTCCTCGTCTTCTTTTAATGAACTTGGCGCGTCATTGTCGAGGGCAAACGTGAATACAAGAGCGGGATGGTTAAGGACTTTTTCTTGAAAAGACCTTATTTTGTTTTCATCATACGCTCCATAAAAGTGTATGTCCACTTTGTTCTTTTGGGAGGATATGCCTATGTCAATGATGCTCCATTCTTCGTATAAGTTGGGTATGTCATTCAATTTTCTCATGATTTGCAGCATTTCGTTTTTAGAAAAATCGCATTTTTGAAAGACATATCCATCTCGGGACAGTTGGCATAAGTCGATGATGTGTTGTTTCGCTTGTTCTGAGGTGTCCGTCAGGCAAATAACCGTTTTTGTCCGATCGGATGGGCATCTGTAGATACCCCCGAAATGTTCTGGGTATATTCTATTGAGTGGGGGTACCGGTTTTTCCTCGTTTTTGAAGCAAAAACTAAGTCTCTCCTGTTCTGTTATGTTTTCTCCTAATGCTAAATAGGCTGGTTGCCACTCGGTGATTCCTGGCTCCGGACTTTTTTCTTGTTTCCCTTTTTGGCAGGAAATGACAAAAAAGAGGCTGATTGTTAAAATTGTCGTGACGTATGTTTTCATAATAGTCGAATTTATGGCGTGTTAAAATTTCTTTTTCTTCGCTTCCTGTCGAAGAGATATAAGCGCTTGTTCTAAATGTCGGTTCTTTAATTTCTCTTATTGCGTCGGATTGTTTTGACTAAATACTTAAAGAACCGAATCATATTTGCGGAAAAAGTGAGGATGGTATTTCCTCATTAGGAATACGATTCTGTCCCTCCCCCTGTCCTCTTCAAGAGGAGGCTTATGTGCTGAATATGAGAGGTAACTTGACATTCATAACCATCTGTTTTTAACGTTCGACAATCTAAATAACATTCCTTTCCCCCAAAAATATGAAAACGTTCCCTGAAAACAAAGCGCATTGTGAAAAACATTTCAAGAAAATGATTATTCCTTACATGTCCTCCAGCGAGAGGCCCCGCAGCTCCATCCGGTATTTCGCCAGCTCCTTGCGCAGCGTTTCGGCTTTTCGGGCCAGCGTTTGCAGGTTGATTTTCGCCGGGTTGCGCTTCACCTCGGCCATGAGGGCCGTGCGGTCCAGGTCGTTCAGGGCGATGAGGTCGATTTCGTTCTCTCCTTTGTTGTCCCAATAACTGCCGACTTCCGTGAACCTTTCCTGCGTCATCAGCTTCTCCCGGAAATACTTCTCCAGCACGAGGCCGCTATATTGTTCGTAGCCCGTTTCTACGAATTCCCGTAACAAGTCCGTGCGTCCCATCTCCACCACCGTCTGCCGGGGATAGATGAAGCGGAACCACCAGCGCAGGTAGTTGTCGTCGATGCTCCAGCGAGTCTTCCTGCTTTGCGGCGACGCGAACAGGGGACGGTTGCGCCTGACGAGCGAATACTCGTTTTCGAGGTTGTTCAAGTACGCCCCCGTGTTTTTCCCGATGATGGAGTCGATTTCCGCCTGCGAGTTTTTCCCGGCGGCAATCAGTTGCAGAATGGCGAAATACGTGCCGTGTTCCCGCCCGAACTCCGACACGAGCAATTCCCTCCCTTCTCCCAAAAACGGAGAATCCGGCCGCGTCGCGTGTTCAATGATTGTTTCCCGGGTGACGGCTCCCGCCTCCACGAGTTGGCCGATGTATTTGGGAATGCCGCCCGTCAGCATGTACAGGCACAGCAAGTCGTCGGGGGTGTAAGCCGGATGGTAATCCCGCAAAATCTGTTTTTGCACCTCCACCGTGAATGGTTGCAACACCATTTTCGACGTTTGGCGGCTGAACAGCGGTTCCTTGCGGTTTTCGAAAATGCGGGTCATCATCGAGTAAATCGACCCGCAGGCGATAAAATGCACCTTGGCCCGCTCTTTGTGTCTGTCCCACAAATCTTGGATTTCGCTGAAAATCGCCGGATTCACGAATTCAAATTCTTGAAACTCGTCGATGATCAGCGTGTAGTGTCTCCGCATGCCTGCGAGGAGCAATTGCTCGAACAAATCTCGAAATCGGACGATGCGTCCGAAGAGTTCCAACCCTAACGCCTGCCGGGCGTCTTCTTGGAACCGCTCGCACAACAACGCCTCGCTTGTCCTTGACACGAACAGGTAAAGGAATCTCCGTCCTTCCACCGATTTCAACAATAGCGATGTCTTCCCCACGCGGCGGCGGCCCACCACCACCGTGAGCCGCCCGGACTGCTCCGCCAGTGCCCGGTTGCGTTCCAGTGCCTCCAATTCCCGTTCTCTGTCATAAAACTTTAGCATGATTTCCTCCTTTCCTTCGATTAATGTAACCGCCATTATCTTAATGGCCATTACAAAAATAAGGGAAAGGGATGGGAAATGCAAACAATGCTATGGGGCACAGAACGAAGCGTATAAATGAGAAAGGGCTGGAAGATGCTTCAAACTTATAGATTACAGAGAGTTAAGAGAGAGTGAGCGGAAAGAGAGCGTAAAACGAAATGTTTACATGGGCTTAATTTCGGTTTACATATAAGGGCTGAAAGCTGCGGAAAGGGATACCGGGAGTTTACATTCGGGGGCTGTATGGTTTGCATACGGCCTTTTTTATTGTGTGTGCGGTAAAGTCTTTGTACTCGGGCTTTTCGTGCGAATACGGGGCTGATACGGGGCGGCATTCGTGGCCTCTTGAAGAAGGATTAAATGACGGATCAGAGCAGTAAGAGGATGGCATGGGGGAACAGGGAAAATGAGGTGTTTTTGGGAGAGGGGTTACAAGTGGGGTTACAGAAAGGGGTTACATTTTTCAGAGAAAGGGGTTACAAAAGTGGGTTTTTGGGGTATGGATAGAGAGGGGGGAAAAATACCGTTTTTTGAGGTTAAATGTTAAAAAACGGGGCGATAGGTGTAAGAAAATGCCCACCGCCATTAAAATCACACCTTAATATATATAAGAGAATCAGGTGTTTGGAAACACATCTGGGGCAAAAAGGAGGGGGAAAAGGGGAGAAAGGGTGCGAAACGGGAGGGAGGGGGAGAACGGGTGGTGGTGAAAAGATCGGGCGAGAGGGGATGCCGGAGGGTGTCCTAAGGCATTCCGGGATGCTTCGGAGTGCCTTTGCGGTGTCCCCGGACAACATGCAAGCCTCTTATCCGGCAATGGCAGTTGAAGAAATTGCATCCGAAACATCGTGACCCCGAACCTGCTTTAACTGGTCGATTTGCTCTCGAAGACGGCCAATTTCCTCAGCCTGCGCCCGTATCACGGCATCTTTTTCTGAGATAATGGTCAAAAGACGATCCATTAATGGCGGAACATCTTGCGAAATCGCTTGATTTATGTTACCTTTATGCTCTGAAAGAGAACAGGGATAGAGAGTCTCAGAAGAGAGAGTTTCGGAAGTCGGATTCGTTTTGAGCATTTCACCTTCACCGGTAAAAAGCCATTGAAGATTGATATTTGCAGAAAATTCTGCATTTACGAATCGATAAAAAAAATCATAGCTTGGAGCAGACTTGCCGCTGAGTATATCATAGATTGTTTGAGCTCGAGAATAGCCTAAACGTTTAGCGAAAGAGTTGGGTTTTTCTCCCAGCCATTGGATTATCTCTGCTATGCGTGCAGATATTTCTGTATTTTTTTCTCCCATTTCTTTTGTTATTGCAGAATATTCTGTACCTTTGTGTCGTGTTCAAAAATGAACGGCGGCCAAAGATACGGAAAGGCCAGGAAATTAACAATAGTAAGGATTAAAGAAATGAACGAGATGAAAGACGAAATCAAAGAATGGAAAACGCAGAGCGTGAAACACAAGGTCGCCATGTTGTTGATCATGGACGGCATCAGTTTCAAGTATAACGAGGAGGAAGGCATCATGTTCGCGGCATCGGAATCTTTTGTGGAGGGCATGAAGGAAAGGCTGGTGAACTGTTACGGGTGCAGCCTGAAACCTGTCATAACGGAGTACTAAAAAAATGGGACGGCGGGCGGCGCGGCCGGAAAGTTGGAAAGCGAAAGCGCAAGACAGCCGCCGGGGTTCGACTCCCCGGGTCCCACAAGTTTAACGACAAAACAAACGACCATGGAAAAGTACATAGCAGTGACGAAGGAAGACCGGGAGTTCCTGGCGAAGGCGTTCAAGGTGACGGAGCGCACCGTGTTCAACGCGATTCGTTTCGACGAGGGGCGGGGGAGTTCGGAATTGGTGAAACGGATCCGGAAAGCGGCCATGGAGCGCGGCGGCGTGGTGATGGTGGTGGTTCCGGAGGTGGAGACGATCTTCAATTCGGACAATTACATGCGGCAATACCTGCCGAACGGGGCGATGCTGGAGATCAACATGAAAGACGACAGCGGTGACGTGTGGTTCAAAGGGGAACGGGTGCGGCATTACGACAACATCCGGATCAGCGACATCGAGGGAATCCAACGCTGGGCGACGACATTAAGATAAGGAGGCGGCCATGGAATACTACGGCAACAAATTGTGCGTTTCGGCCCGGGAGCTGGTGGACGGGGGCATCATGACGCTGCCCAACTACAAGCAGCTGTCCGCCCGCGGGCAAATGGAAGTGGTTCGCCGTGGTGGCGGTCCAACCCGCTACGCCCTTGTTGCCGTGGAGAGTCTGCCGACGAGCTACCGGGAGAAGGTGGAGAAGGCATACCCGGGCGGGGACGAGGTGCTGGTGGAGGGATGGATCCTGTCGAACTACGAGCTGGACCAGGGGGCGGTGGCGTACTTCAACGAGTGGGCCTCGAGGCAGCGCAGCGACCGGGCCTCGGCGGATCTGGCGATGAAGTACGCCGTGAACGCCTCGGTGCTGAACACCTGCATCCGGCTGTACGAGAACGCCAAGGCCAGCAAGAAGCTTTTCGGGGAGAAATACGACTGGGAGAAGATGGCGAGGGTGATCGAGGTACTCCGGGAGAAACTGGGGCACGACCTTCCGGCCAGCCCGCTTCGCTTCCGGAAGAAGGCGAACGAGTACAAGAAGGGCGGGTACGGCGTGCTGATCAGCAAGAAGTTCGGCAACCAGAACACCCGGAAGGTGGACCACAAGACGAGGCAACTGATCCTGAGCCTTGCGGCGCAGCCCAACAAGCCTTACAACACGAACGTCCACGAGATGTACCTTTCCTTCGTGTGTGGGGAATTGGACGTGTGGGACTTTGAGACGGGCGAGCTGTTCGACCCGGAGGATTTCACCGACAAGTACGGCGACCCGAAGGAACTCAGCGAGAGCACCGTCAGCAACGTGCTGAACAACCCGGCGAACAAGTTGCGGCTGAACCGCGCCCTGCTGAGCCGGACGGCGTTCATGCACGAGCAGATGCCCCACATGCACCGGCACAACGGGGAGTTCTCGCTGTCGCAGGTGACGATGGACGACGTGGACCTGCCGCGGCGGATGAAAGGCGGCGAGTACGTGCACGCCTACTACGCCTACGACATGGTGAGCCAATGCCGCATCGGCCTGGCCTACGGGCGGAAAAAAGACGACCGGCTGGTGGTGGAGTGCTTCCGGGACATGTTCCGGACCATCGAGCGGAACGGCTGGGGGATGCCCGCCGGGGTCGAGGTGGAGCAGCACTTGATGAGCAGGTACAAGGACGGCTTTTTGATGGCGGGCGTGGCGTTCCCGTTCGTCCGTTTTTGTGCCCCGCAGAACTCGCAGGACAAATACGCGGAGCCGCTGAACGGCGCGTTCAAGACGACCATCGCCCACAAGAACCACGAGGGCATAGGCCGCTGGCACAACAAGGGCAAGCGGCGGGTGGAGCAGGTCAAGGTGAGCGACGAGACCAACCACACCTGGGAGGACAAAAGATATTACACGTTCGAGGAGCTGGTGGCGGACGACCGGCGGGACAGCGCGGAGTGGAACAACGCCCCGCACCCGAACCAGAAAAAATACCCGGGCATGAGCCGCTGGGAGGTGCTGGCGGCAAACATCAACCCGACCCTGAGGCCGCTCGACAAGCTCACGCTGAGCCGTTACATCGGGGAGCGGGTGGAGACGAGCGTGCGGCGCAACTCCACGGTGCGGGTGGCCCACGAGGACTGGTGGTTGAGCGGTCCGGAGGTGCTGGAGCGGCTCCAGCCGAACAATTACAAGGTGACGGCCTACTACCTGCCGGACGAGGAGGGCAAGGCGACGGACGTGTACCTGTTCCAAGGCGACCGGTACATCGACCAAGTCGAGCGAATGGAGACCTACAACCGGGTGCTGGCCGAGCGTACAGAGGAGGACGTGGCGAAATTCGTCGAGCAGCGGAAAAAGGTGTCGGCGTTCGAGCGGTACCTCGAGGAGAACGCCATCCGGAAAGTGGGCGTGGCGAGACCGGATCCGCCGGAGGAGGAGGAGAAAGCAGCGGCGGTCGATCCGCTTCCGGAACCGGAGGAGGACATCTGGCGGGAAGTCCGGACGGAGGAATACAGAACGGGAGCGGGCAACGCGAGAAGGGCTTTGGGAGACATTTAGAACAACATTAAAACAGCGTCAGAATATGATTACAGAAACGCAAAAACAACGGATTTTGGAGGCGGTGGCGGCCAACCGGGCCAATTACCCGAGCGACGCGAAGCACGCCGCCTCGTTGGGCATCACCACCTCGGTGTACAGCTCGCTGAAGAACGGGCAGACGGACCGGATCCTGAGCGACGCCAACTGGATCGGCATCGCCCGGAGGCTGGGCGTGAACCTGCGCGGCGGCATGGAATGGAAGGCCGCCAAGACCGCCACCTTCGAGTACGTCACGGCCCAACTGGAGTTCATCCAGCAGTCAAGCCTTTCAGCCATCCTGTGCGATGTGCCGAACATCGGGAAGACATTCACGGCCCGGTATTATGCGCAGACCCACAGGAACGCCGTCTATATAGACTGCTCGCAGGTGAAAACCAAACTAAAGCTGGTGCGGAAGATCGCCGCCGAGTTCGGCGTGGACGGCAAGGGCCGTTATTCGGACGTGTACGACGACCTGGTGTATTACCTCCGCTCCATCGAAACGCCGCTCGTCATCCTGGACGAGGCGGGCGATTTGCAGTACGAGGCTTTCCTGGAGCTGAAAGCCCTATGGAACGCCACCGAAAGATGCTGCGCCTGGTACATGATGGGAGCCGACGGTCTGAAGGAGAAGATAAACCGCTCGATCGAGTGCAAGAAGGTGGGCTACACCGAAATGCTGAGCCGTTATGGCGACCGTTATAGTAAGGTTACGCCCGACGACGGCAAGGAGCGGGAGGCTTTCCTGATGACGCAGGCGCGGATTGTGGCCAAGGCCAACGCCCCGGAGGGTGCGGACATCGCCCAGATAGTGCGCAAGACACGCGGAGGGCTGAGAAGAGTTTATACGGAGATTGAGAAACTTAAAATGATTGAATCATGAAAGAGCATGGACAACGCAGAAGCACGTCGTTCCCTTGTGGGCCGACTGGAAAAGTTCGGTTACTGCCCGAATTGCTTGCGCTACGAGAAAGGCTTGACATGCTGATTGGCATGTGTGATGAAGAAGAAGCTTTGCTCCAAAGCACTCAGCCGTCCCTCTCTGGTCAAGATGCTTGTTCGGAATATAGCGAAATAGCGTCGATTCCCATTCTTGAACTGTCAGCGGAGGAGGAGCGCATGCTTGCAAGAGCGGTTTTAGAAAAACAGTTTCAAATCGTTGGAGACCCTCTGCCGTCCGTGTCCGAACGTCGGTGAACAGGGCAACTTCTATGCGTACTGAATGATCCATGATGCAAAAATAACAAAAAATATGAAACGCGCGTACAGTCCGAAAGAGATAGTCGCCAAAAAATGGGTGACGCTGCCGTGGGGCGAGGAGTGGTCGGGTCCGTTCGGGTATCCGGCGGAGAACGCCTCGTGGTTCATCAGCGGGGCGAGCGCCAACGGCAAGAGCTCGTTCGTGATGCAGCTCGCAAAGGAGTTCTGCAAGTACGGCCCGGTGCTGTACCTGAGCTACGAGGAGGGCGTGAGCCAGAGCTTCCAGCGGCGGATGGATTATTTGGGCATGGGCGAGGTCCAGGGACGTTTCCGGGTGGCGACGGGCGACACTTTTGACGAGCTGGTGGAGCGGTTGGCGAAGCCCAAGTCGGCGAAGTTCGTCATCGTGGACTCGTTCCAGGTGGCGGCGGACGACGCCGGGCTCAACTACGAGAAGGCGGTGGCGTTGATGAGGCGGTTCCCGAGGAAGTGCTTCGTCTTCGTCAGCCAGGAGGACAAGAGCCAGCCGACTGGGAGACCCGCCCGGCGGCTGCGGTACATCTGCGACATGAAGGTGCGGGTGGTTGGCTACAAGGCATACTGCATGGGCCGGTCCACGGAAAACGCCGGCAGTTATTATGTCGTGTGGAAAGAAGGAATATTGCGGACAAACAATGATTTGCGGCCATGAACAAGCGGCTTAAGCGCAGGGCGAACATCCTATACCGCCTCCGGAAAAAAGGCGTGCGGTGCGTGACCAGGGAGCGGGTCATCTTCTACCCTTACGGGAAGGACCCGATGGCTGTGGTCCAGATCGTCCGGCTGTGCCGGGAGTTCGGATTCGGAGTGCAACTTGAAATAGAATAGAAACACAAAAAGTAAAAAAATGGAGACAAAGAAGAAAATCTACATCAGCGGCGCCATCGAGCACCACGACCTGGAGAAACGCCGGAAGGCGTTCGACGACGCGGAGCGTTACCTGAGCCTGAAAGGCTTCGCCCCGGTGAACCCGTTCAAAAACGGGGTTCCGCCGGAGGCGCACTGGCGGGATCACATGCGGACGGACATCGGCCTGCTGCTGGGGTGCGACGGCATCTACATGCTGCGGGGCTGGGAATTGAGCAAGGGCGCGAAGCTGGAACTCGACGTGGCCAGCTCGTGCGGGATAGAAGTGTTGTTTGAACAATCGTCAATCAATTGAACCATGATGGAAGAACAGAAAGCAAAAGTCGTTTTTGAATTCGGGCGTTCCGAGTATGACGCCTACCTCTTTTTGGCGGGCCAAAAGCAAACGGAGGAAACGGAAGAGATATGGAAAGCCATGGTCGCAGATCCGGTGGCCGCAAATATCGATTTGTTTGAAGAAAACAGCCAAGCCGTAAAACTTATGGTGATGAGCGTCGCCATCCTTTCAGTCAAAAACAAAGTAAAGCAAGAGCCATGAGACAGGAAGTGAGAAATTTTGCCCGTTTTTACATGACGTTCAACCGGCTGCCGTGGGATGGCGACCGGGAGGACTTGAAAAAGACCCTCGTGCTGGAGCACACGGGCAACCGGACGGACAGCCTCCGGGAGATGACGAGGGCGGAGTACGAGGCCTGCTGCGACTCGCTGGAGCGGCTGGCGGGAACCGACGCGGAGCGGCGTAAGAAACGTTCGGTGTGCCTGCGGCTGATGCAGCGCCTCGGCGTGGACACCACGGACTGGCAGCGGGTCAACGACTTTTGCGAAGACCCCCGGATAGCGGGCAAGCCGTTCGCCCGGATCAGCCTGGACGAGCTGGACGCGTTGAGCGTTAAGCTGCGGGCCATCGAGCGCAACGGCGGGCTGAAGCCCAGGAAGGAAAAACAACGTGAAACACCGGCGGCGGGACTGTGGCTTATACATATCGACCCGGACGCCCCCAAATGCTGAGCGAAATGGAAAGACAGACAGAACGCCTGCTGGAGCGCGTCCAGCGAGAAATCGAGGAGGCCGCCGCCGACCTGGGACGGACGGAAGCGGCCGAGTTCTTCGGGGAGCTGGCCGACGGGGCCTACGCCCGGAGCGAGGCCCTGCTTGTGGACGACGAGCCGGAGATGCAGGACTACGACGAGGAGGAAACCTATTGACAAACCAAAAACGAATACCATGGAAGAAAACAAAGAGACCGTCGTCATGACGGCGGACGAGAAGGCGGAATTCGAGGCCTACCGCCGGGCGAAAGCCCTGAAAGAGGCCGAGGAGCGGGCGAAAGCCGAGCGGGAGGAGTACAAGCGGATGGTGGACGAGGAGATCGAGCGGAGCATCCCGGTGTTGCTGGGCGTCAGCGACGAGATCAAGGCGTGCAAACAAAAGGTGCTGGACAACTTCAAGGCCATCCTCGAACTGAAGGGCGACCTGTTCAAAACCAAACTGCGGGACAACCAGCGGAGCCACACCTTCACCAACAGCGCGGGGGACAAACGTATCACGCTGGGCGTGTACGTGACGGACGGATACCGCGACACGGTGGAGGAGGGCATCGCCATCGTGAAGGACTACATCACGGGGCTGGCGAAAGACGAGAAGACCCGCGCGCTGGTGAGCATGGTGCTGAAGTTGCTGAGCCGTGACGCGAAGGGCACGCTGAAGGCGAGCCGCATCGTGCAGCTGCGGAAGATCGCGGAGGATACGGGCGACCGCCAGTTCCTGGAGGGCGTGCGCGTCATCGAGGAGAGCTACCAGCCGGAAGTGAGCAAACAATTCATCCGCGCGGAGGTGCGGGGCGAAAACGGGGCGTGGAAGCCCGTGCCCCTTGGAATGACGGAATCTTAACCTTAAAAACGACGAGTTATGAAAAAAGAAGTGAAGAAAGAGCCGAAGATCGCCTTGTGCCGCGCGTGCCACGGCACGGGCAAAGTGTGGAAGGCGGTGGAGCGTCGCTCCCGGCTGTTAGGGGGAAAGAGAATGGACGCCGAAGAGGAGACGTGTCCGCAGTGCGAGGGCAGCGGGCGGGTGACGGTGGGCTGCGAGATGACGCTGGACATCCGCCCGTACAAACCCCGGGAGGCAAAACTGGAAAAATGAGCGGGCATGGGGAAGCGGCACGGGAAACGGAAGGGCGTGAGCTACCAGAAGCGGGTGGCCGACATCAACCGGATATACGACCGGTACAGCCAGCTTGGCATCCCGAACCGGGAGATCTGGCGGCGGCACGTGTATCCGGTGTACGGTGTCAGCGAGCGCACCTTTTACAACATCCTGAAAGCGTCCGCCGACCCGAAGAACGAATTGCCGGAGGACACCCAGTTGTACTTGAACTTTGACACCGATGAATAAAGACGCGCGGAACATCATCCGGAACATCCTGCGGGACCTGCGGGTGGAACTGTCGGACGAGTTCGACAAGAACTTCGAGCGGCAGGCCTTCTTCAGCGAGACGTGGCAACGGCGGCGGAGCCCTCTCCGTCCCGGCGGGGCGACACTGGTGGACACCGGGGCTCTCCGCCGGAGCGTCCGGAGCCGGACCACGGAGACAAGCATCGTCTTTTACACCGACCTTCCCTACGCCGCCATCCACAACGACGGCGGGGAGATCGTGGTGACGCCGAGAATGAAACGGTTCTTTTGGCGCAAATACTACGAGGCCACGGGGGCGTTCGGGCGGAAGAAAGACGGCGGCCTTCGGAACGACAAGCGGAACCGGCAGCTGGGGAGCGAGGCGGAGTTCTGGAAACACATGGCCTTGAAAAAGGCGGGCACTTCGATCCGGATCCCGAGGCGGCGGTTCCTGGGGGTGTCGCCGGAGGTGGAGAAGATCGTGCGGGAGACGATCGAGCGGAACCTGACGGAATACTTTGAGAATTTAGAATTGAAAATTTAGAATTTAGAATTATGGGAAAGAGTTTTAGGAAAGAGGCATATCAGATGATACGGGAGCGGTTGAGGGGGCTGGAGGCGATCCGGCACGTGGATTTGTGGAACCACAACGTGGAGTTTGTGGAGCAGGAGGAGAGCTGGGCGCGCCCGGCGGTGTTCGTGGAGTTCGCCCCGATCCGGTGGGGCGCCCTCGTGGATGGGCTGGAGTACCGGTCGGAGCCGGAGGTGCGGCTGCACGTGGTGACGGACTGGGCGGGCGGCGCGGACGGGGACGACGCGGCGTTGGAGGAGTCGCTGGGGGTGTTCGACCTGCTGGAGGACATCCACCTGGCGTTGGCCTGCGCGAAAGGCGAGACCTTTCTGGGCTTCGACCTGGCGGAGAGCCAGACGAACCACAACCACGAGGAGCTGGTGGAGAACGTCGAAATCTACCAGTGCGTGGCGAGGAAGAGGCTTTGAAATTTAGGATTGACAGGGGGCGGCTCATTAAGGGCCGCCTTTTTTTTGCGGGGGAGCGGGAAGGCGGTGTTCGGGCTGTTGAGTTTTTTTGGTCTCGTTGGCGGCACTCGTTGGCCAAATACACGGCTAAGAAGTAGGAATCAAACCGTTTTTCCCGTTGTTTTCTTTCTTTTTTATTCATGGTTGCTTGTAAGAAAATAATTCGTATCTTTGTGGTGAAGAACGACGGGTTACTCACATGTCGGTCCGCCAGGACGCAGGCTTCGGGTATGACATCGTTCTTTATTCATTTGTCGTCAAAAGTCATGTTATACAATAGTTCCCCGTCTGTCATTTTGCATTTGAACACGATGCCGCGTCCATTCCAAGACGTGCGGTAAACAGAGAAATCGAAATCGTGATGCCTCCCGTTTTCCACGCTTGTCCTCACGGCTAAGGGAATCCATTCCTGGAAATGCGTGGCGGCTTCCGCAATATCCGGCAAATCGGCGTTCCGTTTGTTTTTCGCCATGACCTCGCTGAAGAAGGTTTTCCCCACCCCGATGCTGTACCCATCGTTGCTGGCGACATAACTCCTTTTTGCCGTGTTTGGAGCTTGAGCCGAATGACGCAATTCTACCGTGTCCAGATTTTGCTCCGCCCAATCCTTGAGTTTTTGCGCCAGTTTTTGGAACTCTTGCCGCGTCGCTTGTTTTGATTTCCGTTGACGCAAAGCCGCCCTTAGCAGTTGGCAGGCGGCGCACAGTTCGTTGTCCGGTGGAACGACACGGGCGAGCTTGATTTCACCCTTGGCGATGTCGCAATCGCGGCAGCGGGAAACCGTGTAAGGGTTGTAGTCGGGAACCGCCTTTCCTTCTTTTCCTGGATTGAAGCGGAACATGCGGAGGGAATCCTTCGCCATGGCCGTTTCGGCCCGTTCCACAGCCTCGTCGTGGGGCGTGGCGGCATATTTGGACTTAGGCACTTGAACGACGGAACAGCGGCAGTTCCACCCGTTCGGCGGAAAAATTTCGTTCCACAAAGGGTCGGAAAAGGGAAGCGTGACACCGTGGAGGGCTGCGTGTTCCGGCCGGACCTTGGAGTCGGCGACCGTGCGGTACTGGAGCAGGTAGCGGTCCGCGTCCTCGGCGAACCGCTCCCACCTGGCGGCCATCGCGGCGGAGGCATGGACGAAATTGTATTCCGCGCGGAGGTAGTTCTTGTTGTAGGTGTCGTCGATGGATCGAACGTCTTTCAGAAAGCGTTCGAACGATTTTCTATCGCCGTTCTCATCCAGGAGGGAGGGGAAGGCCTGGTTCAGTTCGTGGAAGGCCTTCATGCCGGAGAAGACGTAATCGGACTCCCGGAGCCTTTTCCGCATGATGTCCGACATCTCCACCTGTTGGAACGAGGCGTCCAGCGCGGCGGCGTGGGACTCGATGAACTCTTGCGCGGCGGGCTCTTCCAAAATCTCAACACGGAGGAATGCGCCCTTCTCCTCGAAAAGCGCCCGCATCATCTTCCTGAAGGCGGCCTCCAGCTGTTCCCGGGTTTCCGGATCGAGCGGATCGTCGGCGGCCATGGAGAGGCTGTCTCCAAGGACGGAGGCGTAGCGTCGGTGGAGCCCCGAGTAGTCATCGGGGCTCAGTCGAAAAAAGGGCGGGCGTTGTTTTGCCTTTTGGCCGCGTCCGGGGCGTTTTTCGAGACGTTTTTCTTTTCTTCGGAGGATTCGTCCTCCCCGTTTTCGGGCTCCTGCATGGACGTGTTGCGCCGCTCGCCGACGGGCATGTTGTACTTCTCGGCGAAATACTTCGGGTCGACCTCGTAGCGGTCGGCGACCATGGTCTCGAAGGCCACCTGCTGCTCGGGCGTGTAGTCCACGGAGTCGTCCCACGCGAAGCGGAGCCCCTTGACGGGGAAACCGTGGCGGGCCATGCGGGGGATGAGCTGGTTGTTCACGATGTCGGCCAGCATGACGCGGTCGCTTTCCACGAGGTTCTCGAAAACCTCGAGGTGCGTCTGCGACTGGGAAAGGCTGGAGCCGTCCTCGATGGTCATGGTCTGCCCGATGACGAGCTTCGAGAGCTCGGAATTCGCCCTGTCCACCCGTTTGTCGTACACGTTGAAAGCGTCGCCCTTGGTGCTTTCCACCACCTCGATTTCCGTGCCCTCCTGGAACACGCCCCACAGGCACGCCCCCATCTCGTCCATCATTTTTTCCATTTTGGCCAGTTCCTTCTCGTCCCGGGTGGTCGTCTTGGCGATGCGCATGGGCATCCCGAAGATCTCGGCGAAAGTGTCCCAGAAGGCCAGTGCGTTCTTTTTTGGTATGGTCTGCGTGGCCGCCTTGAGATACAGGCCAAGGTCGTCCGGCTGTCCCGCCTCGATGAGCCAGTCGGAGAAGGGAGGCTTCCTGTACTCGACACCCGTGGTCCAATCTTGCCCAAGGTCGGCGACCACCCTCCCGTATTCCGGTATGACGTGCTTGCGCGGGATGAGCTTTACCCCGTCGTAGCAGACGCAGCCGTCGCCGTCCGTCACGAGGTCGCCCAGCTCGATGAGCGAGTGGCCCCAATAGACCGAATCGAGCGACAGTTTCATCAGCTGGCGGAACCATGCCTGGTTGAAATAGTGGGCGGCCTCCTCCGCCTCTTTCCCGTCGGTGCCGACAATCTTGAACGAGCGGGACATGACAAAACCTTTCCGTTGCTCGACGCACCCGGAGAGGTGCAGGTCCGCGTCCACGTCCCTGTAAATGTCATACAGCGGCTTCCGGTTCGGATAGTCCACGTTGATGGCCAGTTGCCAGGCGTGACGCCAGTCCTGGATGTCCTTTCGGGTCAGGGCGTCTGTCGCCCGCTGAAGCTCGACGACCATCTTCCGCGCCTTTTTCCTGTCGGCGGGTCTCGCCAAATTGAGGTTTCCGTAGGGCGTGCGGAGCGTCTCCTTCATCCCCGCGCCCGGTTTCTTTCCGGACATTTCTTTGTTGTTCTTTCCCATAAGCCTACCAGTTATAATGTTGTTTTTTCTGACAGCCGTAGCGGAGCGCGCCGCTTACAGTCTGTCCCTCGTCGTCCAGGGCGGCGGGCAAGTCCGGGATGATTTTCCCGGCCTGCACCCCCTCCAGCCACTTGACGGCCCTCTCGTAACGCTCCTTGCGTATCTCCATGCCCATCTTCTGCGGCAGGGATGCCGCCATGTGGTAAAGGGCGATGTCGCAGCAGTACATGACCACGAGCCGGTTTCTCGCCTCTCCCCCGGCGGAGAACACGGCCTCGCAGTCATACTTGGGCCGCAGGTAGCCCGCCATCTCTTCCCGGGCTTCCGCCTCGGCGTTCGCCCTGTTCTCGGCGCTGACCTGGGAAATCACCTTGAGCGCCGTGTCGCCGATCACGACCTTGTAGTCCTCGTCCGTCACAAACATGCCGTCCTCCTTCCTACTTGGTCACGAACAACGCCTTTTTCTCGATGTCCCGCACCGTCGCGCCTTTGCGGAAACGCCGCCGGGCGACCAGCAACTCGATCGCTTGTTTGGAAACCACCCATAACTTGCCGTTGAGGCAAATCACGTAAAACCGCATTTCGAACGTTTTGCTCAGTTCCACGGCTTTTTTCACGGCCCGCTTGTAACGCCGGGCGAACATCCATTGTTTGAATATCTTGAACATGTCACCAACTGTTTTTTGAGGAATGGCGCCTGAGTCCTATCCTCGGTTTGTAAATCTGTTGTCTTGTGTGCTTTTGGAGAATCCATATCGCCCCCTCGTCGGCGTCGGGCGCGTCGTCATGGACACGGCTGCCGTGCTCCAGGGCGAGCGTCTGTTCGATTCCCACCTGCATGTCCGGAGTGCCTTTCAACGCCTCGTTGTAGAAGACGAACCCGCGCTCCCAAAGCGGGGAGACCGCCTCGATGCGCTGGAGCTTGTCGGGCTTCTTGCGGGTGTCCGGCATGACGGGCAGCTGGTAGCCGCGGCGTTTGCCCTCCTCGGCGAACTCGTCGAGGATGATGTCCTGCATGAAGTTGGCCTCCATGAAGAAAAGGACGGCAGCCTTGTCGCGTGTGCGCTCGTACAGGTCATAGAGCCACCGCACCATGCCGGTCACGGTGTCCTGGCGGACGTAGCAGTCGACAAGGTGGAGTTCCGAGCCGGTTTTACCCCACAGGCGCGACGCCTTGTAGTCGTTGGCCGTGGTGGATTTGAACGAGGGGTCGGTGTAGCAGACAAGCTGCTCGTACCTTTCAAGCGGCAGCACCTTCTTGAAGCGGATCCACTCGTGGCGGAAGATGGAGCCGTCCTTGATGGGGTTGTGCATCATCTCCTTTTCCCAAGCCCGGTAGCCCACGAAGTCGCGGTATTCCTGCGCCTCCTCTTTCGTCCATTTCTCCTTCCAGACGGGATTGCCGTCGGCGTCCACCGCCTTGACCTCCGAGACGTGCACCCCTTTGGTCGCGGCGATGTTGGCCAGGACGGAAGTCTTGGAGATCAGGTTGCCCATCATGATGAAGCGGCCGCGCCCCACGTCGAGCGCGCCGAAGAGGGCCTCCCTCACCCAGTCGGTGAGGTCGTTGACCCGTTTCTCGTTCCGGCACAACTCGTCGTCGTCGAGGTCGTCGATGACGATGTAGTCCGGACGCGCCTCCCGCTCCCGGAGTCCCCGGGGCGACTGCCCGCGTCCGCAGGCGAGGAACTTCACCCCGTTTTGCGTCTTGAACTCGCCCTCCTGCCAGTCGCCGACGGACTTCTGCTCCCCGAAATCGGCCTTGATCCGCTGGTTGTATTCCAGTTCCGCCTGGATGTCGGAGAGCAGGCGGACGGCGCTGTCCTCGCTCTTCCCGACCACGACCATGAAATTGATCAGCCGCTTGGGCTGGAACATCAGCCATAACGGCATGAAAATGTCGAAGTGGGTGGACTTTGCGTGTCCCCTCGGCCATTTGAACACCGCCTTCAGGTTCGGGGTGTTCTTCACCTTCATGGCGGCGGCGTTGTGGAAGGGGGCGTTGTGTATGGTACGGACCACCTCTCCCGTCGCCTTGTCCCGCAACTGCAGGAAATGGGGGAAATAAAACTCGCAGAAGGCGGCGTAGTCCTTTTGCAACCGCCTGACGCGCCTGTCCTTCTGGGCGGGCGTCTCCGGAGCGAGGACGGAGACGTCGGTGAACGCCTGCACCCGCTTGCACAGTTCCCTCCATTCGAGGTAGGCCCGTTGTTTTTCCGTTGTCGTCGCCATGTCATTTAATGCCCATTTGTTCCGTGATGTACATGTCCTGGTACTTGTTGATGACGCGCATCAGCTCGGGGGTGACGGCGGGATCGGTCTGGGAACGGTACTCCAGCCATTTGGAGAAGGCCATGAACACCTCGATGGCGTCGACGACGTTGGCCTTCTTGTCGAGCTTCTCGATGACCGACGAAAGCTTGGCGAGCTTGTCGCCGAGCCCGGCGAGCAACTCCGCGTCGTCGGAGGCGTTCACCTGCTCGATGAGCCTGTCGATGGTCAGCAGCAGCTTGTTGACCAGTTCCGGGCGGGTGATGTTCTTCGCGGCCCGGGCCTCCTTCCACCCCTCGGCGGCGCACCATTTGGAGACCGTGACCCGGGAGACGCCGACCTTGTCGGCGATCTCCGTCTGCTCCATGCCGGAGAGGTACAACGCCCTCCCCAGCGACTTCTTCTTTTCAATGTCCGCTTTCTTCATAAAACTCGTTTGAATCGTGATAACAAGGGCAAAATTGGGGGAAAGGCGTCAGCCGTCAAAAAAGGAGCGCGGCGGTTGCACGGAAGCGCGCAGTCGTTGCACACTTTCTTGGAAACCACCGGGAAACGGTGGTAAACTTGCGGCGAAAATCAAACAAACGAGCGAGCCATGGGCAAACGGATAAGAATAACCAACGACAGAGTGAACAGCTACGGCACCCGGGTGCTGACGGCGGGGATGGACGTGGAGCAATACGGGCGGAACCCGGTACTGCTCTACATGCACGAGCGGGGGAACGTGATCGGATACGTGAAAGATTTGCGAAAGGAGAACGGGGAGGTGACGGGGGAGCCGGTGTTCGACGAGGCCACGGAACTGAGCCGCCGGTGCAAAAAGCAGTACGAGTTCGGCAGCCTGCGGATGGCGAGCGCGGGCATCGACATCGTGGAGCTGAGCGACGCGCCGGAGCACCTGGCGCAGGGCCAGACCCGCCCGACGGTGACGAAGAGCAAGCTGTTCGAGGTGTCGCTGGTGGACATCGGCGCCAACGACGACGCCATCGTCCTGTGCAAGGACGGAACGAGAGTGGAATTGGGCAGGGATGGCGAGTGCCTCCTGCCGCTGTTAAACAACAAAACAACAAAACCAAAAGAAATGGAACAAAAAACCTTGGCCCTTCAACTGGGCCTGCCGGAAACGGCGGACGAGGCGGCCATCGCCGCGAGAATCGCGGAACTGAAAGCCGCCAAGGAAGAAGCGGAGACCCTCCGCAAGGAAAACGAGACCTTACAGCTCGGCCGCGTCACGGCGGCGGTGGAAAAGGCCATCGCCGAGAAACGCGTCGGCGAGGACAAAAGACAACAATTCATCGACCTCGGCAAAAAGATCGGGGCGGAGGAATTGGAAAACACCTTCGCCGCCATGTCGCCCCGGGTGAAGCTGGGCGAGATTGTCGGACACGGGGGCGCGCAGCCCGCGACCACGGCCACGTACAAGAAACTGGGCGAGGTTCCCTCCGAGAAACTGGAAGAAATGCGCGAGAAACAGCCTGACGAGTACAAGCGCCTGTACAAGGCGGAGTACGGCATGGAATGCGAATTTTAAGTGAAACCATAAAAACAAAAGGACATGAACAAAATCATTTTGACGGCGTTGACCGCCGTGCTTTTCAACACCTTGGCGGGCGGCGTGCTGGCCTCGGTGGCTGGCCTTCCGGCAGTGGCCGGATCCGTGGGGATGAACCTACTGGCGGCGGTTCTTGGAGCCGCGGCCCCGGCTGGAGCCTTGCGCGCCGGGGTGTACAAGGAAATCTGGACGGGCGAACTGGTGAAGGCGTTGCG
Source organism: uncultured Butyricimonas sp. (assembly GCA_944320555.1). Classification (GTDB taxonomy): domain Bacteria; phylum Bacteroidota; class Bacteroidia; order Bacteroidales; family Marinifilaceae; genus CALUMT01. The sequence goes on along the minus strand of CALUHX010000005.1, from coordinate 51,148 downwards.
GGGCCTATTGGCCGGGACGTGGCTCGACGGCATTCCGGACAGCTCCTCCCTGGTGAACAACGACATCATCCACCTCGTGGAGGTGGGCGTGGACCCGGACGTGCTGATCAACAACACGACCTACCCCATCCCGTTGCAGGCGTTGGACGACAAGGACATCGCCATCCAGCTGGACAAATTCCAGACCAAGGTGACACCCATCACGGACGACGAGCTGTACGCCATCAGCTACGACAAGATGTCGAGGGTGAAGGAGAGCCACTCCAACGCCATCAACGACGCGAAGTTCGCCAAGGCGGCGCACGCGTTGTGCCCCAACGAGAACACCGAGAAGGCCCCCGTTCTGGTGACGACGGGCGAGCGGGACCCCGACACGGGACGCCTTCGCCTCACTCCCGGAGACATCGTGCGCCTGAAAGCCGCTCTCGACAAGGCGCGGGTGCCCGCCGACAAGCGTCGCCTGGTGCTGTGCAGCGACCACGTGAACGACCTGCTGATGGCCGATCAGAAGTTCAAGGAGCAGTACAACCTGAACCAGACGGAAGGACGGATAGGCCGCCTGTACGGTTTTGACATCTACGAGTACGGCAACACGCCGCTTTACACCACTGCCGGCAAGAAAAAAGCGGTGGACGCCGCCGCCGAGGCCGGAGAGTTCCCCTGCTCGTTCGCCTTCTACACGCCCCGCGTGTTCAAGGCCACCGGATCGACCAAGATGTATTACAGCGAGGCGGCGACCGACCCGGAGTACCAGCGGAACAAGATAAACTTCCGCCACTACTTCATCTGCATGTTCAAAAAAGCGGACGCTGGTGCGGCCATCCGCAGCGGTTACCAGGCGTCGTCGGAAGGCAGCATCTCGGCGGATCCGACCACGGTGACCATCCAGCCGGAAGGAGGCAGCCAGGAGGTGACGGTGACGGCGAGCGGGGCGTACACGGCGGGTCCGGCCCCTGACGGATTCGAGGTCTCGAAGGACGGGAACACGGTGACAATCTCTGCGGAGGCCAACGACACCGGGGCGCAAAAAAGCGGCTCGCTGGTCCTGACCTTGCAATCCAATAACAGCAAGACGGCCACGGTGACCATAACTCAGGAGAAACAAGGAGAGTAAACCATGGGCAAGCTGAAGTATTTGGTCATTCACTGTACGGCCACGCCCGAGGGGCGGGAAGTGTCGTCGGCGGATCTCCGCCGGTGGCACACCTCGCCGGTATCCGAGGGCGGCCGGGGGTGGAAACAAGTCGGCTACACCGATATGATCCACTTGGATGGCAAGGTGGAGCGGCTGGTGGACAACAACGAGGACGCGGAGGTGGATCCTTGGGAGATTACCAACGGAGCAAAAGGGTACAACGACATCTCCCGGCACGTCGTGTACGTCGGCGGTTGCGCCGCCGACGGGAAGACTCCCAAGGACACCCGCACCCCGGAGCAGTTGGCGGCGCTGGAGGCCTACGCGGGGGACTTCCACCGGCGATTTCCGGAAGTCCGGATTGTCGGGCACAACGAGCTGGCGGCGAAAGCCTGCCCCTCGTTCGACGTGCAGGCTTGGCTGAAAGGAATAGGCATAAACCAATAAACAAGAAAGAAAATGAGAAAACTGATTTTGATTTTCGCGCTGACGCTGGGAGCGGTGTCGGCGGTGTCCGCCCAGACGGGAGGGACGGAGACACCGGACTACGACGGCATGATCGCCACCTTTGCGGGGTTCGCCGGGTGCGTGGTGTTGCTGACGGAAGGGCTGAAAAGGCTGTTCCCGAAAATGGAGGGCCTGGCCACCCAGCTTGTGAGCTGGTGCGTGGGTGTCGCCGCCGCCATGCTGCTGTGGTGGCTGGACGCCGGATTCGTGGCGGACGCGGCGTGGTGGGTGGCCCTGCTTTACGGGCTGGGCTCCTCCCTCGTGGCCAACGGCATCGCCGACACGGGACTTGTCCAGTGGATAATCGGGCTTTTCGCCAAGAAGGCGGAGGCCAAATCCTAAAACACGGGCGGGATGGAACTCGGCGACGTGATGAACATCGTGCTCGGGGGCTCGCTCCTGGCGAGCCTGGTGAGGCTGGCGACCCTGCGGTCCACCGTGCGGGAGGCCAACGCCGACGCGGAGAAGGCGCGGGCGGAGGCGGAGACGGTGCGCATCGACAACGCCGAGCACGCCACCCGCATATTGATAGAGAACATTGTCGAACCCTTACGGAAAGAACTGGATGAGACGAGAAAAGAACTGGATGCCACCCGCAAGGACTTGCGGTCGACGAAGCGGGAGGTGGCGCTTCTTCGGAAGGCGGTGGAGGCCGCCAAGACTTGCCGCCGCAGCGACGATTGCCCTGTGCTTGCTGGGGTGCGGGAGCTCCCGAAGGATGGCGGAGACGGAACGACAGGCGTGGAGCCTAAGCGCCGCGGACAGCGGCGCAACCGAGACCCGGCTGTTTTGGACGGCGGCGGTCCCGGCCTCGTCGGCGACGGTGGAGTTCCCGGCGGACAGCCTGTGGCGGCTTCCGGAGCGGGCGGAGGTGCGGGCCGACAACGGGAGGGCCTCCGTGACGCTGCGGCGGGAGGGCGATAAGATCGTGGCGCGGGCGGATTGCGACAGCCTGCGGCAAATGTGCGCCCTGCACGAGAGCCGCTCGGCCCATTACCGGGAACAGCGGGACCTCCTGCGGGAGGAGCTCCTGGAGGAGCGGAAGAGACGGGGCAACCCGCTTGGGACATTCTCCGCAGGGCTCGCCTCGGGCGTCCTCCTGGCGGCGGGAGTCCTGGCTTACATCAAACTGAGACGAAAACATTCATCAACCTAAAAACAATCGAGAAATGGCAAAGAACAAAAACTTCATTTACGGCATAGCGGCCGTCAAGTTCAACAGCAAAGTGGTGGGTTACATCGAGAAGGGCTCCTGGGACTGGGGCGGCACGAAGCCCGAGAGCACGGACATCGAGGCGGAGCAGGTTCCTGAGGCCCCGGTGCTGACCCTGCTGCAGAAGAACGGGCAGATCTCCCCGACCTTCAACATGATACAAATGAATTATGAAAATATCCAAGCCATGCTGGGCGGCACGCTGGTGGGCAGCGCCGGCAGCTACACGGGCTGGAAGGCTCCGACCTCGCTGATCGAGCTGCGGGGGCCTTGGGAGATCGATTTCGTGAGCGGGCAGCGGATGAGCATCCCGAACGGCACCGTCCTGTCGAACCTGGGCGGAAAGCTGACGCTGACGGAGGTGTCGAAAATAGAGTGCCAGCTGAAAGTGAACAAGCCGGAAACCGCGGACGCCGCGCCTTACGAGATCAACGACATCCCGGACGAGGAGGAGGACCTTGGCGCGTAACCCGTGAAAGCGATTGAAAGCGATGGACGAGAAAACGAGACGGCGGATCGAGCTGGAGGGGGCGGAGGCCCTGCTTGACATCGGGGTGAGCGTGCCATTGAAATCCTTCCGCCTTCCTTTCCGGAAAAAGCCGGTCCAATGGCGGGTGACGATGCGCCGCCCGACGCTGGGCACCCACGCCGCCTTCGCCCGGGAGTACCTCAAGCTGGGCCTCACCCCGGAGAAGATGAAAAAATTCACCAAGGAGGAGGAGATGGAGTTCCTCGCCCGTCACGGGAAGACGCTGAGCCGGATGGTGGCGGTGACGCTGCTGCGGGGCCCGCTCCGGCGGAGGCTGCTGCTGGGGTTGACGGCGTGGTGGGTGCGGGAGCGGATGGAGCGGCGGTACCTCCTGGCCGCCGCCCGGCAGTTCGCCCGCCTGTCGGGCACCCGGGCTTTTACGAGTATTATCGCCTCGGCGGAGCGGACGAACCCGATGCGGCCGAGGACGAGCCAAGGAAAGAGGGGGAGTTAACGAGGGCGTGGGAGCCCTCCCATAGCCCCTTCGGATTCGTCTGGCAGGTGGCAGCCGCCACGGGATGGAGCAAGGATTACATCCTGGAAGGCGTGAACTACCAGACGCTGATACTGATGCTGGCCGACGCCCCCCGTTACGTCAGGAAACGGCGGGACGGCGGGGAAAAGAGCGCCGAGGAGGAGGCCGGCGAGATCGTGGGAATATTCCAAAGCAACTTAAAACTGTGACAACCAAGCGATGAAACCTGTCGAAATCGAGATACTGCTGAAGGACGGCATGAGCGCGGGACTGGAGGCCCTGCAACGCAAGCTGGACACCCTGCTGGCCAAGAGCTCCAACGCCTCGGACAAGGCGGGCGTGCTGCGGGCGGCCCTGGCCGGGCTGAACGCCCAGCTGGAGATGCTGGGCAAGGCGGGCACCCCCGACCTCGACCAGGACGGAAACATCGCCGCCGCCGAGGCCCTGCGGGCAAAGATCGCCGAGCTGGAGGCGCAACTGCGGCGGCTGGGAGAGACCGGGGAGACCACCCCGGTGGTCCCTCCCGGCCTGCCGCAAGCCGCCCGCCAGTTCAACGGCCTCCACATGAGCATCCAGCAGATGGCGCGGGAGCTGCCCTCGCTCGCCATGGGTCCGCAGATGTTTTTCCTTGCCATCTCCAACAACCTGCCCATCTTCACGGACGAGCTCGCCCGGGCCCGGAAGGAGTACGCCGAGCTGACCAAGGCGGGGCAGAAGGCCACGCCGGTGTGGCGGCAGGTGCTGTCCTCGCTCTTCTCCTGGCAGACGGCGATGACGACGGCCATCATGCTCCTGGTGATGTACGGCAAGGAGATCACGGAATGGGCGGGCGGCCTGTTCCGGGCGGAGAAACAGCTGGACGCGGCGGCGGAGGCGCAGAAGCGGCTGAACGCCGCCCGGCTGGAGGGGGCGAGGAACGCCCAGGAGGAACTGCTTCGCCTGCGCCTTCTGCTGGCGGCGGCCTCGGACAAGGCCCGGACGGACGAGGAGCGGGAGCGGGCGGTGGACAGGCTGCAAAAGGCGTATCCGGGCTACCTGGGCAACTTGTCCCGGGAAAAGATCCTCGCCGGGGAGACGGCGGGGGCCTACCGGACGTTGGCCACCGACATTTTGAAGGCGGCACGGGCGAAGGCCTCCTTCGACGAGGCGGTGAAGCTGGCCAAGGAGGAGCGGACGCTGAACGACGCCTACCTCTCCCTTCTGGATGCCAACCGGGAGGTTTGGGCCGGCTCCGGGGCGGACAGCCCCGAGGCCATGCGGAAAAGGCTCGCCGAGCTGGAGCGGCAACGGGAAGAGGAGACCATCCGGGCCAACGCCCGCCCGAGGAGCGACGGCCTGTACTACGTCATCCCCCAAAGCGGGGAAGAGAAGGCTTTGCGCGCCATACTGGCGGCACATGACAAATGGCAGGCCAAGAACCGGGAGCTGGAGGCCGTCGTCCGGGGCACGGACATCACGGACACCACCCTTCCGGAGGACATCAACAAAAAGGCTGAGGAGGCCGTCCAGGCCGCCGAGAAAGAGGCGGCGGAAGAGGAGCGGCTGGCGGAAGAGCGCAAGCGCCGCAAGGAGAAAAACGCCGAAGAACTTTTGGAACTGGAGCGGCAGAACCGCCGGGCGGAAATCGGCCTCATGGCGGAGGGGAAGGAAAAGAAGCTCGCCCTCATAAACCAGGAGTACCAGGAAGAGCGGGAGGCCGCGCTGCGGCAGGCCCGGGAGTGGGCGGAAAGCCAGAACGGCACGCTGACCCCGGAGCAGGCCTCGGCGGCCACCTCCGCCCTCGACAACGCCCGGCGGAAACGGGAGGAGGAGACGGCGGCGGTCTACCGGGAGGAGCTGGAAAGCGGCCGTCAGGCCCTTCGGGACTACCTGGCAGAATACGGCACCTTCCAGCAACGCAAGCTCGCCATCGCCGAGGAATACGCCGGGAAGATCGCCAAGGCCCAAAACGATTGGGAGCGGAAAGGCTTGGAGTCCGAGCGTGACGCCCGGCTGGCGGCGGTGGAGACGGAGGCCCTGAAGGCCCGTGTCGACTGGCCCACGGTGTTCGGGGAGTTCGGCGGCATGTTCTCACAAATCCTCCGCCCCGCCTTGGATGACGCGAGGCGGTACATGGAGACGGAGGAATTCCGGAACGCCGACCCTTCCGACCAGAAGGCCCTGGTGGAGGCCGTCAGCCGGATGGAGGACGCCTTGGGCGGCGCGGGGACGTTGAATTTCCGGCGGCTCGGCGAGGAAACGGAGCGGTTGCGCTCCGACCTGGAAGCCCTGCGGGAGTCGGAGGCGGCGGAACGGGAAAGCCTCGCCCGGCTGCGGGAAGCCCAGGCCGCCCACGAGGCGGCCCTGGAGTCGGGCACTGCGGCGGAGGTCGAGGCGAGCGGGGTGGCGCTGGAGGCCGCCCGGGCGAACGCCGAGGCTTCCTCGGCGGCGACAAGGGCGGCGGAGGAGACGGCGGAACAAAGCCGCCGGAGCGTGTCCCGCACGGCCGGAAGGCTTCGCTCCACCATGGACAACGTGACGGCGGGGCTGCAGAAGCTGTCCTCCGGGGGACTCCGGAACGCTTACGACGGCCTGGTCCAGCTGGGCAAGGAAACAGGAGGAGTCCTGGGGCGGTTGGCCGAGGGCTTCGAGGGCACGCCGCTGATCGGCGGCATCCTCTCCATTTTGGACGTGCTGCAGGACGGGCTGAGCGACCTGATTGGCGGGCTCATCGACGGGGTGATGAACGCCGTGGGCGGCATCCTGGACGACGTGTTGTCTGGCGACCTGTTGAGGACGACCTGGGAATCCCTCGGCCGTGGCGTGTCGAACATCCTGGACGCGCTGACCTTCGGCGGCTTCAGCTCGTGGGTCGGGAACGGGGAGAGCGACCCCGGACTGAAGGAGGATTTGGAACGGCTGGCGCAGAGCAACGCCGACCTCGAGGGGGCCTTGGACCGGCTGGCGGAAAAGATGGACGAGGGGGCGACGAGCGACGCCCGGGGCATATACGAGCGGCAGAAGGCCAACCTTGAGGCGCAGGAGCGGAACACCCTGGAGATGATGCGGCGGGCCGGGGCGGCGTACAGCAACGGCGTGCTCGGCATCGGGGGCGACAAGTCGAGCGATCATGAGATCAACTCGGCCATGGGCCGGGGCGACTGGGAGCGGATCAGCCGGATCGTCGGGAGGACCGTCGGAAGCGCCTCGGACTTCTGGACGCTCACCAGCGAGGAGATGGCGGCGGTGGCCGACGAGGCGACGGATCTGTACACGAAAATCAAGACGCTGGCCTCCAGCGGCCATGAGGACGCCGGGCAATATATGGACGACTACATCGCCTACTACCGGGAGCTGGAGGATCTGCAGGACGCTTACAACGAGAAGGTGACGGGCACGCCGTTCGACACGCTGCGGGACAACTTCCGGCAGGCGTTGCTGGACATGGAGGGGGACACGGAGGACTTCGCCGAAGTCTTCGGGGAGACGATGCGGGAAGCCGTCCTGGAAAGCATGATGACGGAGACTTACGACGCCCGTCTCCGGGAGTGGTACAACGACTTCGCGGCGGCGATGGAGGACGGCCTGCTGGAGGACGGGGAGCTGGGAAGCCTGCGGGAAGACTGGGACGACATCGTCGCGGACGCGGCGGCGGAATGGGAAGGGCTCCGCGACGCACTGGGGGAGGCGGGAGCCTCCCCCACGACGCAGGAGGGCAAGGCGGGGAGTTTTAACGCCATGAGCCAGGAGCAGGGCACCAAGCTGGAGGGGCTTTTCACCTCCGGACAGATGCACTGGGCGAACATGGACGAGACCCTGGAGGACGTGGGCGAGCAGATGGCCTCGGCGGCGGACAGCCTCCGCCGCATCGAGGAGAACACGGGCGACAGCGCACGGCACCTGGACGAGATAAAGAACGACATCAAGAAAATCATACGCGACGGACTTAAAATGAAGTGACTATGGCAATGGACGCAATACTCGAGGGCAAGGTGCTGGTGAACGGCACGGACATCTGGAAGGAATACGGCGTGTTCTTGGCGGAGAAGAAACGCGGCGACCGGAACAACCTGAAGGCCATCATGGCCCCGGCCAAAACCAAGACCCACGTGGCGGTGGACATCCGGGAGGAGGAGGGCGAGAAATACTCCTCCGTGCTGGAGGTGAGGAACCAGGCGCGGGACGTGAAGCTCACGTTCGCCCTGTACGCTGACACACGGGAGGCGTGGCTGTCGCAATACCGGGCGTTCATCGCCTTCCTGAAACAGGGCGACGACGGCTGGCTGGACATCCGTTTCCCCGACCTTGACCTGACGCTGCGCACGTTCTACAAGGAAGGCGGCGACTACGAGCCCTTGACCTATCTATGGAAGGCGGGCAAACAGGCCAGCCGGTTCACGGTGACCTTCCGGGAACCCAAGCCGGCCATCTGAAAGACAATCCAACGGCAATCTAACGGCATTATAATAATATGGTAACGATCTACGGCAGCGACGGCAGGGCGAAGATAGAGGCTCCCTGCGACGACAACTCGACACAGGCGAAGGAGTTGCAGGGCGACAACACGCTCGCCCTCTCGTTCACCCTGTACGAGCACATCGCATTGGAGGTGAACGACTACGCCGAGTTCATGGGCGAGCGGTACTGGCTGATGGAACGCTATAAGCCGGAGCAAGTGTCCACCGTGGAGTGGAAGTACGACGTGAAATTCTACGGCATCGAGAGCCTGGTGAAGCGCTTCCTGGTGCTCAACGACACGGACGGCGACGACGAGCCGGTGTTCACGCTGACCGCCCCACCGAGGGAGCACGTGGCGCTCATCGTCAAGAGCATCAACAACGGCATGGACCACACCACCGACTGGAAAGTGGGCACGGTGGAGGGCGCGGAGAACATCGTCATCGACTACGAGGGCAAATATTGCGGCGAGGCCCTAAAGGAGGTGGCCGAGAAAGCCGGCAACCGGGCGGAATGGTGGGTCGAAGGCCAAACCGTGAACGTGTGCCGGTGCGAGCGGAGCGAGGAGGTCACGCTGGGCTACGGCAAGGGGCTGACGGGGATCAGCTGCGACATGGCGGACAACGCCGACTTCTACACCCGGCTGTACCCGGTGGGCAGCAGCAAGAACATTGATCCGGATCGCTATGGACACAGCCGGCTCCAGCTTCCGAACGGTGCGAGGCACGCGGATGTCGAGGGGCTGGTGGAGAAGTACGGCGTATGGCACCGGTACGAGGCGGCCGCCTTCGCGGGCATCTATCCCAAGCGCGTCGGCACGGTGAGTTCGGTGCGCAGCGAGGAAGTGAAGGACGAGGAAGGCAACCCGTACACGATCTTTTACTTCAAGGACAACGGTTTGAATTTCGACCCCAACGAGTACGAGCTTCCGCAAAAGGTGAAGCGGGTGTCGTTCCAGGAGGGCTCGGAGCTTGCGGGCGTGGGCAACGAGGAGGACGGGACCTACTATTTGGAGGCCAACTTCGACAGCGCCACCCGGGAATTCGAGATCATCACCATCTGGCCATTCAACGACGACACGCAACTGCCGAACGACACGCTTTGCCCGAAGGCGGGCGACCAATACATTTTGTGGAACATCCGCATGCCGGACGAGTACTATCCGCTGGCCGAGGAGGAGTTCAAGGAGGCCGTGGACAAGTACAACGAGGAGAACGCCGTGGATGCGGGCAGGTACAAGGCCCCCACCGACCACGTGTACATGGAAGAAAATGGCATCGACCTGTACGTGGGCAGGCGGGTGCGGCTGGAGAGTCCGCAATATTTCCCGGAAACGGGCTGGCGGAGCAGCCGGATCACCAAGGTCACGAGGCGGGTGAACCTGCCCTCGCAAATGGACATCGAGATATGCGACGCCGCGAGCACCGGCGCGCTGGAGGCCATAGGCGACGGCATCGCCGACGCCAAGAACTACGTCAAGGCGGCCACGTCGGGGAGCTTCCCCGACTTGATCCGGTCCTGGGACAACACCTACCCCACCGACAACAACGTCTTCTCCGCCCGCCGGGCGTTGAAGGAATCCCTTAGCAAAAAGACGGACGACACGGCGAGGGGAAAAATCACCTTCCTGCAAGGCGTGAGGCTCGGCAACTACAAGGCGGGCGAGAGCGGCGGTGCGGCGGACGGCGAGGGCAACGCCGAGTGGCTGACGGCCGTCATCCGGGAGCTGCTGCGGTCGGTGAAGTTCGTGGACGGCCTGACGGGCGAGGGCTGGCAGTTGTGGATGGACGCCTTGACCGGCACGAGCCACCTGACCGTGGACAAGGTGACCGTCCGGCAGGCCCTGGTGGCCCTGGAGCTGCTTATCGAGAAAGTCCGGAGCGTCGGCGGCCAGCTGGTGGTGAGCGCCGCCAACGGCAAGATAAAAACCGTCACGAAGGACGGGGACAACTATAAGATAACTTTTGAGCGGGGCAACGAGTTCGCGGCGGGCGACCTGATTCGCTGCGCGGAGTTCACGGGCGCAGCGCCGCACGGCTATTGGGTGGAAATCTCCGCCTCGGACGGGGAGGGCGTCACCGTGCCCGCGAGCGAGTTCGGGGGCGCGGAGCCCAAAACGGGCGACGAGTGCGTGCTGATGGGCAACACGACGGATCGCCTCCGCCAAAACCTCATATCCATATCGGCCACGGAGGACGGGCAGCCGAGGGTGGACGTGCTGGACGGCGTGAAAGGGAAGAGCTTCGACGGCTGCCTGCGGGTCCGCCTGGGCAACCTGGACGGCATCGGCGACAGCCGGTTCCCGGCGGACAACCAGCCACACGGCAACGGGTTGTACGGGGACAACGTTTACTTGCTGGGCACGTTCGTGCTGGCCACGGGCGAGGACGTGCTGACCCGCTTCGAGGTGACGGAGGGCAAGATCGAGGCCGCCGTGGAGGGGCTGCGCAAGGACTTCACCGAAGACAAAAGCTGGCTGGACAACGCCTCTTTCGGCGACGGCATGAACAAGTGGGACACGGAGAACGAGGCCACCTTCTTCCTCCTCGGGAACAAGTGGATTTGGGCGAACGGAGGCCCGCTGGCCGACAAGACAAACTACGCCTGCGTCCGGAAGGACGACGGGCGCGTCACCGTGTATATAAAGAACAAACACATCATACAAAAGCACGAGAACTTCCGGTTCATTCCCGAATACGACGACACGAATGACGAGGGGCAGAAAAAGCCGGAGGCGGTGTACCTGAGTTTTTTTTACCGGGTGGCCAAGGCCGGGCGGCTGACAATCGGGTTCGAAGGGCTGGACAAGACGGGGTTCGAGAACTTCAACGAGTTCAGCTACGACGGCGAGCTGGCGCAGACGGACGGCTACCGGGTGTTTAATCATTCCGGCCTGTGGAATGGCACGGGCGACTTCAAACTCGCCTTCACCGGGGAGATATATTTGTATATGCTGGTGTTGAGCACCGACCGGGCGGAGGCCCTGGCCGTGAAATACAAAACCCTCTTCGAGCAGTCGGAGAAACTGGTGAAGATAGCGGCGGCCAATTTCGACCAGGACGGAGGAATCATCGAGGGCTCGCAAATCGTCACCAAGGCGGACATGAACCTCATAGCCTCGGGGTTGTTCGACGAGGAGGGGAAGGTGGTCTCCGGGGCGGGATTAGTGAGCAAAAGCGACATGGCGGGGATGTTCGCCATCGACCAGGACGGAAACCTCAAATCCTTTGTCGGGGCCACGGCGGAAGGCGTGAAAATCAAGGCGTCGAGCATCAGCCTGGAGGGCACGGTGACGGCCAACGGGAGATTCAAGATCCTGGAGGACGGGAGCATGGAGGCCGCGGCGGGTAAAATCGGCAGCCTGCAAATCGTGGGTGGCACCCTGAAAGGGACCAAGATGAGCCTGAACGACTCCCGCCTGACGTTCGGGGACGAGAACGGGAGCGTGTACGTCGGGGGGCACCCGGACAGCCTGTACGGCGGCAGCACCAAGCTGGGCGCCTTCATCATCGCCGGAGGCAACTACGACGGCATAGCGAGCACGATGAAGGTGGCCCTGATCTGCTCCGCGCCGGTGACGAGGGAGTACAACCTGGACTCTTGGAACAGCTACGCCCTTTGGGCGAACGGCATGAGCGTGTTCGGCGGCCTGGGCTTCCGGGACCGCCAGGGCGTGAAGTCCGGCACGGTGACGGTCAGGCCGGACGACTCGGTGCTGCTCATCGACGGGGACACGACCTTGCAGGCGGACCCGGTGCTGGCGACGAGCGGCATCGTCCACCTGCTGGTGGTGGTGAACGTGAGCGAGGGGGAGCCGACGTTGTACGGCACTGAGGGCCGCGACCGGGTGCTGCGGTTCCGGAACCAGTGCTGCAAGGTGGTGGCCTACGCCAACGGGCGGTGGTACCCGCACTCGGACTACAAGGATTAAAAACGGATTAAACCGAACTTAAACGAAAAGACATGGACAAAACGAGAATCGACTTCAAGCATTTCAGGCTGCCCTCCGGCATCGGGGGGCGGGAGACGGAGGGCGACGCCCGCGAGAGCTTCGCCGACATCCTCTACACCCGGGGCGTGGGCATCCGAGCGCACGCCCTGGCGTGGAAGATCTACCGCTCCGAGGGGGCGGAGGCGTACGACCGGGAGGATCTCGGCCTTATCCGCTCCATGGCGGAGCGGTGGTGCAACCCCGCCTTCATCGACGGGCTGAACAAGCAGATTAACAACCAAACGAAAAAAGAATAAACTATGGCAATCACGCAGGAAGATGTCCAGCACCTGCTGGACGCCATCAAGGCGGAGTCCACCGGCCTGGAGGAACTGGAGACCGTGGACACCCTGAACGGAGTAAACAGCCTCCCGGGCACCAAGAACGACAAACTGGTCAACGTGCCGCTGACGCTTTTGCAGAAACCCGCCACGGATGCCGCGGCCACGGCCAACGCCGCCGCCAAGGCCGCCAACACGGCGGCCCAAACCGCCGCCACAGCGGCCCAGGCGGCCGAGGAGGCCAAGGAATCGGCAGAGACGGCCGCGACCGCAGCCACCGAGGCGGCGGGCAAGGCCCAAGAGGCCGCCGCCCAATACGAGTCCACCGCCCAGGCCGCCCTGGAGGGGGCGACGGCCCGGTTCGGGGCGGTCGTGGAGACCGCCACGGTGGCGGACGGCACCGTGGCGGAAGAAGGCGGACAGATCGTGTGGGTGGAAAGCGCCAAGGAGTTCGCCTGCCTGCTTGGCGGTTCCTATTACCGGCACTGGACCTCCGGGGACCTCCCGCCGGAGGGACTTTACAAAGACGGAGAGGGCGGCACGTTGAAAGACAAGGCCTATCTCCTTGGCGGCACCCTGTACGCGTGGGACTTGGAAAAAGACACCCTTGCGAAGGCGAGCGGCGGCGGTAGCGGCAGCGGTTTTTACAACGTGACAAGGCTCCACCCTCCCGCCTCCGGGTACCACACCCTGGAGACGGCGGTGGCGGCCCTGGCGGGGGCGGACATCGCCGACGAGGACAAGCCGGGGACGATCATCACCTTCGAGGCGGCGGCGGGCAAATGGGTCGACTACCGATTTGAAGGAACGGACGTGTCGTCCTTCCTGACGGCGGCGGCGTGGGGCCGCCACGGGGGCGGGGACGCCATCAAGAAAATCAAGGTGACGAAAGGCACGGCCACCAGCGACCTGACACCAAACGACCAGGGGGAGGTCACGCTGGACATCCCGGTTGTGGAGGTGGACCAGGCGGTGAACGAGAACTCCACCAACCCGGTTAGCGGCAAGGGCGTGGCGGCGAAGATCAACGAGAAGGCGTCCACCTACGGCGCCGCCCTGCAGCTCAACGAAATCGGAGAGGGCGCGGACAAGGCCTATTCCTTGAGCCTGTTGAACGAGGCGGGCGAGGTCATCAGCACCAGCGACATGTTCACCGGGGGCGGCGGTGGCTCCGTGGCCACGACCAAGGTCGTCCTCACCCGGGTCACCCCGAACAAGACCGTCAAGGCGGGCGACGAGGTGGAGCTGGTGTTCGCCTACGACCAGGTGGACACCACCACCGGGGAAAGCACCGGCAACCCCGGGCGGGTCACCGTGACCATAACGAGGGGGGCGAACACGGACACCCTCGCCATGACCGTGGCGGCGGGGAGCTCCAACACGATAGACGTCACGAAATATATAGGCGTGGGCACCAACACCGTGCGGGTGCGGGTGGAGGTCGGCGAGGGCGCCGAGACGCAGGTCGCCCAGGTCACCTGGAGCATCAACGCCGTGCAACTGACGCTGACCAGCTCCTTCAACATCGCCACGGCCGTCACCCGGGGCCAGACGCTCTCCATCCCCTACGCCCTGAGCGGCGCGGGCACGAAAACCCTGCGCTGTTACTTGGACGGCACCGACACGGAAGACCGCAGCGTCACCAGCTCCACGGCCAACGGAAGTTTCTCCATCGACACGGCCAACCTGGCGCACGGCACCCACCTCGTGCAGCTCGTCGTGGAGCTCGAATTGACTGACGGTGGCGTCATCAAGTCCAACAGCATATTGTTCGCCGTGGGAATCCGTGAAACAGGGAACAACACCCCCGTTGTATCCGCGCGGTTTGACTATTCGGACGGGGCGATAATCGAAAAGGGCTCCACCCCCTACATCCAGGCAAAACAGTATGACAGCTACGTCCTTCGATATGCCGCTTATAACCCCCGGGAGACCCCGACACGGGCGGACGTTTACGTGGGCGGCACGCTGGCCTCGTCGGCCTCCGTTCCCTTCGCCGCCCAGGAGCTGACGCTGCGGGCCTCCAACTACGGCGAGGAGGCGTGCCGTATCGAGGTGGGGGCGACGGCCTTCCACTTCCGGCTCATCGCCGAGAAGAGCGACCTGGACATCAGCGAGCCGACCGACGGATTAACGCTGAAGCTGACGGCCCAGGGGAGGAGCAACAACGACACGAACAAGGAGGAATGGACTTACAACGGCGTCAAAACCGTGTTCGAGGGCTTCAAATGGGGCGGCGACGGGTGGACGGGCGACGCCCTGCGGCTGGCCGACACGGCGAGGGCTACCGTTCAATTCCGCCCCCTCGAGCAGCCCGAGCAGAACGTCACCAACGCCATGGCCTTCATCGTGAAGTACAAGGTCAGCGAAGTGGTGGACGAGGAGGCGGCTGTCATCCGTTGCGTGGACGCCGAGGGCACGGGCTTCGTCATCACGTCGCAGGAGGCGAGGATGACCACGAGGGGCAAGAGCGGGCTGTCCATGAAGATGGCCGCCGGCGAGGTGTACGAGGTGGCCTTCGTGAGCTTCCCCAAGAGCACAGACGGCTCGTCGGACTACGAGAAACTGAACACGGAAATGGTTTACTTGTATATCAACGGCATCATGTCGGGAAGCGTTCAACGGGCGACTTCTGACAGCGTGTACCAGGCCGTCCCTGCATACATCGAGCTTGGCGCGGACGGTGCGACTACCGACGTTTACCTTATAAGGGCATACAACACCTACCTCAGCGACTCGCAAGTTTTGGACACCTACATGATAGACCAGGACTCGGCGGACGGGATGCTGGCCCTTTACGATAGCAACGACGTGATCGACGAGAACGGCAACGTCACGGTGGACAGCGTGCCGGAGGGCATGCGGTACATCATCGTCACGGGGCGGCAGGCGAACGGCGTGCCGACGGTGCTGCAGGCGGCGGTGAACAACGACAAGGACCCCAAATACGACGTGGACGAGATGTTGTGCGTGGTGAAGGGAAACCAAGCGTTGAACTTCAAGTGCGTCGGCGGCTGCATCCGGCTGCAGGGCACCAGCTCGCTGGCCTATCCCATAAAGAACTACCGCATCTACTTCAAGAACGCCTCCAAGGTGGCGGGCGACCTGTACCTCGGCTGCGACGAGCAGGGCGTGGGCGGCGAGCTGCAGGCGGAGGCCGTCTACTCCTTCCGCCCGTCGAACGGCGGCCAAAAACAGGCCGCGCCGGTGGACTGCTTCTGCCTGAAGGCCGACTTCGCGGAATCCTCCAGCTCGCACAACACCGGCATGGCCAAGCTGGTGCAAAACGTGCTGACGGAAGCCGGGGAACTGACCCCGGCGCAGGCGCACTGCTCGGACGAATACCCCTATGACGTGCGCACCACGATAGACGGGGAGCCGTGCTACCTGTTCTACCGTGGCAGCGCAGACGAGACCCCGCAGTTCTTAGGGAAATTCAACTTCAACAACGACAAGAGCACGGAGGCGGTGTTCGGGTTCTGCGACATCCCGGGTTATCACGACCAGGCGTGGGTGGCGGAGAAATTCGGCGGGGAGAACCCCACGGAGTGCTGGGAGTTCCTCAACAACGACTACGCTATGGGCATGTTCCTCGACGACGATTTTGACACGAAAGGAGACGACGGGGTTCCAAACTGGCTGAAAGTTTTCGAGGCGAGATACCCGGACGACGACGACCGCAACGCCGCTTTCGAGGCGGGGACGCTGAGGCCGGAATACCTGGAGCGGACGGTGAAGTGGGTGAAATCGACCCTGAACGACGGGGCGAAATTCAAGGCCGAGCTGGCGGACTACTTCGACGTGGCATACTTGTGCGACTACTACATGTTCACGGACATCATGGGGTGCGTGGACCAGCGGGTGAAGAACATGATGCTCGGCTTCTGGCACAAGGAGGAGGCGTGGACGGTGGAGGACCCGATGAGGGGAATGCGGGGCTACTTCATCTTCTACGACTGCGACACGATTTTGGGCGTGCGCAACGACGGGCGTCTGAAATACTCCTGGGACGTGGACGAAAACACCACGGATCCGGAGCTCTCGACGGAGGACAAGACGGTGTACGCCTACGCCGGGCACGACTCGGTGCTTTGGAAGAACCTGCGGGAGCAGTTCCCGGAGGAACTGGCGGCGGCGTACAAGCGCATAAGAGAGAAAATGTCGAACTCCACCATCTTCGCCATGTTCGACGACGAGCAGAGCGCGCGGTTCTGCGAGCGGATCTACAACCTGGACGCGCAAAACAAATACGTCGAGCCGAAGACGCTGGGCGTGGAGGTGAACAACGACGGGACGGTGACCAACGTGAAATACTCCTATCTGGAAGCCATGCAGGGAAACCGCAAGGCGCACCGCCATTGGTGGGTGACGAACCGCATGGGCCTGTTCGACGCCCGCTACTCGGCGGGCCAGTACACGGCCACCGACATCTCGTTCAAGGGCAACTCGGCGGCGGGCGCGACGGTGCGGGCCACCCCTGCCCGTGACTTTTACTTCGAGTTCCGGCGGGAGGGCGACACCATGGCCCACGACGCCGTGAAGAAAGACGAGGAGTGGAGTTACACTTACGGCCAAATGGCCAACATCGGCACCATCTTCCATTTGTACGGAGGGGAGTGGATGAAAAAACTGGACCTCTCGGACTGGGGCGGCTTCACGGACATGAGCCTTCCCACCCTGCCCGTGCTGGAGGAACTGACGCTGGGCGACAGCTCGCACACCTACGCCCTCACGGAACTGGTTCTGGGCACGAAGCTGCCCATGCTGCGGAGATTGGACGTGGTGAACTATGTGAACCTTCCGAGTTTGGACCTGGGCGGCTGCAACCGGCTGGAGGAGGTGAACGCCTCGGGCTGCTCGGCGTTGAGCGCGATCGCCTTCGCCGAGGGGGCGGCGGTGAACAAGTTGCACCTGCCCGCCAACTTCCAGACGCTTGCGCTGCGCTCCATGCAGTATCTCTCCTGGAGCGGGATCACCTTCGACAACAAGCGGAACCTCACGGGCCTTTGGGTGGAGAACTGCGCCCTGATCGACGGCATGGCGGCGTTCAAGGAGTTGTTCGCCCTTGGCGGCAA
Source organism: uncultured Butyricimonas sp. (assembly GCA_944320555.1). Taxonomy (GTDB): domain Bacteria; phylum Bacteroidota; class Bacteroidia; order Bacteroidales; family Marinifilaceae; genus CALUMT01. The sequence continues at coordinate 33,505 of CALUHX010000005.1, read as the reverse complement.
ATTGAAACATGTCCGGATCACGGGCGTGGAGCTGGAGGGCGACGGGAGCGACCTGCGGCAATGGAAGGAGGCGGGCCTTGGCGGCATCGACGCCTCCGGGAACACCACGAACACCCGGTGCAAGCTGGTCGGCACGTACAAACTCACGAGGTACCTGGACGACGAGGCCTTCGCCGCCCTTTCGGAATACTTCGACGAGCTGAACATCCGGCAGCCGCAGTACACCATGATCGAGTTCGACGACTCCGTGGCTGACGACGCCAACGTCAGCAACCTCGACAACGAGACCGGGTACAAGTACGGCAACGCCTACGTCCCGAGCGGGCACGTCACGGCCATCCTGTCGAAGAGGCGCCGGGTGCTGGCGAAAATCACCAAAAAACCGACGAGCCGCCCCGTCACCATCGCCGGGGTGGAGACCACGGTCAACAACCCGGACGGGGAGATGACCTTCTACCCCCTGCACGACGGGAACTCCAACTACTACGCCGACGCAAGCGACGTGAAAGACTGCTCCCCCGCCAAGCTGGACGGCACGGAGGGCGACTGGATGATGTACGAGCCTTTCTTCTGGTTCAAAGGGGTGAACGACTACCTCAACGACAAGCACTACAGCTGCTACTGCTCCAACGGCCCGGACGACAAGCCGGAGAGTCCGGAAGCCACGGTGGTCACACTGGAGGAGATACGGGCGTCCTCCGGCGGCTTCCGGGAAGGATACAAGATCATGAGCGGGCGGGCCACCGTGGAGGCCTCGTACAGCGCCGACTCCACCTACTCCGTCTGCCGGGTGGGCGTTGAAGGACGGAAGCGTGTCCGCTTCCCGAGCGTTCCGGGCACGAACCTCGTGGGCAGCGTGTTCGCCGACGGCGCGGGCAACGTCGTCAAGTCGGTGGTCGTGCCCGCCATCGGCAACCGCTTCGAGGCGGGGATGTACCTGGTGTGCGACGTTCCGGCGGGGGCCGCCGAGCTTTATTTCTCCATCCTGAACACGGCGGAGTTCGACAAGGTGGTGCTGAGCGACAGCGACAAAATCGAGGACATCGAGCCGGAGTGGGCGGCGAGCGACGAGCACCTTTGCGCCGTGGTGGGGAGCTCGGTGGTGGGCGAGCGGCTGCGGGCGTGCGTGACGGGCGGCACGACATCCGCGAACATGAACTGGGCGGACTTCCACTACTACAGCGTCCAGCGGGGCATGCAGCAGATCGACGCCCTCATGCACTCCCGGATAGCGAACCTTTTCTACGCCAAATACGGCCGGCGGGATTGCCAGGGCCAGTGCGGGGCGGGCCAGCACACCTATTCAAGGACGACAGGCGGGACCGCGGCGCGCGGAATGACGGACACGATCGGCTACGAGGCGGCGGCGGAAATCGACCCCGACGCCACCTATTCCCTGGGCGACGGCGTGATCCCCTCCTACGCCTGGTACAAGGAAAAGGACGAGTTCGGCAAGGACGTCGCCACCCGGGTGAACAACATCTGCTGTTTAGGGTATGAGGACATCTATGGCCACAAATACGACATGATGGACGGGGTGGACTTGCCCAACGACAGCGGCAACGGCGGGAAATGGCGGATCTGGATGCCCGACGGGACGACGAGGATGGTCAAGGGGAAGACCAGCAGCGGCGAGTGGATCACCGCCGTGGCGCACGGGCTTCACATGGACGTGGTCCCCGTGGGCTCGATGAACGGCTCCTCCTCGACCTATTACTGCGACCTTTATTATTACTCGTCTGCAGTCCGCCGTGTGGCGTATCGTGGGCGCTACTATGCGAATGCGGAGGGCGGTTTGTCGTACGCGAGTACGTGCATCGATTCCTCGTATGCGAATGCGATTGTCGGCTCACGTCTGGAAATCAAAACAATCGGCGTACGACACCGGGGACGGGCTCCCCGCCGTTGAGCCGAGGGGGAGGAGCCGCGGCAACAGTGGCCGGAAGGCCGGAAAGCCGGAAAATCAAGGATTCCGGGTAAGGGTTTGGTAGGTTCCAAAGGAATCGAAGAAGCCGGGCCCGGAGAGAAGGAAGGCTCGGGGAGCCTCGGATGTTTAACTTTAATTGTCAACGATGCGCAGGGAAAAAGACGTCATGGCGGAAATATTGGAGCGGGCGAACCTGGAGGAGGCCTTCAAGCGGGTGCTCGCCGGCAGGAAGCGCAAGCGGAGCTTCCAGGGGCGGGGCATGGTCGCCCGGAAGGAGGCCGTGCTGGACGACATCGCCCGGAGGCTGGCCGACGGGAGTTTCCGCATAAGCGGCTACCACGAGCGGGAGATCACGGAGTGCGGGAAAATCCGCAGGATCCAGGTGCTTTCGTTGCACGACCGGGTGGCCATTTTCGCCGTCATGGCCGTGGTGGACAGGAGACTGAAAAAGCGGTTCATCCGCACGACGGCGGCCAGCATCGAGGGGCGGGGCACGCACGACCTGCTCAATTACATGGCCGACGACCTGAGGGCAGACCCGGAGGGCACGGCGTATTGTTACAAGTTCGACATCCGTAAATTCTACGAGAGCGTCAGCCAGGACAGGCTGATGGAGTGCGTTCAAAAAGTGTTCAAGGACAGGACGCTGGTCACGTTGCTGGACGGGTTCGTGCGGATGCTGCCCTCCGGGGTGAGCATCGGGCTGCGAAGCTCCCAGGGGCTGTGCAACCTGTACTTGTCACACTACCTGGACCACGAGTTGAAGGACAGGCTCGGCGTCCGTCACTACTATCGCTATTGCGACGACGGCGTCGTGCTCGGAAAATCGAAATCGGAATTGTGGAAGATCCGCGACGTCGTCCACCGGCAGGTGGAACGGGCGGGACTGGAGGTGAAACCGAACGAGCGGGTGTTCCCCGTCGGGGAGGGCATCGACTTCCTCGGCTACGTCCTGCGGGACGGGGAGGACATCCGGCTGCGGAAACGGGTCAAGCAAAAGTTCGCCCGGAAGACGGGCGGGGCCAAAGCGGTGAAGTCAAGAAGAAGAAGGCGCGAGCTGACGGCCTCCTTTTACGGGATGGCCAAGCACGCCAGGTGCAATAATTTGTTTTACGTGTTAACAGGTAGAAAGATGAAATCATTCAAGGATTTGAACGTTTCTTACAAGCCGGAGGACGGCAAGAAGCGGTTCCCGGGGACGGTGGTGAGCATCCGGGAGCTGGTGAACCTGCCCATCGTGGTCAAGGACTTCGAGACGGGTATCAAGACGGAACAGGGCGAGGACCGGTGCATCGTGGCCATCGAGGTCAACGGGGAGTCCCGCAAGTTTTTCACCAACTCGGAGGAGATGAAGAACATCCTCCAGCAAATCAAGGAGGTGCCCGACGGGTTCCCGTTTGAAACAATCATCAAGACGGAAAGCTTCGGCAAGGGGCGCACGAAGTACGTGTTCACTTAAAAAGAAAGGAGAAAGAAATGAAAGCGAGAAAAGCAAGGGGGAATGCCAATGTCAAGCCGCTGGAGTGCGTGAGCCCGGTAAAGGACAAATGGCGCGTCCGTTGGGACGTGGAGCCTGACGGGGAGGGAAACGCCTCTTACATGGAGGCGGAGCTGGAGCACAAGCCGACGGCCAACAAGGTCCGGGCTCTCATCTGCGGGTGGATAAACGACCAAACGACGGAAAAAATCCGCTCGGGGTTCGAGTATGATGGAGTTCCCGTGTGGCTCTCCATGGAGAACCAGACGAACTACAAGGCGGCGCACGACCTGGCCGTCCAGACGGGCGGGGCAAGCCTGCCGGTGACGTTCAAGCTCGGCGCAGACGAGAAGCCGGTTTACAAAAAATTCGAGAGCCTCGAGGAATTGACGGACTTCTACACGAAGGCCTTGCGGCATGTCCAGGAATGTCTGGAAGAGGGCTGGAGGAAGAAGGACGCCATCGACTGGTCGCTGTACGAGGCGGGATGAACCCCGCTTGAATCCCCACGGGGGAGGGAATAAAAAAGCCCCCGGCCTGTTAATAGTCATCTCACCTACATATTAACACATAACGCCACAAATGCGCAACCGGGGGCAAAATGCCTTTTGGCCGCATTTGTGGCTATTTTTATGTGTCAACATAGGTGAGATGTCGCAAAGGTAATAAAAATTGGACTGCATGAAAGTGATAGAGCTGTTAAAGTTTAACCGGGAGCTGCTGGACCGGCTGCGGGCCGCCGGGATAAGGCTGGAGGACGCCCGTTTCGTGGACCTGTACGCCGACTATGCGGAGATGGTCGGACGGGGCGAGAAAGTGTCTTACACCGTGGCCGTGCTGGCCGAGAAATACGGGATAAGCGAGCGCAAGGTGTACGGGCTGGTCAAGCGGTTCCAAAGCGACTGCACGCCCTTTGCAGTGTGATTTGCCCGTTCCGTAAGGCAGGAGAAAAACGACCGCCTACCTTTGTTCCTGAAATGAAGCAAAGGAGGAACGTTATGAACAAGTACCATGAGATTTTACAAAGGATTCTTTCAGAGGGAAAGGTCCAAGAGAACAAGAAGGGCAGGCTCCGCTGCCTGCTGGACGAGCGGATGACGCTGACGCCCGCGGACCTGCTGGACATTTTCGAGGGGCACGGCATCGCCCGGAAGAAGTTGAAGGACGAGTTGCGCCTGTTCATGTCCGGAGAGAGAAACGTGGAGAAATACAGGGAGGTCGGAATAACCTGGTGGGATTATTGCGGCCACACGCTGGTGAACAGCTACCCCACCTACATGGAGAAATTGCCGCCGCTTATCGCCAAGATCAACGCCGAAAAGCGCAACAGCAAGAATTACGTGCTGTTTTTGGGGGCCACAGGAGTGGAGAGCAACCAGACACCCTGCCTGAGCCTCGTGCAGTTCCAGATCGAGGAGGGGCAACTGGTCGTGTCGGCGTACCAGCGCAGTTCCGACGCCAACCTCGGTCTCCCTGCGGACATCTATCATCTTTACTCGATGGCCCGGCAAATAGACTTGCCGCTTAAATCTATCACGTTGAATCTGGGCAACGTGCATATATACGGGAACAACGAGGAGAATACCCGGGAACTCCTCGCCGGAGTTGAGAACGTCAAATTCGAGTTGAACGTATGAGCTTGAGAATGTATCTGTCCGCCCCGCTTCCCTTCGTGGGACAAAAGCGCAGGTTCGCGAGGGAGTTCGCCAAGGTGCTGGAGGGGTTCAAGGACGGCACCGTGTTCGTTGACCTGTTTGGCGGCTCAGGGCTGCTGTCGCACATCGCCAAGCGGTGCCGTCCGGACGCTAAAGTCGTGTACAACGACTTCGACAATTACCGCCGCAGGCTGGAGAACATTCCCCGCACGAACCTGCTGCTGGCGGATTTCCGGCGCATGGTCGAGGTCGTGCCGAGGCACAAGGCCCTGCCTAAAGACATCCGGGAGGAGGTGTTCCGGCGGATCGAGCGGGAGGAGAAGGAATGGGGGTTCGTGGATTACGTCACCATATCGTCATCCCTGTTGTTTTCCATGAAGTATAAGATGAGTTTGGGGGAGATGCGCAAGGAGACACTTTATAACACGGTGCGGAAAAACGACTACCCGCCTTGCGGGGACTATCTGGAGGGGCTGGAGATTGTCAGACGGGATTACCGGGAGGTGTTCAACGAGTACAAGGACATGCCCGGCGTAGTGTTTCTTGTAGACCCTCCCTATTTGAGTACGGATGTCACAACTTATTCGATGTATTGGAGGCTTTCCGACTACCTTGATGTGTTGACCGTTCTGAATGGTCACTCGTTTGTGTACTTCACGTCAAACAAGTCGTCCATTGTGGAGCTGTGCGAATGGATGGGCAAGAACCGGACGCTGGGCAACCCGTTCGAGGGATGCGGCAGGGCCGAGTTCAACACCAGTATGAATTACAATGCCAGGTACACGGATATTATGCTTTACAAACGGCACGGGCATCCAATTTTGGCGGCGTGATTAAACGATATTACATAGCGGTTTGAATGCCGTTCGAACGTCATGCGAAAAGCACTGAAAAGACAAAGTCTTTTTGTGCTTTTTTGCATTTATGGGGGAGGGAAAAAGGTAAAGGTTTTTGATACGTTTCGTTTTAGAAATGCAGACGCTTCGTTTCAATTCGGCCTAACATTTCGTTTTGCGGATTATAATGCCTTGGGAAAAGACATGGCTTTTGCGTTTCGTTCAATCGTCTGTATGTAAACCATACGCCCTCTAAACGTAAACATCCGGTATCCTTTTTTTCTCCGTTTCCGCACTAGAATTAAATCCGTGCAAACATTTCGTTTTTCTCTCCATTTCTGCTCGCTCTGTCTTAACTGTTTGGAAATTATGATTTTGACGCATATTTTGTTCCTCTCTCATTTATCCGCTCCGTTCTGTGTCTTATAAAAGAACGCGGGCGGTCGGGACGGGGCGGGGAAACGCTGCCGGGGAGTGGGCGGAGGCGTGTTCGCGTCGGAGGGAGGTCGTGCTTGCGCTAGGGTTGGGCTTGTGTTGCGGAGCAAACAGGGAGCATTTGGCGGGTATTTGTCGAGCCGCCATTCTCGGCAAATGCACGGTAAATGCACGGTAAATGCTCCGCAAACCTGGCGGAACCCCGGCGAAGCCATGGAGAGGGTGGCGACAGGACGTCTCGTTGCACGCAGAGGAATCGGGACAGGCGGGGCGACAGGGGTGGTCTTTCGAGGGGAAGGGACGGAGGGCGGAAAAGCAGGAATGGCGCGTGGAAGATAATCAGTTGTTAGCCATGTGTTTGTCGGTCGCAAGCAAGGGCGCGGCGGCGACGCGGGGGAGGAAAACGGGAGGCGGGCGCAAAATCATGCGCCGGGAGGAGGATTTATATGGAAATATGTTATATTTTCGCGAAAGAATCTGTATTAATGGTTTTAAGACAAAGAAATGAGAAAATGGAGTATTGACGATTCAGCGGAACTGTATAATATCAACGGTTGGGGGCTGAACTATTTTTCGATTAACGAGAAAGGGCACGTCACCGTGACGCCGAGGGCGGGCGGGCCTGCCATCGATTTGAAGGAGTTGATGGAGGAGTTGCAGGTGAGGGACGTGTCGGCTCCCGTGCTGTTGCGGTTTCCGGACATTCTGGACAACCGTATCGAGAAGATTTCGAACTGTTTCGAGATGGCGGCCAAGGAGTATGGCTACACGGGCAAGAATTTTCTGATATATCCGATCAAGGTGAACCAGATGCGCCCCGTGGTGGAGGAAATCGTCAGCCATGGCAACAAATACAATATCGGCCTGGAGGCGGGTTCGAAGCCGGAGTTGCACGCCGTGTTGTCGATTGACATCGACGACGACGCGATGATTATATGCAACGGCTACAAGGACGAGAGCTATATCGAGCTGGCGTTGCTGGCGCAGAAGATGGGGCGGAACATTTACATCGTGGTGGAGAAGCTGAACGAGCTGCGGACGATAGCGGCGATTTCGAAGCGGCTGAAAGTGCGCCCGAACATCGGCATCCGCATCAAGCTGGCCAGCTCGGGAAGCGGCAAGTGGGAGGAGTCGGGCGGCGACGTCAGCAAGTTCGGGGTGAACTCGAGCGAGCTGCTGGAGGCGTTGGACATTCTGGAAAAGAACAAGTTGGCGGACTGCTTGAAGCTGATTCATTTCCACATCGGGAGCCAGGTGACGAATATCCGCCGCATCAAGACGGCGCTGAAAGAGGCCTCGCAGTTTTTCGTGCAGTTGCGGGGGATGGGCTACGACATCCAGTTCGTGGACATCGGCGGCGGCCTGGGCGTGGATTACGACGGGACGCGGTCGGCCACCTCGGGCAACAGCATGAACTATTCGATTCAGGAGTATGTGAACGACGCCGTGTCGTCGCTGGTGGACGCGTGCGAGAAGAACGGGCTGCCGCAGCCGAACATCATCACGGAGAGCGGACGGTCGCTGACGGCGCACCACTCGGTGCTGGTGTTCGAGGTGCTGGCGAGCACGAGCCTGCCGGCGTTCGACGAGGAGGAGGAAATCGCCGACGACGCGCACGAGCTGGTGAAGGAGTTGTACGACTTGTGGGACAATCTGAACCAGCCCCGGCTGCTGGAGTCGTGGCACGACGCGGTGCAGATACGGGAGGACGCGCTGGGATTGTTCAATCTGGGGCTGATTGACTTGCGGACGAGGGCGCAGGTGGAGCGGCTGTTCTGGTCGGTGGCCCGGGAGGTGCACGGCATGGCCATGAGCATGAAGCACGCGCCGGAGGAGTTGAGGAAAATCGCAAAGATGTTGCCCGACAAGTATTTCTGCAATTTCTCGCTCTTCCAGTCGTTGCCGGACGCGTGGGCGATAGACCAGCTTTTCCCGATTATTCCGCTCTCGCGCCTGAACGAGCAGCCGACGAGGGCGGCGACGATTCAGGACATCACGTGCGACTCGGACGGGAAAATCGCCAATTTCGTGTCGCCGAGGAACCTGTCGTACTCGCTGCCGGTGCACGAGCTGAAGGACAAGGAGCCGTATTACCTCGGGGTGTTCCTCGTGGGGGCTTACCAGGAGATTCTGGGCGACCTGCACAATCTGTTCGGGGACACGAACGCGGTGCACATCAAGGTGCGCGGCGACGAGTACGTGGTGGACAAGGTGATCGAGGGGGAGACGGTGGCCGACGTGCTGGAGTACGTGCAGTTCAATCCGAAACGCATGGCCCGGACGGTGGAGGTGTGGGTGATGAGCTCCGTGAAGAAGGGTACCATTTCCGCCGAGGAGGGACGCGAGTTCCTGTCGAACTACCGTTCCGGCCTGTACGGCTACACGTATTTGGAGTAACATTTTGATTTGGATACGCATTAGTTTTATTCATGAAGACCTCTCCGCCGGTGTCTTGCCGGCGGGGAGGTCTTTTCTTTCCGGCGGGCGGGGGAACGGGTGGAGGAAACAAGAAATCCCCGCGCTGTCGCAGCGGGGGGAAACCAATAACAAATTTATGAAAAAAATCGAAGTCTTTGTTTTTGTCTTATGATATTGTGTGTTTGCTCATGATGTTCTTATGCAAATCGCGTGCCTGTCGGGGATGGTGGCAGGTGAAAAGTTGTAGAATATCCGGAAATGTTGTTGCGGACGAAGGGCAGCGCCGCGTCAAGGCTTGAAATTCAAGCTGAGTTGGCGGGGAAGCGGGTTTTGCGGAGGGACGACGGGGTTGGAAACCGACAAGCCCAGCAGGCGGATTTGGGGCGATTGGAGGTCGAGGTCGCGGAGGAGTTGTTTGGCGAGCGGGAGGATTTGCTGGCGGGAGACGAGGGGATGGTCCACGGTGACGGCGTGCGTTTTGCGGGTGAAGTCGGCGAAGGTGATTTTGAGGGTGAGGGTGTGGCCGCGGAAGTCCGCCTTTTCGAGCCGCCGGACGAGTTCCGTGGTGATGTGGTAAAGCTCGATGATGATGGGGACGCGGTCGGTGAGGTCCTTGTCGAAGGTGTTCTCGCAGCCGACGGATTTCCGCTCCCGTTCCGGGGTGACGGGACGGGGGTCGATGCCCCGGGCGAAGTCGTGGTAGATTTGTCCGTTCTTGCCGAAATTGCGGGTGAGGAATTCGAGCGAGCAACGCCTCAGGTCGGCCCCCTTGTGGACGCCGAGGGCGTGCATCTCGCGGGCGGTGACCTTGCCGATGCCCCAGAAGGCCTCGATGGGGAGGCGGGCGATGAAGTCGGGGGCGCGGTCGGGATGGATGGTGTACAGCCCGTCCGGCTTGCGGTAGTCGGACGCTATCTTGGCGAGGAATTTGTTGTAGGAGACTCCGGCGGAGGCGACGAGGCCCAGTTTCTCACGGATTTCCCGCTTGATGGCCTTGGCGATGTCGACGGCGAGGGGAATGCCTTTTTTGTTTTCCGTGACGTCGAGGAACGCCTCGTCGAGGGCGAGCGGCTCCACGATGTCGGTGTACTCGTGGAAAATCTCGTGGATTTGGGCCGACACTTCCTTGTAGACCTCGAAGCGGGGAGGCACGAAGATGAGTCCGGGGCACAGGCGGAGGGCGCGGACCGACGACATGGCGGAGTGGACTCCGAAACGGCGGGCCTCGTAGCTGGCGGTGGCCACGACTCCCCGCCTCTCCGGGCGGCCGACGGCGATGGCCTTGCCGCGGTACTCGGGGTGGTCGCGCTGCTCGATGGAGGCGTAGAAGGCGTCCATGTCGATGTGTATGATTTTCCGCTCGCTCATGAAAGTGTCCGCTTGGTTCGTGAGGGATAAAATTAGGCAGTTTTCCCGGAAGATGAAAGAAAAATCGGGGATATTGTGTAATTTTGCGCCCTCTCCTAAGATAAAAGACGTTTATGGAACAAAAAGTGGACATTCAGGAATTGTCGGATTTCCTGCTGGAGTACGCCACGTGCATGATGGGGTCGGGGGTGCATACGGCCCGGGCCGTGCGCAGCGTGTCGAGAATCGCGGAGGTGATGGGGTACGGGGTGGACTTGACTATTTTCCAGCGGAACATCACGATGACAGTGAAGTCGCCTGAGGATTATTCCATCCGGCGGACTTATGTGAGGCGCATCCCGGACTTGGGGATTAATTTCCGGACGATATCCGAGTTGAGCGGATTGAGTTGGGACGCTTACGACCACAAGCTGCCGTTGGGCGAGGTGGAAAGCCGGTTCAGGGCGATTATGGAGGAGGCGCGGATGTCGAGGTGGAAGGTGCTGGCGCTTGTCGCCTGCGCCAACGCCGCCTTTTGCCGGCTGTTCGGCGGGGACTGGGTGGCGATGGCGTTGGTGTTCGCGGCCACGCTGGTGGGCTTTTTTGTGCGGCAGGAGATGTCGGCCCGCAAGTTGAACCATTTGGTCATATTCGTGGTGTCGTCTTTTGTGGCCTCGCTGGTGACTTCCGCGGGCGTTTCCCGCGGCTGGGGCGGGACTCCGGAAATCGCTTTGGCTACGAGCGTGCTTTTCCTGATACCCGGGGTGCCGTTGATGAATTCCATCATCGACATTCTGGGCGGGCATGTGCTGATAGGCGTGTCGAGGGCGATGAACGCCGGATTGTTGATTATTTGCATAGCGATAGGCCTGTCGGCCACGTTGTTGTTGTTAGGAAAGGACGCGCTATGAGTTGGAATGTTTGGGAAGCGGTCATTTTTGACGGGTTGTTCGCCGCGGTGGCGGCAATCGGGTTCGCGGTGATATCGAATCCTCCGCGGCAGGCCGTTTTGATTTCCGCCTTGCTGGCGGCGATGGGACACGGCTTGCGCTTTTACTTGCAGGAGTACGTGGAGATTTCTTTGATTCCGTCCACGTTTTTCGCGGCTTTCGTGATAGGGTTGTTCAGTATTTTGTTCGCCAGGCTGATTCATTGCCCGGCGGAGGTGTTTTCTTTCCCCTCGTTGCTGCCGATGATTCCGGGCATGTACGCTTACAAGACAATACTCGCCCTGATACGTTTCATGAACGACGAGGACAGCGAGGTCTTGCAGGCGTCGATAGTGGAGATTTTCCGCAACGGGTTGACCACCCTGTTCGTGTTGTCGGTGCTGGTGATAGGGGTCACGCTGCCTTTGTTTATTTTCCATAAGCAGTCGATAAGCATGACCCGTTTTCGGAAGAGAAAATAGAAAGTGTGTCGAAGTGCGATTTTCATACCCCCACCCCCCTTCGGGGTACTCCCCCTACCTTAAGGGGAGAGTTTGCGGAGTAGAGTTATTCGGCTGAATATCATTGTTCCGCAACTCCTCCCCTAAAATAGGGGAGGTGGCGGCAGAGCCGCCGGAGGGGTATTATTGGCCATTTCGACACACTCTCGTTAAATGCTTGGGGCGTAATGCCTTCCTCCTCTTCCCCTAAGGCGGTGGGACCGCCCCGAAAGGGATTGAGGGATGGGAAGCGAATATCGGCACAGCCTCTTTCGCGGTGTTATTTCTGGAACAGTTTTGTCCAGTTCTTGTATTTCCTGTCTCTCCAGGCTCCGTTGTGGTAGACGTAGCTGGCGATGGCGGGGATGACTGTGGTGCCTTCGGCGTAGACCATTTGCTCGTAGGTCACGTCCACCTTGCCCCAGGAGCAGGCTTCCTTCAGCGTGGAAGAGGAGCAGGCTCCGTCGCGCACGTCGGCCACCGTGATTTGGATGGCGTACTTGTGCATGGGCACGTCGAAGCCGAGGATTTCGGCGCAAACGACGGTGTCCTGCGCGAAGTTCTTCGGGGTGCCGCCGCCGACCATGAACAATCCCGTGGTGCCGGCCTTGATTTTGATTTGGGTCAGTTCCACAAAATCCTTCACGGAGTCGATGGACACGTGCTTGTCGGGGTGCTCCCATTGGTGCTTGCCGATGCCGAATCCCGCGCTGCAGTCGGAGAATGCCGGGCAGAAAATGGGCACTCCGCACTCATAGCAGGTCTGGATGAGGCTGTCTTTCTTCACGGCGTGGCCCTCGCTGAGCCATTTGCCGATTTCCCAGATGAACTCGCGGGAAGAGTAGGGACGCGGCTCCAGGGCGTTGGCGATTTCGTAAGTGGCGTTGTCGCAAGCTTGCAATTCCTCCTCGTCGATGAATGTGTCGTAGATACGGTCTATGTAAAGTTCGCGCAATTGCATGTCGGGGATGTCCTGGCGGCCTTTGTAGTGTTTGAAACCGAGCGCTTCAAATAGGTCCATGTCGATGATGGACGCGCCGGTGGAGACCACGACATCAATCATCTTGTTGCGCACCATGTCGACATACACTTGCATGCAGCCGGCGGCGCTGGTGCTTCCGGCGATGGTGAGGATGTTCGTGCATTCCTTTTCCGCCACCATTTGCATGAGGATGTCGGTTGCCCGGGCGGTGTCGCGGGAAGTGAATGACATGCTGCGCATCGCGTCAATCAGCTGGGTTGAGTCGTACGACTTGATGTCGATGTGCTTGATGGTTTCTTTCAGTAAATCTTTCTTTTCCATATTGTTTTGCTTATAAATGCATAAGGTACGATTATGAGGACCTTACTGACTCAATGTTCTTATTTGTCGGAGTTTTCGAATTTCATGCTCAGAATCTGGTAAATCAGCTTGCTGGCGGTGAAATCGGGGGCCTTGTTGACGTCGTTCGGGCAGAGCTCCACGATGTCCAGCCCGATGATGTTGTGGCGCTCGTTGATGAGGCGCAGGAAATTCAGCACCTCCCGGTAGTAAAGCCCGTCCGGCTCCGGAGTCCCAGTGGAGGGCATGATGGAGGGGTCGAACACGTCGAGGTCGATGGTGACGTACACGTCGTCGTGCAGTTTTTGGGACACCATGTACATCCAGTTGTTGCCTTCTTTGGCGTCGTGCAACTCGTGGGCGTAGAAGATGCGGTCCGGCATGATGTTTTCTTTCTCCTCCGCGGCCGAGCTGCGGATTCCCACTTGCGCCACGGTGGCGACTTCCTTGGCGCGTGCCATGACGCAGGCGTGGTTGTGCGCGCTGCCCTCGTACTCCGAACGCATGTCGGAATGGGCGTCGAGCTGGAGCACGGAGAATTTCTCGTGGTGCTTGGCGAACGCCCTGAACGCGCCGATGCTCACCGAGTGTTCGCCGCCCAGGATGACGGGGAATTTGTGGTCGTTGAGGATGGCGTCGACCCTTTTTTCCACCTCGGCCGACATGGCTTCGGGGGATGTGGCTTCCGTCACGGGCTCGACGGTGGCGATGCCTCTGGTATATACTTCTGAATCGGTTTCGATGTCATACAATTCCATGTTGGCCGACGCTTCAAGGATGGCGTCCGGTCCTTTGTCCGCGCCTTTCAGCCACGTGCTGGTCCCGTCGTAGGGAACGGGCAGGACGACGATTTGTGCGTTTTCGTAGTTTGAGAACTCGGGTTCTAGTCCGCCGTAATTTTTATTTTCCATGTTTTCTTAGGTTTAATGCTTTTTTCTATTTCCTAAAACGTCGCGAAACTAAAGAATATAATCGAGAAAGACAAGCGGGGGCGGAAGCTCTTTCCCCGGCGGGACGAGAGGGGGAGGCTTAATACTCTTGTTGTTGTAGCCAGAGTCCCAGGAATCGGTCGTAGACGGAGTATCCTTTGTCGCCTTTGTATATCATTTCTTTGTTCAACAGTTTTTTGAGGGCCGCGTTCACGCTGCTGGCCGCCTTGAGGCGGTGGGCCGAGATGAAGTCGCCCGCATTGATTTCGGGGACGACGCCTTCTTTCGCCACGGCTTTGAGTAGGCGGACGGCTCCTGCGGGATAGGCGGCAATGAGGTTTTGGTAGGCGTATTCGTTCTCGGCGATGATTTTGGTTATGGCCTGGCGGATTAGCTCTTCGGAGGGGGATTGGCGGTAGCTGTACAGGCGGTTCAGCAGGCACTGGACGTACCACGTGTGGCCCTCGAACCGGTCGTAAAGCGAGCGAAACACCTCCTCGTCGAGGGTGAGGCCCGCTTCCGAGAAGAATGCCGCGGCGAAACGGTGGTAGGTTTCCCTTTTTATCGGATTAAGGGTGACGGTTTGTGTGCTTTGGTAGAACGGGCGTTTGGGCGAGAGGAACATTTCTTGCATCACGTGTTGCTTGCTCCCGGAGAATATGAAACTCGCATTGGGCAGAAACTGGATATGGGAGCGCAAAAGGGCTTCGACCCCTTGTTCGGGGTATTCCGTTATCTGTTGGAACTCGTCGATGGACAGGACGCAGCGGCGGCCGGACGAGCCCAGGTAGTCGAAGATTTCTTTGAGCGTGGCTTCTTCCCGGTTTGGAGCGATGTCGAGGCTCACTTGGGGCATGCCGGTCAGCTCGTTGAAGGAGAGCGTGGGGCGGCAGCTTTTCAAGAATTGGCCGATGCGGTTCATCGCTTTTTGGGGGAGGGAATCCAATTGGCCGAGCACCGTGTTGCCCAGTAAACGCACGAAATCCCCTAAGTTTCTGGTGGAGAAAATGTCTATGTAGAACGTCTTCGTGTCGGAGCCGCATTCTTGGTTGATTCGGTAGAAGATGTTTTGAATTAGTCCAGTTTTCCCCATGCGGCGGGGAGAGATGAGCATGACGTTGCGTCCGTTGGCCAGGGCTTCCTGGATGGTGCGGGACTCTTCCTCGCGGTCGCAGAAATATTCTGGGCTGTGGTATCCCGAGATGATGAAAGGGTTGGTGGGCTTTATCATGGTGTATTTGCGTTATGTTCGTTACGCAAATAACGCAATAAAAATGGAAAGTTCCAAACGGCAGGCCGGAGAAAGAGGAGAAAAATGCGCAGGCGGATTGGCGGGAGATGAGGGCGGGGGAATAAAAATAATGCTGTTGATAACGAATGTGTTGTTTGTTTTGTTTATTGGCAGTAAATAAAAGTGGACATATTTATTTATTGACAGTAAATAAAAACAGTGCGTTTTGTTTAAGGAAGGTGCGTGGCGTCTTGTTTGATTAGTGTCGGAGGGGATGGTGGGGAGGACGAAATGTGTTAACAAAACATAAAGTAATGGGCGGAAAAGTAGAAATCGGAGGGGAAAAGGGTTTTATAAGTAAAAATTCGACAGAGCTATGCGAAAGACGTTGGACGAGAAATATGAGAAGGATCTGGACGTGGCGCGGGAAGCCATTGCCAAAGGCCGGGCGGCGGAAAATGACGCGGCCGGGGGGAGGATTTCCGCCGAGCGGATAGAGGAACTGGTAGAGGAAGTCCACCAAGTGAACCGGATTGACCGGGAAGCGGCGGAGCGGAAGTTGGCGATGCGGCTGGATGTGATGAGGCTTTCCCGGCGGATGCGGCGGCGGTGGCTTTTCGTGGGAGGCGTGGCTGCCGCCATGGCGTTGTTCTTTGTCGCGCAGCCGTTGCTGGTGCCCGAGGAGGTGGCGGAGGAGCCTGTGGCCCCGGTGGTGCTGGGCGAGATTACCGTGCCCACCGTCATCGCTTCGGGGGCTGACGACGAGATTCTCGCTTTCGACTCCTTGGAGATAGAGGACGCGCGGAATGTCTACAAGGCGGAGCGGGACAGCGTGTTGCCGGAGACGGTGCGGAAAAAGGTGGTCTACAACCGCGTCGTGATACCCAAGGGCTACACCTACCGGGTGGAGTTGGCGGACGGTTCCCGGGTGACGCTGAATGCGGGGAGCGAGTTGCGCTACCCGGTGGAGTTCCGCGACTCCCTTCGGGAAGTGGAATTCCGGGGCGAGGGGTATTTCGAGGTGGCTAAGGATGCCGCGCCTTTCGTGGTGCGGGCGGGCGACGCGCGGGTGCGGGTGTACGGCACGAAGTTCAATTTCCTTTACAGCGATGCCCTCTCCCTTTCGGAAGCCGTTTTGGTGGAGGGAAGCATCGGGATGAGCGTCGGGGACAAGGAAGTGAGGATACAACCCAACGAGCGGGTGTATTGCTCGTGGACGGACAGTTTGTTGAAAACAGATAAGGTGGACCCGGCCGACTATATGGGTTGGTTGGGCACGAGCTTCAAATACAATGGGGCTCGGTTGGACAGAATCATGTTCGACATGGCTCGCTGGTACGGGGTGGAAATCGCTGTTTCTCCGGAGATGAGGTCGCGGACCTACACGCTGGAAATCGACAAGACGACCCCCGTGGAGGAGACCATGCACATGATGGAGCTGATAACAGGTAAAACCATAAAACAAGAAGGAGGTGCGTACTCAATATATTGATCGTTTTTGATTAAAATAGAAAGAGAATCGCCCAAGGTGGTGATTCTCCTTTCGAACACCGCCGGAGTCCGATTTCTCAGGTCAGAGGCTTCAGCCGTGTCAAGAGACATAAAACAAGTTTATATCTATAATTTTGATTCACAAATTTATGACAAAAACAAAACAAAACACGAAGACCAAGGCGAATAAATTTGCCGTTTGTCTTTTTTTAATCTTTGTTGCCGGTTTTTGCTTGCCGCGACAATCGATTGCCGCCCCCTCCGTCTTGCCTGTGGCCGTGGAGGATGACGAGAAAACCGTGACCCTGAACATCACCCAGCGCACGCTGGTCTACATCCTTTCCGAAATCAAAAAGCAAACGGGGCTGAACTATGGATTTCAAGATAGCAAGAACGCCAATCGGGAGGAATATTTTTCCATCAATGTGAAAAATGTGCCGGTGGACACGGCGTTGACCAGATTGCTGAAAGATTCTCGCTACACGTATGAGATTGTGGGCGAGTTAATATTAATTCGTTCGAAAGATGTCGCAGCCGAGGACAAGGCAGAGGACCTCATGAAATTGAAAGGACGTGTCACCGATGACAAGGGGAATCCCATCCCGGGAGCGACCATCGTGATTCATGGAACGACGCAAGGGGTGGCCTCTGACGAGAACGGGCGTTATGAGTTGAACGTCAAGCCGACTGATGTGTTGAAAGTCTCTTTCGTGGGATACCGCACGGAGGTGATACCCATTCAGGGACAGGAGACGATAAACGTGACGTTGAAGTCGACGACGGAAGATTTGGAAGAGGTCGCCGTTGTCGCATTCGGTACGCAGAAGAAAGAGAGCGTGGTTTCTGCCATTTCCACGGTACGGCCTATGGATTTGAAGTCGTCCAACAGTGATTTGACGGCGAGTTTCGCCGGACGTATCCCCGGGATGATCGCTTGGCAGACGGGTGGTATTCCTGGTGCGTTGACAGAGGAGGAAATGAATACAAAATTTTATATCCGGGGAATTACTTCATTTCAAACGGGAGCAAATATAGATCCTTTGATATTGATTGACGGGGTGGAATCTTCGAAGTTGGATTTGTCGCGTATTGCGCCTGAAGATATTGAAACTTTTTCTGTATTGAAAGACGCTTCTGCCACGGCAATGTATGGTGCTCGTGGAGCGAACGGTGTTATTATGGTGACGACAAAGAAAGGGGAAGAGGGGAGCGTGTATGCCTCAGCTCGTTACGAGGCTGTTTTCTCTATGCCTACGAAAGAAATAGAGGTCGTCGATCCTATTACTTATATGCGTATGTATAATCAGGCTGCTATTGGACGAGGACAATTATCAACGCCCAAATATAGTGAAGAGGTTATTACTAGGACTGCATCTGGTAAATATCCTTCTTGGGTTTATCCAGCAAATAATTGGTATGATATTATGTTTAAGAATTACAATGTGAATCACCGTGCAGGTTTAAGCGTACGTGGAGGTTCTCGTGTAATACAATATTATGCGTCATTGAATTATGTGCGAGATATGGGTATGCTGAAGACGGATAAGTTAAATGATTTTGATTGTAATATTACTAATAATCAAACTTCGTATAGAGTAAATTTGAATATTGATCTAAAGGCAGGTATTAAATTGTTGATAAATTCATCGGCGTCGTTGGATAAATATCATGGGCCATTAACCGATGTGACTGCAGCGTATGCATTGGCTTTTGCCGCATCTCCTGTGGATTTTGCTCCTCTTTATCCAGGTGATGATTTTTATAATTGGCCGCATTTGCGTTTTGGAACGACTGAAGCAGATGCTAAAAATCCATATATGTCGTTACATCAAGGCTATATAGAACGGACACGTTATTCAATGACAAATAGAGCAGAATACATTCAAAATTTGTCGGCTTTAATTAAAGGTTTGGAATTACGTGCGAGTGTGTCTTTGGCACAATCCGGTTACTATACAACACCTTTTTCCACAAAACCTTATAGATATGCTTTGGCTAGTTATGATTTTGAAACAGGCAAACATACGCTTCAAGCCATAAGACCAGAAGAATCTGTGCGTACGTTATCAATAGGAGATCAGACTTCAGAGACCGAAACGCAAGTTACTTATGAAGCTCAATTGATACATACGGCAGCTTGGAAAAATCATCAAACTTCATTGACAGGTGTATTCCAAATGCAAGAAAGGACATATACTCCAGTTCCTAGTGTGTTGAATGGAATGCCTCAAAGAAATTTAACATTTTCTATGCGTGGTAGTTATGGGTATAAAGACCGTTATTTTATAGAAGGTAGTTTTGGGTATAATGGTTCGGAACGTTTTGCAGAGAACAATCGAATGGGATTTTTCCCTGCAGGAGGATTGGCATGGGTTGCTTCTAATGAATCTTTTATGCAATCTATTGCTAAATGGGTCCCTTATTTGAAAGTTAGGGCTTCTTACGGTAGAGTTGGTAATGACGGTGTGATAGCAACTCCTCGTTTTGTATTTTTACCAGAAATAGGAAGAAATAGTATTAGATACCAAGATCCTCAACCGGGAGGAGGGATAAATTATTTTCGTTATATGGTTTCTGCTTATGCCAATGATAATATAGAATGGGAAATAGCCGAACAATTAAATTTGGGAATTGAAGCGAAATTGTTTGACGGTTTGTTTGAGTTTACTTTGGACGCATTTCAAGAGATACGTCATAATGTAATCGGTTCGAGGGTTACATTGCCCGCATCTGCCGGAATAGAAGTTGCTCCTTTGGATAATATTGGAAAGTCTCGGATGAGAGGAATTGATTTTTCGGGGAAAATACAGCATGCTTTTTCAAATGATTTTTGGATGATTTTGAATGGGACATTGACATATAGTAAATCAATCTACAAGGAAATAGAGGAAGCAACGGCTAAGCCAGAGTGGCAGCGTGTGAAAGGACAAGAGATTTCTCAACAAATTGGTTATATTGCAGAAGGATTGTTTAGAGATCAGGCTGAAATAGACAACTCTCCTGTTCAAGGGGGTGATGTTATGCCTGGGGATATTCGTTATCGAGATTTGAATAATGATGGGGTAATAGATGTGGAAGACGCTACTTATATTGGTTTCCCAGAAACTCCTCGATTGATTTATGGTTTCCAGGGATTTCTCCAGTTAAAAGATTGGGAGTTTAGTTTCGCATTTCAAGGTTCTGGCAAACGTTCATTTTTCATGAACCCGAAATCAATATCTCCGTTTGCGGGAGACAATTCGATGTTGAAAGAAATCTATGATTCTCACTGGTCTGAGGATAATATGGACACACGACCTTTTTGGCCGCGGTTGTCAACAAAGAATATTGTAGAACATAATCCCCAAGAAGATTGGTATAATGCAGATAATTCAGAGGTGCGTAAGAGTACTTATTTTATGAGAGAATGTTCATTCTTGCGTTGTACTCAATTGGAGTTGGCTTACAGTATGCCGCAAGCGCTAATGGATAAATGGAAATTGAACTATGTGAAATTTTTTGTACGTGCCAATAATCCGTTTATGATCTCAGATTTCAAAGTTTGGGATGTGGAATTGGGTGAGGACGGATTTAACTATCCGATTCAAAAGACTTATACACTTGGCTTAACATTTAGTTTTTGAAATATGAAAATAGAAATGAGGTATTTAAGATTAATAATTGTTTCGGTGTTATTTGCTTTAAGTAGTTGCGATTATTTAGATGTTGTCCCTGAAAATGATATCGAGACAATCGAGACAATATTCGAAAAACGTGAGCAGGCGGAAGACTGGATGAAAACATGTTACGTTATCTTAACGGCGCCTGTTACGTCGGTTATGGAAAATCCTGCGTTTACGGGGTCGGATGAGATTGTGGCTGGTGAATATATGAGGAATAGATTCCCTGCGTATGAAGGTTTTTTTATAGGCGATGGTTTACAAATGTCACAAGATCCTTACGGCAATATATGGAAAAGTGACGAATTTTATGCGGGTATTCGTTATTGTAATATTTTCTTTGAAAATATAAATCACGTTTATAATATGGAACAGGCCGAGAAAGATATTTGGACAGCTGAAATAAAAGCGTTAAAGGCTCATTTTTATTTTGAGTTGATGCGTCGTTATGGTCCGATTATTCTAGTTCCAGAAAATGTGAATGCTAACGCAGATGTTGAAGAGATGCAGTTGCCGAGATCTCCTATTGATACCTGTGTGAACGCAATAGTGCAATTGTTAGATGAAGCAATGGAGGTTTTGCCGCCGTTTTCTCAAAAAGACCAAAGCCATAAGGGGTATTATTGTTTAGAGGGGGCAGCGGCTTTAAAAGCTCAGGTTTTGTTGTTTGCGGCATCTCCGATGTTTAATGGCAATAAAAATTATGCGGGTTTTGTCAATAAGGCAGGAGAGCAGCTTTTTAATCCCGAGTATGATTCTGAAAAGTGGAAAAGAGCAGCAGAAGCGGCAGATACTGCGATACAAATTTGTTTACAAAATGGTAAGAAATTAATAGATGGCAATGTAGGCGTTACACCAATGCTTGGAGTTATGGCCGATATTGAGAACTCGGTATTGGCGAGAAACTTCGTACATGATGAAGCATTACAGATGTTTGTGCCACAAAAAACTGCGAGTCATGTATTTTGGTCATCGAAAACATTGCCTTATTTTAAGAGTACAGATACTGATTATTCGGGTTCGAATCTAGGGTGTATAGCTCCAAGTATAAAAATGGTGGAATTGTATTATACGGAAAACGGGTTGCCTATAGAATCGGATAAAGAATGGTCTTTTGGTACTCGTTATCAAATGGGAAAAGAAACAAGTCCTGATTATAGAAATGTGGTGCCGTTAAATACGGAGGTATTAAATTTGCATTTGAGGAGAGAGCCTCGTTTTTATGCTCATATAGCAGCAGATCGTTGTTATTGGCAGATGGGTCCGACTACATCAGATTTGAAGTTAGTTACAGCATACCAAGGGGAAAAATTTGGAACACAAGCAGATGTAATTAATAATTCTGTGCCACAGAATCTGACAGGTTATTGGATGAAAAAAGGTTCTTATTCTAATGTAAAACCTGCTCGTTATGCTGTAGATGGTGTAAATGGGAATGTCGCAGTTGTATTTCGTCTGGCAGAACTTTATTTGATGAAAGCTGAAGCGTGGAATGAGTATCTGGAATCACCGGATTATGAGCATGTGTACGCTCCGTTGAATGTGATTCGGGAACGGGCCGGCATCCCGGATGTAGAGACATCCTGGATTAATTATTCCAATGCACCAGATAAAATAAAAACCAAAGAAGGCATGAGGGAAATCATTCACAGGGAATGGGACATTGAGTTCGCATTTGAGGGGAGACGGTTTTGGAATTTACGTCGTTGGTTAACGGCAGAATCTGAGTTGAATGAACCTTTGTATGGTTGGAATATATTGGGAAGTAGTGCTGATGTGTTTTATAATAATTATAATGGGCCTGTTCCTGTATGGACGAAGCGAGCTTTTGCGGCTCCTCGGGATTATTTGTTTCCTTTAAGAGCTGAAGAGGTTTTGAAAGCTAATTGTGTGCAAAATCCAAATTGGTAATAAATTAAAGTGCTTGGTTATGAATAAATATATTTGTTTATTGTATATGTTCGTCCTCTTTTGGGCGTGCAATGATGATGAAAGTATGTTTAATGTTGGGATAGCTCAAGAAAATATCTCATTCAAAGCGATACCAGGAGGAGCGGTAATGTATTATGAATTGCCTTCTGATTTGGATGTTATGGCTATTCGAGTGCGTTATAAAGATGCTTTTGGACAAGAAATTGTGCGGGAGGGAAGCTATGCCTGTGATTCTGTTGTTTTACACGGCTTTAATGAGGCGCAACAAAATGTGGAAGGAAGGGTGACTCTTTGTGATAGAAATGGGGTTGAATCCGGAGCAACAAAAGTTACCTTTGACACACAAGATTCTGGACCGGTTGCCTTCTTTAATGAGATAGAAGTAAAACCAGGTTGGAATGGATTTTCGCTTTCGTACAATGTTCCAGCAGGTGGAGAAGGAATGGCTCATGTGTTTTATGTTGGAGAAAATCCGTTGACTAAAGAGATTGATACGCTGTTGGTTAGGAGTTTTGTTTTTGGTGAGGGGAAAGATAGCTTGAATTTGCAAGTACAGCAGGAGGCTTCGGAACATACCGTTGTGGTGCGAACAGAAGATTTTCGAGGTTATATTGTGAAGCAGCAAATATGGGAGAATGTAAAATCTTTTAATACCATGAAATTAGAGCCTGAGTCATTTGAGTATTCAGATCCTGAGGGTTTAGGTATAAAAGATGATCAAAATGGTATAAGTAAGGATTATTTGTTTGATGGCGATTTAAAAGGTTTTACGAGTTTTGGAGGTAATATACATTATATGGGAACCTATATTGCTGGTCCAAATTGTTTTGGAAAAGCTTTGTTTGAGCTTGATTTGAAAGAGCCCAAATTGTTGGCGGAAGTACGAATTTACGCAATATTATCATTATCTCGTTCTTTTATGGGTATTCTTGCTAATGCTTATGAGAATAGATTGCCGTGTAATATAACAATTTATGCGTCGAATGATAAAGTGTCATGGGATGAAGTGGGGCATTATGAAGAGGCTCGTGATTTGGATCCTGGTTTAAGATGGGCTGCGCGGAGTGAAGGAAATGCAGGGCGAGATGTGTTTTATAGGACGGAATTGGAATTGGAGAAAGCAGAACCATGTTACTTGGCGATAAATTTTCCAATATTGGAAAAAAACTATCGTTATGTGAAGGTTGTTGTTAACGACACTTCCGTTTCTTATAATGGAACTGATTATAATGTAGAGCGTCATGTGACTTTTCATGAATTTGAACTTTATGTAGGAAAGGAGTAGTTATGAAATTTGAAATTAGTAAATATGTGTGTATTGTACTTGCAGTGTTAGCTGTTAGTTGTGAAAAGTTAGAAGACACGTATAGTGATTATGCGGGTGACGGAGTCGTCCGTTATTTAGGAAAACCGTCAGATATTTCTGTGTCTTCCGGGTGGAAACGGTTAGTCGTAAAATGGACAAATAGTGTGGATCCTGCAATTGTCAATATTAAAGTGCAGTGGGATTTGGATGGTGTATCCAAGGACACGTTGCTTGCGAAGGATGTTTCAGAATTTAGCATTGAAAATTTGGAAGATGGAAATTATGAGATTTTCGTAGCCGGTGTTGACAAAAATGGTAGTACCTCTCTATCTTCTTCGTTGTATGCAAGACCTTATACGGAAGAACATGAGGTGATTCGTTCCTTTACAAGGATTGTGGCTAAACACGCTTATATAGAGGATCGTTTGGTGTTGTTTTTTTCGGATTGGCAGTCAAATGTGGATTCTGCTTCATTGAATTATTATACCAAGGAAGGGGAATTAAAGCATCTGGAATTGACATCTGATTTTTGTGGAAATAATAAATATTATTTATTAGAGGATGCAATAGATCCGAGTAAAGACATTTCTGTGTATAGAAGAGGGCGTGTGGAAGGTTGTGAGGATTTGATAGTGTTTGAGCCATACGTCCTTTCACATGATAAGTTATATACGACTGACTTTAAGCAATGGGCAAAGGAAAAATATGGACAGGAGGAGATAACAGATGCTTGGATAAATTCGTTGACAGAAATAGAATTTGATTATGATTTAAATTCTTTTGAGGATTTGTTGAATATGCCTAATTTGGAGAGGCTTGTTTTGGGAAAGGGGAGGTATATGAACGTAGATAGAAATGATACGGTAGCATATTCAATGTTGATGGATATGGAACGTTCGTTGTTTACTCTTGATGTATTGCATCAATTGAATCAATTAAAGGTGGAACGTTATAGTAATCATTATTTTGTTGATGAAGTTCCTAATTATGTTGAAGAAAAAGGTAATACTAATGAACAACCTAATGTGGAGTTTATGGATGGGAGTAATTGGGTCGTTTCTTGTTCCGTTGAAGATGAAGGAGATTTTGATAGTCATTTGGATTATTTATTTGATGGTGATGTTAATACAAATTGGCAAACAGAATTATTATCTGCGCAGGCTAGGACTTATGAAATAGAAGTGAATATGCAAGAAGTTAGGACAGTTACGGGTGTTCGAGTTTTGCAAAATTCGTTTGAACCAAGAGATATGCAAGGACGGAGATTGATGCCGACAGTGGTAAAGATTGAAACGTCTTCTGATAGATTAGCTTGGGAAAATGCGACCTATGTGGAAGATAACACGTTGGGCGTTAGTAGTGGAGAAGCAACATATCTGTATTTTAAAGCTCCTAAAGATGTGCGTTATTTGCGTTTTACATTTTATGATCAAGTTTATGGTCAGAATTTTGGGATAAGCTTAGCGGGGATAGATGTATTTTGATATATCCTTGTTTTTGCTGTACAATAAATAAGTATTTGAAATGAAGAAATTATTATTGTTGTTGGCTGTTTTTGCGTTGGTGATTTCGCATGCAGAAGCCCAGAATTCTTATAAGATTGAGGGCAATGTGGTCGGATTGCCGGACGGAGAGTTGGTGTTGGTCGCACAACAGGAAACCGGGGTGGGGATTGTCGGGAGGACGCAGGTGAACGCAGGGAAATTTGTGTTCACGGGGCAGGTGGACGGTGTGTGCTGGGCGTGTGTTCAGACGGCGCAGAAGGAAGTTGTAGCGGAGTTGATGTTGGAGAACGCTGATTTCGGCGTGTTGTCGGGTGGCGTGGTGACGGGTGGCGGGGAGGCGCAGAAGCTGCTGGCCCGTTTTGATATGCTGACGGTCGAATTGCAGAACAAGCGGCAGTCTTTGCAGGACGATTACGTGGAAGCGGAGAAAAAGAGGGACAAGAAGAAGATGCAGGAAATCGACTTGCAATTCCAACAATTCTTGACGGATGTGCAAGCCCGGGAAGTGAAGTTGTTGCAGGAGAACGCCGATACTTATGTGGCGGCATACGTCGTGGCGTCCACGATGCGGGACATCGATTTGCCACAACTGGAGGAGCGGTATGGCTTGTTGGGAGAGAAGGCCAAGGCGACTTTCTTCGGAAAGGCTGTCGAGGAGCAGATTGAGCGATACCGCCAGGTGGAGGTCAATGGCGTGGCTCCCGACTTCAAATTGCCGGGCGCGGCGGGAGGCGTTGTCGGGCTTTACAATACGAAGGCCAAGGCCAAAATCGTGTATTTCTGGGGTTCGTGGGACCAGGCGTCGCGCAATCTGAACGTGGAGTTGCTGCGGCTTTACCAGCAATACCACCCTC
The DNA here is from genome assembly GCA_944320555.1 of uncultured Butyricimonas sp. Classification (GTDB taxonomy): domain Bacteria; phylum Bacteroidota; class Bacteroidia; order Bacteroidales; family Marinifilaceae; genus CALUMT01. The sequence goes on along the minus strand of CALUHX010000005.1, from coordinate 7,753 downwards.
AAGGGTTGGAGATTGTTGGGGTTTCTTTGGATACCGACGCTCAGGCTTGGAGCCGCGCGATAGGAGAGGATGGGGTAACTTGGCAAAGTTGTTGCGATTTGAAAGGCGAGGCCTCCGAGGTGGTCGCCCAATATTGCATCCGCTCGGTCCCGGTGTTGTTCCTGCTGGATGCGGACAACAACATCGTCGCCAAGAACCTTTACGGCTCCGACCTCCGCAAGCGGCTTGTGGATATTTTGAAGGAGAAGTAGGAGCGTAATCGTGGTGTGGGCGTTTGGCGAGGGCGCGCGGATGTCGTGCCCTCGTCAAATCGTCTTGTTCGATTTCAGCCACCGCCTCCTGCGGGGAGTCAAGAATCACAGCGGCGTCGCAATGCAAGGAATGCCGACAATCCTCAAAAGAATCAACGTTCCCATGTTTTCGGTTTTCTTTTTACTCCAACAACAATAATGCGGCGGCAGTAGTCTCCTTTAAATATGGATGAATCAACGCATGTCGTTCTGCAACAACCGATTGTTGTAATTAATTCTCGCCAATAGTAATAAGACTTTTCTCGAAAAGTGAAATGAAAAATGCCACATGACACTTTTCGGGCTTTTATTAACAATTTAAATCTTAGTACACATGGAAAAAGAATCCATTTACGCCTACCTGCGGGCGTTGAAAAATACGCGGGTGTTAGTGACGGGGCGCTCCCCCTTGACGTTGTCCGTGAACGGTTGCGCGGACCTGGACGAGTTCCAGGAGCAGTTGTTCGACCAGCAATTCGCCGCACTGGAGTATTGCGCCGGCCTGGTGCAGGCGAGGGAGGACAACGCCGGGCGGATTAAAATCCTGCTCGCCACACTGCGGGGAATCCGCAACACCATCCTCCTCGACAAGGACGGGCGTCCCCGCCGGCCCCTGCTCCGCATGGAGGAGGGCGGGGAAAAAAATCCCAGGTCAGGGCGACTCGCTGCGCCGGGTTCTGGAGCCATACGTGGCCGAGCAGCTGGCCTCGGTGGAGCTGGTCTTGGAGGTCCTTTCGCCCGAGCAGCCCGAGTCTGACTTCCCCTTCCGGTTCACCGGCAGCCGCACCGAGCTGGTGCGCTTCATCCGGGCGATGTTCCTCACGGGAAGGATTGAGCCGGTCGGCGGGGCGAGGATGCTCCACTGCGTCCGTCACCTCCTGCGCCTGTTCCACGTCCCCGAGGGCCGCAACCTCTCCAACGTCATCGACAAGCTGACCATGACGGAGCGCCAGCTCCGCTTCTTCGACGCTTTCCGCTCCGACCTTGAAAAACAAATCCTTTCCGGCAAATGACCGGTCCCGCTGTTTTATGCCCCGTTCTCCGCCATTCCCGTTCAGCCATCCATTTGGCGGCATCGCCCCGCACCGTCTTAAATACGCGCTTTCCAATCCCCACCGGGATGACAACGGCCTCCCCTTTCCCTGTCCGGCTTTTTCGTGGGCGGAATTTCGGGAGATAAGCGATTAACGGCTTGAGCGGAAAGGAGAAAAACGACATCCTGACACGGGCATGGAGGGGGCAACGCTTGGGATTCTCTCGCTTTCGTCCGCATCACTCTCGCATCGGTAACGCCTCTGTTCCGCCAAGCTTTGCGGCATTCGGGCGTGTCTGATGCGAGAGTGATGCGGGAGTGGACAGGACAAAGCATAGGGAATGTCAGGCAACGGTATTGCATGTCCTGCGGATTTGTGTTATATTTGTGCAATAATATGAAAAATGCGATTATTATGAAGTATCCGATAGGCATCCAGAGTTTCGACCGGATTATCGAAGACGGTTATGTTTATGTTGACAAGACCGATTTGATTTATTCCCTTGTGAAGGAAGGGACCATTTATTTCCTGAGCCGTCCCCGTCGGTTCGGGAAGAGTCTGCTGGTCTCCACGATAGAGAATTATTTTTTGGGCCGCAAGGAGTTGTTCAAGGGGCTGAAGATTGACGCGATGGAGCGGGAGTGGCTGGAGTATCCGGTGTTCCATGTGGATTTCAACAGCAATAATTTTTTGGAGGTGGGGACATTGGAGCGGAAGCTGGAGGGATATGTCGAGACTTGGGAGAGGATTTATGGCGGCGATACCGCATGGACGAATCTGGGCGACCGCTTCGCCTCGGTGTTGAAGCGGGCGCACGAGCAGACGGGGAGGCGGTGCGTGGTGCTGGTAGACGAGTACGACAAGCCGATACTGGACGTGCTTGGGATGTCCGGGAATGTGGATGGAGAATCGTTGGAGTCCCGGAACCGCAACGTGCTGAAGGGCTTCTACTCGGTGTTCAAGGCTGCTGACGCGGACTTGCAGTTCGTGCTGTTGACTGGGGTGACGAAGTTCTCGCAGGTGAGCGTGTTCAGCGGGTTCAACCAGCCGAAGGACATCAGCATGGACCGTCGTTACGAGACGCTTTGCGGGATCACGCAGGAGGAGCTTGAGCGTTATTTCGCCGGGCCGATGGCCGAAATGGCGGATGAACGGGGAGTCTCCGTCGGGGAGATGAGGGACTTGCTGAAACGCCGCTACGACGGTTATCATTTCAGCAAGAAGATGACGGACGTTTACAACCCGTTCAGCCTGTTGAACGCGTTCGACCAGCAGGACATCAGGGACTATTGGTTCAGCACGGGCACACCGACCTATTTGATTCATTTGCTCAACCATGCGGACGAGGGGTTGGACGAGCTGACGGGCAAGTACTACGACCCTGCGGAGTTCATCGACTACAAGGCTACGGTTGAGAAGCCGTTGCCGATGATTTACCAGAGCGGCTACCTGACGATCAAGGCTTATGACATGCGGCGGGAGACGTTCCTTTTGGACTTTCCGAACGACGAGGTGAAGAAGGGTTTCCTTACGGCCGTGGTGGGGGACTACCTGAACCCGAGGGCGAGCGTGGGCGGCAGCGTCCGGGACTTGACTGACGCGTTGGACGCTGGCGACCTCGATGGGTTCCGCGGGCTGATGACCTCGTTTCTGGCGAGCATTCCCTACGACATGCGCCGCAAGGCGGACGAGCGGGAGCGTTATTTCCAGTACACGTTCTACCTGATACTCCGCTTGATGAGCCTCTACACGGTGAGCGTCGAGCGGAAGTCGAGCCAAGGGCGTTCGGACTGCGTGGTGGAGACCCCCGAGCATGTCTATATTTTTGAGTTCAAGCTTGACGGCACGGCGGAGGATGCTTTGCGTCAGATAGAGGAGCGTGGTTACGCCCTTCCCTACGAGAGCGACAAGCGCAAGGTGCATAAAATCGGTGTGAACTTTTCCTCGGAGACGGGTACCATCGACGGCTGGTTGGTCGGCTGACCTTGTTTGTCAGGCGAGCAATGTCAGGAAATAGGCCAGAAGGCCGCAGATTGCCTTGTTCTCGGGCTTGTCCATTTGCTCCCTGATTTTTGCGTATGCCCGCTTCACGTTTTTGTGAACTTGGGAAGGCGTGATGTGTAGTTTGTCGGAAATCTCCGAGTAATTTTTCCCCTCCAGCTTCATGGAAATGATTTGTTTCTGCAAATCGGAGAGCGATTCCATGGCCAGGTCCAGTTGGTCCAGCAGCTCGTCGTATGTCGTGTCGTATTCCGTGGTGGCACTGAACACCACGCTTTCGAAATATTTCACTTGGTGCCGGTCTGTCACTTGCTTGTGGCGGAGGAAACTGACGCTGTGGTTTTTGGCTATGGTCAGCAGATATTGTTTGGGATTCGTGTCCTCCGGCAGGCTCGGGTATTTGTTGTAAAAACTGATAAACGTGTCTTGGGTCAAGTCCTTTGCGTCTTCTTGATCCATGACATAGTGCCAAATGAAATTGTAAATGTCACTATAATAAGTCTTGAATATTTGTTCAAATGGCTCCTTACCCATGTGAATGTCCCGTATTGATTGCTCCAAATATATGTTATTTAGTCGTCCCTTAAAAAGCATATGCCAGCGAGACATTTTTCCAATAAAGTGTCTCGCTGGCATATGCTTTTTAAGGGACGACTAAATAACCTCTCTTGTGTCACGAGTGACGTATCTCAGAAATTTCTACAAGAAGTCGTTTTATTAGATATGGATAAGATGTTTGTTTTCCACTCAGGAAATGAAATTTGGGAAACCATAAAAAGTCTCCGAAAAGTACAGGATAAGCGGATTTGGCTGATTGACCGCCGCAATATAGAGGACAAAAAGAAGGATATCAAATTGCTCGAAGTCTTTGTACCAGACGAAAACTTTCTCAAATTTCCATAAGCTACACGGACGGGGCAGTGGCATCTCAATCTCCTTTGCGGATGCCCCTCTCCGTTTTTACCACAAAACAATCAAACAAACGAACGCAATGAAATCAATGATTTTACTATTAACAATTATGCTTGCGGCCATCGGTCACAATATGGTCGCACAAAACGACGCAATAGAGAAACAAGACAGTACGGTCACATTCGGCAAGGACGACGTGTTTGTCCTTCTGACATCTATATCCGTGACCTCTCCGGGACCAGGAATGGTGTTGCAAAAGTTTCAATATACGTCTGAATATTGTACCTTGCGTGAAACAGAACGTCCGGTTGATGATACCTTGATTGTATTCACACATCAATATACGAGTCACGAATTGGAAATGTCCCGGGATTCTCTGCAAAAACTCTCCCCGATAATAGACATGAACAAGGAGCTTCCGTTATTAAAAGGAACACGCTTCCAAGAGTTGTGTCGAATGCTGGAAGGTAAGCGGGTTTGGGTCATCGACCGGAATACCATGACGAAAGAGACCGTCACATTGCTTGAGACGACCGCAATATGTTGTACTTTGGGTGGTTGCTTCAGTGCTGGTGAAAGGTCAGATTGACAGTTCCGGGCGGGGATGTATTCCAAACCCCTTTGCGAATGCTCTCCCCGCCTTGACTCTAATAGAATAAAAAAGAGAAACCGACTGATGATTTGTTAATGATAAATATTTTAAGCGATAAACGCATGATTATGTTAGAGTTTGTTTGAGTGTGTGCATGGGGCGGGAAAACGGGGAAAAATTTCCCGCCCCTTTTCCTTTCTAATGACCGATTTTTGTTGACAGCCGGGGAGCAATCTTCGCTTCCCGGCATTTTTTATATCATTAACAGTTAAAACCGATTAGTTTATGGAAAAAGAATCCATGAAAGCGTACCTGTGTGCGATGAAGAACACGCGGGTGCGGGTTGCGGGGAGGAATCCCCTGACGTTCACCGTGAACGGCTGTGAGGATTTGCAGGAATTCCGGGAACGATTGTTCAACGCCCAGTTCGACGCCCTCGGCTACTGCGCCGGGGTGCTGGACGGCGGGGCGGCAAACGCCGGCACTATCCGGGTGCTGCGGGCGATGCTGAAAGGCGTCCGCGACACAATCCTCCTCGACAAGCAGGGCCGTCCCCACCGCCCCCTCCTCCATGTCGAGGAGGGAGGGGAAAAAAATCTTCGGGCAAGACCCCGCCTTGCGGCAGGCGTTGGAGCCTTACATCGCCGAGCAAATCGCATCGCTGGAACTGGTGCGGGACGTGTTGGCGGAAAGGCTGCCGGAGTCCGACTTCCCCTTCCGCTTCACCGGAAGCCGCACCGAGCTGGCGCGCTTCGTCCGGGCGCTTTTCATCACGGGCAGGATAGTCCCCGTCGGCGGGGCCAAAATGCTGCGTTGCGTCCGCCATCTCCTGTGGCTGCTTCACGTCCCGGAAGGCCCGAACCTCTCGAACGTCATCAACAAGCTGACCCTGACCGAAAGGCAACTCCGCTTCTTCGACGACTTCCGCGACGACCTTGAAAAACAAATCCTTTCCGGCAAATGACCGGTTCCGCCGTTTTATGCCCCGTTCTCCGCCATCCCCGTTCAGCCATCCATTGGGCGGCATCGCCCCGCACTGTCTTAAACACGCGCTTCCCAATCCCCATCGGGATGGCAACGACCTCCCCGCCTGTGGCCTTCCCTTTCCCTGTCCGACTTTTTCGTGGGCAACATTTCGGGAGACAAACGGTTAACGGCTTGAGCGGAAAGAAGGAAAACGACATCCTGACACGGGCATGGAGGGGGCAACGCCCGGGATTCTCCCGCTTTCGTCCGCATCACTCTCGCATCAGACACGCCCGAATGCCGCAAAGCTTGGCGGGACAGAGGCGTCACTGATGCGAGAGTGATGCGGGAGTGAACAGGACAAAGCATAGGGAATGCCAGGCAACGGTATTGCATGTCCGGCTGATTTGTGTTATATTTGTGCAATGACATAAAAATGCGATTATGATGAAGTATCCGATAGGCATCCAGAGTTTCGACAAAGTTATCAAGGAAGGTTATGTTTATGTGGACAAGACCGATTTGATATACTCCCTTGTGAAGGAAGGAACCATTTATTTTTTGAGTCGTCCGCGGCGTTTCGGGAAAAGCTTGTTGGTCTCGACGCTGGAGAACTATTTTCTGGGCCGCAAGGAGTTATTCAAGGGGTTGAAGATAGACGGTTTGGAGAAGGAGTGGCTGGAGTATCCGGTGTTCCATGTGGACTTCAACGGTGACGATTTTAAGCAAGCCGGGATTTTGGAGAAAAAGATAGAGGGACGCATAGCCGGTTGGGAGGAGGAATACGGACGAGATGCCAATGCGTTGACCATGGGCGACCGTTTCGCCTCGGTGTTGAAGCGTGCCCATGAGCGGACGGGGAGGCGGTGCGTGGTGCTGGTTGACGAGTACGACAAGCCGATACTGGACGTGCTCGGAATGTCCGGAAATGAGGATGGAGAATCGCTGGAGACGCGGAACCGCAACGTGCTGAAGGGCTTCTACTCGGTGTTCAAGGCGGCCGACGCGGACCTGCAGTTCGTGCTGCTGACGGGGGTGACGAAGTTCTCGCAGGTGAGCGTGTTCAGCGGGTTCAACCAGCCGAAGGACATCAGCATGGACCGTCGTTACGAGACGCTTTGCGGGATCACGCAGGAGGAGCTGGAGCGTTATTTCGCCGAGCCGGTGGCCTCGATGGCGGATGATCGGGGAGTCTCCGTCGAGGAAATGAGAGACTTGCTGAAACGCCATTACGACGGTTATCATTTCAGCACAAGGATGACGGACGTTTACAATCCGTTCAGTCTGCTGAACGCGTTTAGCCAGCAGGAAATCAGGGACTATTGGTTCAGCACGGGGACGCCGACTTACCTGGTGCGTCTGCTGAGCCATGCGGGTGAGGGGTTGGACGAGCTGACGGGCAAGTACTACGACCCGGCGGAGTTCATCGACTACAAGGCGACGGTGGAGAAGCCTCTGCCGATGATTTACCAGAGCGGCTACCTGACGATCAAGGACTACGACCCGGATTTCGGGACGTTCCTTTTGGACTTTCCGAACGCGGAGGTGAAAAAGGGTTTCGTCATCTTGGCGGCGGCGGACTATCTGTCCACGGACACGATAAAGATCCGCAGCGCATTGAACTCGATGGTGACGGCCTTGCGGAAGGGCGACACGGAAAGTTTCCGGGAGCTGATGGCGTCTTTTTTATCAAGCATCCCCTACAGCATGCGCCGCAAGACGGACGAGCGAGAGCGTGAACGTTATTTCCACTACACGTTCTACCTCATCCTGCGCCTGATAAGCGTCTACACGGTTTACACGGAGCGTGAGACGAGCCAAGGTCGTGTGGACTGCGTGGTGGAGACGGACAAGCATGTCTATGTTTTCGAGTTCAAACTGGACGGCACGGCGGCGGACGCTTTGCGTCAGATAGAGGAGCGTGGTTACGCCCGACCTTACGAGAGCGACAAGCGCAA
>CALUHX010000004.1 GCA_944320555.1 uncultured Butyricimonas sp. | reverse complement strand
GTCACTTATTGAGAATATCTGCGGGATACTGTTTCATCACAATATCCCGCAAATGGGCTCTTTTTAAGGGATGACTAGTTAGTAAAAGGGCAAGATTATGACAAAATACGAAGAAGAATTCAAGGTGGCCCGCTGGATGGCGGAGGATCTGGCAGGGATGCTTCCCGACGAGGAGAAACGTGCCTTGCAGGAGTGGATTGCCGCTTCGGAAGGGCATGCCGCTTTGTATGAGGAAATCCGGAAAGATTTCAAGGAGGGACGGAGACGCAGGCTTTACACAAGGGAGGAGGTGGAGATGCAGTTGGCGAAGTTTCACCGTCGGAATCGAAACCGGAAACTTTGGTTGATTCGCCGTGTCGGTTATGCGGCGGCGGTGGTTCTGGTTGTGGGAGTGGCTTTCTGTGTGAGTCTATATATGAAACAACCGGCGGAGAAGATGGCGGCAGTGGAGGTGACAAGTGTTCCGGAGGCGGGAGCGCAGTTGATTTTGTCTTCGGGCGAACTGGTGGATTTGGATGACCGGCAGGAATTTGCAGAGGAAAACGTGCGGATAACGAGACAGCATAAAGAATTGACTTATTTGAATCAGGATACCGTGCGGGAGCGGGAGGTGAGATACAATACGTTGGTCATCTCGAGAGGGGGCGATTTCAAGGTGACGTTGGCGGATGGGACGATTGTTTGGTTGAATAGCTGCACGCGTTTGCGTTATCCGTTGGATTTTAAGGGAGATGTCCGGGAAGTGTTCTTGGAAGGGGAGGCTTATTTTGAGGTGGCGAAAGATGCGAAACATCCGTTCGTCGTGCGGACTGCGGATGTGGATGTGCGGGTGTTGGGGACTCGGTTTAATTTGTCGGCTTATGAGGATGACGCTTTGGTTTCCACGACGTTGGAAGAGGGGAGTGTGGAAGTTTCCACGCCTTTGGGCAAGCAGGTTATCCGTCCGAACGAGCAATTGGTGTTTAATGTGAAGGAGGGGAAGGTTGATTGCCGGGACGTGGACGCCTCGGTTTATTCGGCATGGAAGGACGGGATGTTTGTTTTCGAGGACGAGACATTGGAGCGTATTATGAAGCGTTTGCAGATGTGGTACGACGTGGAGGTGTTTTTCTCGTCGGAGGAGGTGAAGTCGTGTCGTTTCACCGGCGATTTGAAGCGTTATGATGATTTTTCCCGAATCGTGTGGATGATAGAGGAAGTGGCGGGAGTAAGTATACAAATAAGTGGAAATAATATAGTTATCGGAACAAAATGAAAAAAACGGAAAGGCTCCGACCCCTTCCCGCTCAAGAACTTGTTTTGTTCCTTAGTATTTAATTTTAATATTACAAAAGTATGAAAAAAGAACGACATTCGTTTTTCCTCCGAGGAAAGAAGATGTTAAAAAAGCCCAAGGGGCTGAGGGCTTGCGTGTTGTTATTGGCATGGCTGATGATATTCCCGTTATTTTGTATGGCTCAGCAGAAACGGGTGACGTTGGATATTAAAGAACGCCCCATGGTAGAAATTGTGCAGGAATTACGTAAACTGTTTGATTGTCGGTTCTTGTACAAGGTTGATGATTTAAAACAGTATCCCGCATGGAATTTGAAAGTTGTAAATGCTCCTTTGGAGGAAGTGATGAATACTTTGTTGAGAGGTACGAATCTTTCTTGGCGGTTGGAAGACAATGTGATTTTGATTAAAAAAAAGAAAGCAGCTGAGGAGAAAGTGGCATCAACAATTAAAGTGAAAGGAACGGTTAGGGATGCGAAAGGGACTTTGCTTCCGGGTGTGACAGTCGTGATAAAGGGGTTAACCGTGGGAACGGCCACAGATGCCAAAGGGCATTATGAACTGATGGTGCCCGATTCTGCGAGGGCAGTGCTGGTGTTTTCCTTTGTCGGTATGGAAACGCAGGAGGTGAGGTGTGCAGGGAAAAACACAATCGATGTGGTGATGCAGGAAGACGTGGCAGAGATGGACGAGGTGGTCGTCACGGGATACCAGCGAGTGAACGAGCGTTCTATGGCGGGTTCTGTGAGTAAGGTTAGTGCTGATGAATTGTTGTTGAATGGTTCGCAAACATTGGAGCAGGCTTTACAGGGTAAGATCCCGGGAATGATAGTGACGAATACGAGTGGACTAACAGGAACTCGGCAACGTATTCGAATACGAGGAACCTCGACTTTGTTGGGGAATGCGGAGCCGATTTGGGTGGTGGATGGAGTAATTCAAACAGACCCTCTTCCTTTTAAAACGAATGATTTGTCCAATATCGACCCAACAAATATGGATATGATGCGTGACTTTATCGGAGGGGCGGTTTCTTGGTTGAATCCTAATGACATCGCAGATGTAACTGTACTCAAGGATGCTGCTTCTACTGCTATTTATGGGGTGAAAGCTGCTAACGGAGTTATTGTGATTACCACGAAGAAAGGAGAAAAGGGACGTTTGGTGGTAAATTATAACGGGAATTTTTCGTTGACTCCGCGATTAAATTATAATAGAATGGAGTTGATGAATTCCAAGCAGCGGGTGGATGTTTCTCGTGAGGCATACGAACGAGGACTTGTGTTGGGAGGAAATCAACAAATCGGTTATTTGCATTATGCCTTACGATATAAGCGGGGTGAGATTTCGTTGGAAGAGTTTAGCAACGCTGCAGATCGATTGGAGACGACGAATACGGATTGGTTTAAGATTTTGTTTCGGAATGCGTTTAGCCATAACCATACAATTAGTATTTCTGGCGGTGGAGATAAGAGTACCTATCACGCATCTGTTGGAATAAGTCAACAGAATAATACCGCAAAGGGTAATGACCAAACAAATTATACAGCCAATATGAATATGTCGGCGACATTGTGGAGTTGTGTTGATTTGAGCATGACGGTGGCAGGGAGTGTTGCCAAGACTAATGCGTTTTTAGGTGCGAGTCCTTTTACGTATGCGAATAGCACCAATCGTACAATACCTTGCTACAATGAGGATGGTTCGTTTTATTATTATCAGCATAATAATGGATATTTGTATAATATTATTAATGAATTGGAGCAAAGTGGCAATGAAAACACGGTAGCTTCGGTGCAATCAAATGTGAATTTGCGTTGGAAAATCACAGATGATTTGTCATTCAATACATTGGTTTCTTATCAATATTCTCATACCCGCTCGGAGAGTTGGTATACAGAACAATCAAATTACATGGCTCAGTTGCGTACATATAATTATGAGGAGTTTGCAGAGGGTAGCGATGAATATAAGCGTTCTTATGTGCCTTATGGAGGTGAGTTTAATGAAAACGAGACTGGCACGATGACGTGGAGTTGGAGAAATCAATTGGAATATAGCAAAGTGTTCAATAGTTTGCATTATTTTACTGTGATGTTAGGGCAAGAGGCGAATAGCACAAAGACGAACGGATTTCAAAGTACTCGCTATGGTTATATGCATAATCAAGGGAGGCTTTTTGTGCGTCTGCCGAGAGAGGTAAACAACCAAGTGAACCGGTATGCGACAGATTATTTGCCAACGATTACCGACACGGAAAATAATTATCTTTCGTACTATGCGACATTGAGTTATATGTTTGATAATCGCTATTCGATCAATGTGAGCGTGCGAGGAGATGCGTCTAATCGTTTTGGGCAGGATAAGTCGACTCGTTTTCAGCCAGTTTGGGCGGTTGGTTTACGTTGGAATGTGGGGGCGGAGCATTGGTTGGAGGGACAGAAAATTTTGAGTGATATGAGTCTTCGATTTACTTATGGTTACCAAGGTAATGTGGCAGAGAATGTTAGCCCAGAGTTGACAGCTTCTTTTGAAGCATTGGATCAAGGCGGATATGGATTAAATGTGAGTAAATTACCTGCGCCGAAATTGAAATGGGAAAAAGTAAATAGCATAAATTTGGGCGTGGATGTGAGTTTGTTCAACCATAAAGTACGTGGTTCTTTCGAGTGGTACACCAAAAAGACAACAGATATGATTACGAATCAAGTAATTGCATACGAACATGGTGTTTTGAGCATGCCAATAAATGGCGGTTCGATGAAAAATAGTGGTTGGGATGCTAGTTTAAGTTTTGTGCCTTATCGAAATGAGAATTGGGTGGTTTCTTTGGGATTTAATTTTAGCAAGATAAATAATGAGGTAAACTCGACAATGGAACCTACCGGTTCATGGAGTGAAGCCGCTTCTGGTAATTTGAACAAGGACGGATATCCTGTAAGCAGTTTTTGGGCCTTTGACTTTATAGGTTTGAATCCTGAAACTGGAGGTCCTGAATTCGACTTGTCTGGGATGGAATTGGAGGATGCATCTTCGGATGCCACCTTGTATATGAAATATGCCGGAAAACTTGATCCGGATTTCACAACGGGAGTCTCGTTCTCCATTCGTTGGAAGTCATTGACATTGAGCAGTAGCTTAAATTTGAGCTTAGGCGGGGATACATTTTTGGCTCCGATGTCAACGAATTTCACGAGTATTCCGAGCGAGTATGAGAATATGTCCACGGAGTGGTTGAAGCGTTGGCGCAAGCCGGGTGATGAGACATATACGAATATACCCTCTTTACCGGATATTGCGACAAGTGCAAAGCCCATTTCAATGAATTCACAAGTGATTCCTGAAGGCGGAAATTCAACGGGAAATTATGCGCCTTATCAATTGTATGCTTATTCTGATGCGCGAGTGGTTGATGCCTGGTATTTGCGTTGTAATAATGCCTCTCTTTCTTGGAATATACCGGAAAAGAACACGCCAAAGTTCTTACAATTTTTGTCGTTTAATTGTTCGGTGACAAATCTTTTCCAGATAAGAAGTAAAGATTTTAAAGGACGTGATCCGGAAGTGGCATTGGGTAATCAGCCTCTGTCTTCGACTTGGTCAGTTGGTATTAGTATGGGTTTTTAATGTATAAAAGAGTTGTCTATGAAAATAAAAATGCTAAATGTGGTAATGGTGGCCATATTGTTTGGATGTGCAGATTTCTTGGAAGAAACAAGTCAAAGCGAAGTGCATCCATCTACAGTGACGGAGATGGAAAAGATACTTCAATCCAATGCTTATTTGGATGGGACAGAGGGACGGTTGTTTGAATATAAGACGGAGGTGTTTACAGACGATGTGGAATCTCAAGCCGTGGTCACCTATAATCAAGAGAACAGGAAAAATCAGGAACGATGGCGGTTTGCGTGGGATCCGGATATGTTCAATGAAACCGGTGGCGGGCAAGACGTGACGTTTTGGCAAATCCCTTATCAAAAGATTATGGGGTGCAATGTGGTGTTGGATTATATCGGAGAGATGAATGGCGACGAGGTGAAGCGGGAGTATTTAAGGGGTGAGGCTTATGCCTTGAGGGGATTTTACTATTTGACATTGATTAATTTTTTCGCAATGCCATATAATGCGGTAAATCCTGCGACGGAACCGGGTGTACCATTGAAACTGATTTCCGGAGTGGCGGATGTTTATCCAGAGCGCAATACAGTAGGGGAGACTTATGCTCAAATTGTAGCAGATTTAGAAATGGGTGCTGAATTGATGAAAAATAATGAGTATATAGAGGGATTGAGTTTGCTTCGGATAAATTATTTGGCTGCTTACGGTTTGCTGACGAGAGCTTATTTGTATATGGAAGAATGGGATAATGTGATTCGTTATGCCGATTCTGTGTTGAAGGTGAAGCCGGATTTACTGGATCTGAACATGGCGGGTTATTACACAGTATATGATAACGGTTATCAAGATGAGGTGCTTTGGATGAACAATATGAATGGTTTAAACGATAGGGCTGTTGATGCCTTAGGAATTTTGTATCCTTTTACGGCTTCGGTTGATTTGCAAAATGTGTATGCCGCAGACCAAAGCGGGAATACAATCGACATCAGAGGGGACATGGGGGCAGAAAATTCGAATGCTACGGCCGCTTATTTGTTGCGGGGAAATTATTGGGACCGGGGAATGAATATAAGGTACCCGTATATTGCTGGGGCGGATAAGTGTCATCGTGGTTATTATGGTGCGGGAGTTCGGACAGCGGAGGTGTATTTGAATCGGGCCGAGGCTTATATTGCAAAATATCGGGAAACAGGTGAAGAGGTGTTTGGACAGGCTGCATTGGATGATTTGAATGAATTGCGCCGTCATCGCTTTCAACCGGGATATGTGGATGCTGAATTAAGTGATTTTGCCAATATTAATGAATTACTGGATTTTTGTTGGCGTGAGCGGCGTAGAGAGTTGGCAGGCGAAGGGAATCATCGTTGGTTCGATTTGCGTCGCCAAGGAATGCCACGCATAGATCATGTGTTTTATGCCACAGGAGGAGGAACCACGACGTATACATTGGAACAAGGGGATTCCCGATATGCTTTGCCGATACCTCAAGCGGTGTTGGATCAAAATCCGAATTTACGATAGCTTATTGATTAAATTAAAATGTGAGATATGAGAAAAGGATTGATTTTGGGTTTGTTCTGTATTATGTTTTGTTTTACAGGATGTTATAATGAAGATGAGCTTACGGCAACAGAGGGATTGGAATTTCATTATACGGTTCCGCAGGGACAATCGGAAGATGCTGATCCTCGAATTGTAGAATATTTTGAAACCTATGGTTTTTATATATTGTATGATTTTCGGGAAGCGGATATGTTTTGGAACAATACGAGTTGGGGCGGAGGAGTTGCCATGCGGCAAGGAAATCCTGCCTATGCCAATGCCATGTTGGATTTGATAGAAGATGCATTTTTCAATTATTGGCCGGAGCGTTATATGAAATATTTGCCTATGAAAGTGTTGTTATGTTCGCAATTGGATGATATGAATACTTGTCGGCCGACGGGGGGCGAGCAATATACTTCTTATACTCGCATTAATCTATGGGAAGGATTTGACAATATCGCTCTAAATGGATGTAGTGCTGAGATAGACACGATGACATTGTATTCAAAGGGAAGATTTCAAGCGGAAACAAACGCTTATATGTTACGGTTGTTGCTTGAGAGCGGAGAAATATCTGTGCCACAAGAATTCATCGATGCAGATGCGTTGGGGTATGCGTATCAAGGATTTTGGCAGAATAGTCAGACTGATTCCATGTTTAGTGCTGGGTATTTGAATTCTCAGACATTAACAACGGATGTTCAAACTTCTGCAGAAAATGATTTTCGTTATTATTTGGATTTGGCAGCTATGCCCTTGGAGATATTGGAGGGAGAGCCGGCTGTGTTTAATTATGATGATCTTTATTTGCGAACAGAACCGCCTTTGTGGGGATGCATGAACTCGGCTAGGGATCCTTGGGGGCGTATTCGGGCGAAATATAATGCGATGATTGATTATTTGCGGGAACAAGGGTTTCCTGTGGATGTTTGGCAGAGTTCGGAACATTTGAAAGATTAGTTGTAAATAGGTGTTTGGTAGTTTATAACAGGGTTGTTCCAAAGCCGGGAGTGGTGTTCTCCCGGTTGGGAATGATCCTTAGAGAAGAATATTGTGTGTAAATATTAATGATATGTCAGATAGTATATTAAGAGTGGACAGGCTGTCGCACCGATACAGCGTGCAGTGGGCGGTGCGTGACATCAGTTTTGAGATACCCCGCCGGGGGATATACGGATTGCTGGGTTCGAACGGAGCCGGGAAATCGACGACGATGAACATCATTTGTGGCGTTCTTCGCCAGACGGAGGGCGAGGTTCGTGTGATGGGAATAGACATGGGAAGGCATCCGATAGAGGCGAAGCGTCATATAGGTTTTCTTCCCCAGAAGCCACCCTTGTACGAGGATTTGACGGTGGAGGAGTATCTTCGCCATGCTGCGGATGTTCGGGACATGGAGGTGCGGGATCGGGGAGGAGCGGTTGACGAGGTGCTGGATGTGTGCGGATTGTCGCATTTTCGGAAGCGTTTGTTGAAGAATCTGTCGGGAGGCTACCAGCAGCGTGTGGGGATAGCGCAGGCGATTATTCACAAGCCGGAGCTGGTGGTGTTTGACGAGCCGACGAACGGGTTGGACCCGAACCAGATAGTGGAGATTCGCCATTTAATCAAGTCGATAGCGGAGGAGCGCACGGTGGTTTTGTCGACGCACATATTGTCGGAGGTGCAGGCTGCTTGCGATGCGATCTTGATGATAGAGCAAGGCCGTTTGGTGTTCACGGGCACAGTGGACGATTTTGACAACTACATTGTGCCGAACACACTTTACGTTCGCTTTGGCTCGTTGCCGGATGTGGGGGATTTGACCCGCTTGTCCGGAGTGGGCGGGGTGGATGATTTGGGAGGGGGACAGTACCGTTTGCGGTTCACAGACTTGCAGGAGGTGTCGGACAGAGTGGTGGACGAGAGTTCCCGTCGTTGTTGGCATTTGCAGGAGATGCGTGTTGAGAAGAGTTCGTTGGACATGATATTTGCAGAGTTGTCGAGGAAATCACGTAAATAATCAAAAAAGAAGAGTATATGAGAATGATATTCAGAATAGCGAGAAAGGAACTGGAGTTGCTTTTCTATTCGCCAATGGCGTGGCTGTTGCTATTATGCTTTTTGGTACAAATGGGCATAGCGTTTTGTGGTTTTTATAGTCATCTTTTGTTGAATGTGGAGCAATACGGACGGTCGACCGGAGCCTCCAATTTGGTGTTTTTAAGCCAACGAGGAATGTGGTACACAATAATTAGTATGCTGAACTTGTATATCCCGTTGCTGACGATGGGAGTTGTGGGGCGGGAATTTTCGAGTGGTTCTATAAAATTATTGTATTCTTCTCCAGTGAAGAATTCGCAAATCATCTTTGGGAAATATTTGGCTTTAGTAGTATATGCGTTGGTTTTGATTGGTACTTCGCTGATATACGTGGTTTATGCGGGTTGCACTATAGAAGGATTTGAATGGGGATGGATATTGACGGGGTGGTTAGGAGTGTTTTTGCTAGCTTGTACGTATATGGCAGTAGGGTTGTTTATTTCCAGTTTGACATCTTATCAATTGGTGGCGGCTCTGTGTACTTTTCTTGTATTGGCAGGATTGAGCATTGTTGGCAATTTCGGACAACATTATGAACTTATACGAGACATTACTCATTGGTTGAGCATTGCTCGACGGGCAGACCCTTTTATTTTGGGAATGCTTTGCACGGAAGATGTGTTATATTTCCCGATAATGAGCGCAATGTTTTTAACTTTTGCCATTATTCGTTTGCGGGCAGTTCGCCAGCATTTGCCGTTTTACTCTGTGATGTTAAAAAACATAGGTGTGGTGGTTGTGGTTTGTGTATTGGCGTTGATTACTTCTCAGCCAATATTTAAAGGATATAAGGATATGACCAAAACTCAGCGTAATACATTGCTGCCAGTAAGTCAGGAGATTGTGAAACAATTGGATGGAGGTTTGAACATTACGGCTTACGTGAATGTGGTCGCTCCATTTTATGATGATGTCCGTTATCCCAGTTTTGTGCTGGAACAACGAAAAATATTTGAAAAATACACTCGATTTAAACCGGAAATAAAATTAGATATCGTTTATTATTATGCGGAGCTGGAGGAAGAACGAAAACGGGGCGCGTATGACAAGCGGAGTGCTTGGGAGCGGGCGAGAGAGGTGTGTGAGCGTGACGGACTGGATAGTACAAAACTCTTGGATAAGATTGCTATTGATAAAATTGTGGATTTGTCCGAAGAGGATTATCGTATCGTGTGGCAGATTAAAAGGGAAAATGGAGATTGGGAATGGTTGCGTCATTTTTATTACGGGGGGCCGAGAATGCCACAGGAAGGGGAGATTACAATGGCGTTAAAGCGGTTGGTGGTGGACATGCCGAAGATGGCGTTTGTGGAAGGCCAGGAAGAACGTAGCATTTTGGACGAATCGGTAATGGGATATAGCCGGGTGGGGAATGATAAGAAATCGGTAACGTCATTATGGAATCAAGGATTTGACATTGCCCAAATATCATTGGAGAGTCCTGTGCCGGATGATATTACGTTGCTGGTGATGGCTGCGCCCCGAGAGTTGTTGACGGAAACGGAATGGCGGAATTTGACACTTTATTTGGATAGAGGTGATGATATGTTGTTGTTGTTGGAGCCGGAGTATCGCGAAATAACAAATGAGTGGACGCATGAATTACTTGGTGTAGAAGTGACACCGTTATTAGTGCAAGAGCGGAAAATAGAACCGCAAGTATTGGTGTGTCCGACAACGGAAGAGGCACGAAAAAAGTTGTATCGCTTAACAAAGGCGGTTTGCCTGCCAATGGGAGGAGGGATTGAGGTCGTAGCAAACAGAGGATTTGAGTTGTTTCCAATAGCAACTTGTGATGGGTGGACGGAGTTAGAAACAAGTGATTTCTTGGACGATATGGTATGTTTCAATTCAGAAGCAGGAGAAGTGAAAAAACAATTTAATACATTATTGGGATTGCATCGGGTGAAAAACGGAAAGAAGCAGAGAATTATTGTTGTAGGAGATGTTGATTGTTTGTCTAATGGCGAATTAGAAATGCGTCGGAATAACGTTACATATAATTCAGGTTTAATTATTAGTTTGTGTAATTGGTTGTCAGATGGCGAAGCTCCGATAAATGTGAATCGTATGCCTTCGCCGGAAGTGAATGTTCATGTGACAGAAGGAAGTTATAAGTTTATGCAAGGATTGTTTGTGTTTGCGATACCGTTGTGTGTGTTGGGATTGTATTTCTTTGTGTGGTTACGACGGAGAAGCCGATAATTGTTTAATGAATATAAGAATAATGATATGTCAGATAGTATATTAAGAGTGGACAGTCTGTCGCACCGATACAGCGTGCAGTGGGCGGTGCGTGACATCAGTTTTGAGATACCCCGCCGGGGGATATACGGATTGCTGGGTTCGAACGGAGCCGGGAAATCGACGACGATGAACATCATTTGTGGCGTTCTTCGCCAGACGGAGGGCGAGGTTCGTGTGATGGGAATAGACATGGGAAGGCATCCGATAGAGGCGAAGCGTCATATAGGTTTTCTTCCCCAGAAGCCACCCTTGTACGAGGATTTGACGGTGGAGGAGTATCTTCGCCATGCTGCGGATGTTCGGGACATGGAGGTGCGGGATCGGGGAGGAGCGGTTGACGAGGTGCTGGATGTGTGCGGATTGTCGCATTTTCGGAAGCGTTTGTTGAAGAATCTGTCGGGAGGCTACCAGCAGCGTGTGGGGATAGCGCAGGCGATTATTCACAAGCCGGAGCTGGTGGTGTTTGACGAGCCGACGAACGGGTTGGACCCGAACCAGATAGTGGAGATTCGCCATTTAATCAAGTCGATAGCGGAGGAGCGCACGGTGGTTTTGTCGACGCACATATTGTCGGAGGTGCAGGCTGCTTGCGATGCGATCTTGATGATAGAGCAAGGCCGTTTGGTGTTCACGGGCACAGTGGACGATTTTGACAACTACATTGTGCCGAACACACTTTACGTTCGCTTTGGCTCGTTGCCGGATGTGGGGGATTTGACCCGCTTGTCCGGAGTGGGCGGGGTGGATGATTTGGGAGGGGGACAGTACCGT
Source organism: uncultured Butyricimonas sp. (assembly GCA_944320555.1). GTDB lineage: Bacteria > Bacteroidota > Bacteroidia > Bacteroidales > Marinifilaceae > CALUMT01. The sequence continues at coordinate 81,827 of CALUHX010000004.1, read as the reverse complement.
TTGCGGTTCACAGACTTGCAGGAGGTGTCGGACAGAGTGGTGGACGAGAGTTCCCGTCGTTGTTGGCATTTGCAGGAGATGCGTGTTGAGAAGAGTTCGTTGGACATGATATTTGCAGAGTTGTCGAGGAAATCACGTAAATAATCAAAAAAGAAGAGTATATGAGAATGATATTCAGAATAGCGAGAAAGGAACTGGAGTTGCTTTTCTATTCGCCAGTAGCTTGGTTTTTGTTGGTGTTATTTACCTTGCAGATGGGAATGATGTTTGTGGGGAAATTAGGGAGTTTTATGAGTTATATGGGAGCGGGAGGTTCCATGAAGTTGTTTGCCATGGGAGGTTTATGGATGGTCGTGCAGGGATATTTATATTATTATATTCCTCTATTAACGATGGGCATAGTGAGTCGGGAATTGAGCAGTGGTTCTATTAAATTGTTATATTCTTCTCCGGTGAAGAACTCTCAAATCATACTTGGTAAATATGCTTCAATGGTAATATATGCATTGGTGATGTTTGCCATCTTGTTAGTGTATGTAATTATTGCCGGCTGTCTGATTAAAGATTTTGAGTGGATGGCTGTGTTGACGGGATGGTTTGGATTGTTTTTATTGACATGTACATATATGGCCGTGGGGATATTTGTGTCGAGTCTTACGTCGTACCAATTTGTTTCGGCTATTGGAACTTTTGTTGTATTGATTTTGTTAGGGAATGCTTACCAATTGTGGCAAGAGTATGATTTCTTTCGGGATATTACCTATTGGTTGAGTATCGGAGGACGAGTAAATACGTTCGTTTTCGGAATGATATGTAGCGAGGATTTATTGTATTTCCCCTTGGTTATTTGTCTTTTTCTTGCTTTGACAATTATTCGGTTGCAGGCAATACGGCAGAAAGAACGATTCTTTCGGACATGTGGTAAATATGTTTTGGTGATTGTTGTGGTGTGTTTATGTGGCTACTTGTCATCTCGGCCTTCGTTGATGGGATATTATGACGCGACTGCGGCTAAAATAAACACAATATCTCCGGAGAGTCAGAAAATTGTGTCGGAACTGGAAGGTGATTTAAAAATAACAGCTTATGTAAATGTGTTGAGTGGTAATTACGGAGTAGGTGCGTTCCCCAGATTTATTTTGCAAAATAGATCTGTGTTCGAAAAGTTTGTACGCTTCAAACCGGATACAAAATTGGCGGTGGTATATTATTACGATACAATCACCGATGCGGATAACCGGTTTGACGCTAAAAGATTGAAAGCAGAATTGGAAAAGTCGAACACTGATTTGGAAGGATTGGCCAAGATTCGTTGTAAAATGTATAAATTAAGTTGGAATCGCGTGAAAACTCCGGAAGAGGTGCGTGAGATGACAGACTTGACGGGGGAACGGCGGATGTCTTGGGAATTGGTGTTAAATGGAGAAAAACACTCTTGGTTGCATTTAAATGCCGATCGATTGGATATTCTTCCTAAAGAAGGAGAAATTGCGGTGGCAATGAGTCGATTGATTCATAAAGCTCCAAGTGTTGGGTTTGTTACAGGCCATGGAATGCGTTCGGTGAAGGATTTTGATTTGTATGGTTATTCTAATTTTGGTTGGGAGAAAGAGAGAAAAGCTGGTTTGTATACATTGGGTTTTGATGTGGAAGAGGTCGCGTTGGATAGAGAAATTCCGATGAATTTGGATATTCTAGTGATGGCGGATATGAAAACGACCTTAAGTTTGGAAGAAGAAGTTCATTTGAAGCAGTATATTAATCGTGGAGGTAATTTGTTCATTTTAGGAGAACCAAGGCGCAGGGATGTGATGAATCCTTTATTGGACAAGTATTTTGGAGTTCGGATGCTGGCTGGTACATTGGTGCAATATCGTAGAGCAGGATTGGCTCCGGATGTTTTGAGCGTGCCTTTTACGAATGCAGCTCGAAAGATTTCGCCGTTTTATGCGGCATATTACGTAAACCTCCCAACAGCAATAGGTTTGGAAAAGGTTGGAGACAGAGGTTTTGAATATATTCCGTTGGCTGTGACTGACACAACAATATTCGAGGTGGCACAAAAGAAAGAAGCCCGTTCTTATCGGGTGTGGACAGAATTGGAGTCATTGGATTACGTTAAGGATTCAATGGTGTATAATCCGGTTGCTGGAGAAATATCAACGGATTTTGTGCCGATGGCAGCATTGACCCGTAAAGTGAATGGAAAAGAACAACGGGTGGTAATTCTCGGAGATGCAGACTGTATTTCCAATGGTGTGATGGCACAGCAAGCGAATCAAATAAATGGTTCAATTGTTTTAGGTACATTCCATTATTTATCTGAAGGTTATCGACCTGTTTACGGAGAAATGCCTCCAATGACGGATGATGAATTTTATTTAACTTCGAATGGATGGAAGATATTGCGGGTCGTGTGTGGATGGGGTTTGCCAATATTGTTGGTTGTATTGGGACTTGTTCAGTGGATACGTCGTCGGAGTCGTTGATATAATTAAATTAGAAGTATATGAAAAAAATTGTATTTATGGTATTTTTCTTGAGCCTGTTTATGGCAGGGACGGAGGCTCAGGAATTGGGAATCTGTTTTGAACGAGATACGATGTGGAAAAAAGTTTTGAAAAAAGCGAAGCGAGAAAAGAAATTGGTGTTTGTGGATTGTTATACTTCGTGGTGTATTCCTTGTAAGAAGATGGCAACGGAAGTGTTCATGTCGGATTCTGTTGGGCGTTATTTCAACGAACATTTTGTGAGTGTGAAATATGATATAGAGAAAGACAGCGTGGGGGCAGCTTTAAAGCGACGGTTTGCAATTACGGCGGTACCGACATTGTTGTTTATTGAGCCTGCGAGCGCAAATATGGTACATAAATCAGTGGGAGGATTGAGCGCAAATCAGCTGTTGGATGTGGCGGAGCAGGCGATTGACCCGGAGCATAATTTGCAAGCTTTAAAGAAACGTTATGCGCAAGGCGAGCAAGGAAAAGAGTTTATGAACGAGTTGTTAATCACTTTACTTTTTGCTGGAGACAAAGCAATGCAGGCGCAGGTGGGTGAAGAGTACGTGAATTCGCTGAATATTCAGGATTTGAAAGATGATGCGAATTGGGGAATGTTCAAGATGTTTATATCAGATCCTTTGGCAGCTTCTGTGTGTATGTTAATGGATAGTATCGAATATGCCCGAAAGGAGTTGGGAAGGGAAAAAGTGGATGCTGCTATTGAGGAATTGTATTATTATGCGTCCCATGAAATGGCTGCTTGGAATTCTGTCACAGGTGGAACTTTTGATGAGGAGCGAAATAAAAGAATGATACGATATTTGTTGAAGTTTGACCATCCGAATGTGCCTGGAATGCTTGCCGAGCTCTATACGGCGGAACATGTACGTCAAAATAATTATCGGGCGATGTTGGATGAGATGCGTAATGTAATGAGATTTAATATGTTTCGACAAGGTCGTGAGGTGGCATATTTTCATACATTCATGCAGCAATTGGCGCAATGTAAAGATATGGCATTGCTGCAAGAGGGTATTGATTGGGTGAATGAGGAATTTGTCAAGACATCGGATTTGAATTTGAAAAGTAATCTGATGAAGCGAAAGGCCGAGCTTTTACAGCAAAAAGGAGATATGGTTTCTGCTGAAATTGCCATGAAAAAAGCTTCAATGTTACAACAGCAGTATATAAAAGCACTTCAAGAAAAAATGAGACGTGAAGCGGTAGAGAGAAAAAAGCAAAATAATTAGTAAAGAAAAAGAAGTTGTTATGTCAGGGATTTTAAATACGGCGATAGTTAGTATTACATTAGCACTATTTTTTTATAGTATAGGAACTTGGGGAGAACGGATTCAGCGTAAATTGAAAATGTGGCACATCGTTTTCTTTGTGTTAGGGCTTTGCGCTGATACCTTAGGCACTACAATTATGTCAAAAATAGCCGATCAAATGATGGGGGGAACAGATATATTTCATGCTTTGACAGGATTATTGGCTATTATTTTGATGTTGGTTCATGCTTTGTGGGCGATTTGGACGTATTGGAGGGGAAGCCTAAAGGCGAAGCAGAATTTTAGCAAGTTCAGCGTGTTCGTATGGGCGTTCTGGCTCATTCCGTATATCGGAGGAATACTTTTGGGGATGTCTCATTAAGGAGCCTCTGGCTGTGGGATAGGTGATGTTTTTGGGGATTTCGTATGTTTATATAGTGTGATTGTCGGAGCGGAAGGGAATAGAAATGTGTTTAGGGAAATGACAAGTCACACCCCCTACTACAACGCCCGAGGCTTTTTTGACAGAACGGGCTGGGAGAGTGAGGAGGAAATCAAAAGGGAAATCGAGTGTCGGATAGACGGCTTGATTTCCCTTTAAAAGCATGTTTAGGGGGCGGTTATTTCGTGTAGAAATCGATTTGGCGGTGGATGGCCTCGACGCAGACAGGGCAGAAAATGTTGCCGACTAATGTGCGCATCAGGCAGTCGGGCCAGGCGCGGTAGATGCCTTTCGTGCTGTAACCGCCGCCTTCGTATGCGCCAACTGTCCGGGAGGCCGTGTTGTTGAGGGGAGTGGGAATCGGAGTGCCCTCTTTCACCAGATGTTTCCATTTCTTGTCGAAATCCACGAGGGTGGTCAGGTTGGGTTCCCATGGTTCCACATTGGTTGGGTACATGTCGTTGTAGGACACGTCGCCCTCGTATTCGTCGCCCAGCCCGGCAAACAGATGGCAGAACTCATGGACGTAGACTTTGGCCGACTCGATGTTGCCGGAAACGCTGATGCCATAAAGATTGTAGATGGCGCCTCCTCCATACTTTTGCGTGTTGGCGATGATGTAGATAAAGTCATACGGCACATTGGCGGACAGGTCACGCATGCTTCTGTTATCGAAAGTCATCAGATAGCGTTCCGAGTCGAACGTGTAGAAAGAGGTGTTAAGTAGGGTTGTCTTCCATGTGTTTTCGGCCGGAATGTCCACGCCGGATTCTGCCGATGGGGCGAGAACCGCTCTCACATTGAAGGCATTGCGACGCTCTTTGAAGGGAGAGAAGGAAAACAGCCCCTCAACGAATTTGTGGCAGTCGGCTTTGAATTTTTCCATTTCGTCGGCCGTGTAGCCTTCGGGGAGCAATACGATGTCAACTTTTCGGGCTGGTGCGCCGGAATAGAGCACCTCGTACGTCGGGTATTCCAATCGTCTGTCTTTCTTGATGAAATAGCTGTCGATGTCCACGAAGTGTTCGAACTTTTTAATATGTTTTCCTTGTCGGTTTCGGGCGGTGATTTCTATTCTGACATCCTGTTTCGGATAGGGCATGACGACGGTTTCGACACATCCTTTTCGGATTTTTGTTGCTTCCACGGTTGTCTGCCATTCCCAGAACAAGGAAGAGAATCCCTTGGAATAAATCAGTTCATCAGTCGTTGCGTCATAGACATTCAGGTTGTAGTTGCCATAAAGCATGGTGTCGATAAGATTGGTTTTCGAGCCTCCCCAATAGGGTTCTTCAAATAGTTCGTCAAAATAAAACTCTTCGTTTCCTTTGTCGCCGCAGTGGTAAAAATCCATGCGCAGGGTTTTGTACTCGAAGTATTTGTCGAATTGAGCCATTGTAAGTTGGGCGGGCAGTAGCAGACAAAGGCATGCCCAAAGTTTTAATTGTTTTCTCATGGATATGTTGTTTTGGTTTGATAAATTATTCTTTGTAGTAGATACGTTTCACCCGTTGCGACACGCCGGTCAGAATTTCGTAGGGGATGGTGCCCAACTTCTCGGCGAGTTCGGTGACGGGAATGTGGCAGCCGAAGATTTCCACCTCGTCTCCGATTCGGGCTTCGGTGTCGGTGACGTCGATCATGCAGGTGTCCATGCAGATGTTGCCGATGACGGGCACCCGTTTCCCTTTCACGAACACCTCGCCCACGCGGTTGCTCAGGTGGCGGTTCAGTCCGTCCGCGTAGCCGACCGGAATGACGGCAATGCGGGAGGGACGGAAGGTGTAGCTTTTGCGGCCGTAGCCGACGGATTGTCCCTCCGGGACATCCCGAATGGACATGATGTGCGTCTTGAAGCGGCTGACCGGGCGCAGAGGGGCGTCGGCTGCACTGATGCCGTGCAAACCGATTCCGAGCCTCACCATGTCGAAATGGTAGCGGGGGAACCGCTCGATTCCCGCCGAGTTCAGAATATGCCGCCAGATTTTGTAGTCGAAGGCCGCTTGTATCCGGGCGGTCATGCGTTCGAAAAGGCGGATTTGTTCCATCGTGAACGCGTCGTGTACGGCCTCGTCGCTTCCGGCGAGGTGCGAGAACATGGTACGGACGTGGACGGAGCGTTCTCCCGACCGGAAAAAGTCCAGGAGGGCGGGGATGTCGCGCTCGTCAAATCCGGAGCGGTTCATGCCCGTGTTGAGCTTGATGTGCACGGGGAAACGCTTGACTCCGTGTTTGTCCAACGCCTTGTCGAAGTCTTGCAGGATGTCCAGCGCGTAGATTTCCGGTTCGAGGTTGAAGGTAATCATGTTGTCGAATGCTTCCCGTTCGGGATTCATCACGGCGATAGGGGTGGTAATGCCTGCCGCCCGCAATTCGATTCCTTCGTCGGCGAAGGCAACCATGAGATAGTCCACGCCTTGGTATTGCAGCACGGAGGCGATTTCTTTGGAGCCGCTGCCGTACGAGAACGCCTTCACCATCACGGCGATCCGGGCGTCGGTCAGCGAGCGGAAATAGTTGAGGTTGTGAATCATGGCGTCCAAATCTACCTCCAATATGGTGTCGTGCGATTGTTTTTGCAGGAATCCGGCGACATACTCGAAACGGAAAGCCCGGGCTCCTTTGATGAGGATGACCTGGTTGCGGAAGTTGTCCCTCTTTTCTTGTCGCAGGAACTGGTCCGTGTCGAGGTAGAAGCGGGAGCCTGCCGGGAAACAATGGCGGTTGGCGCTTAATTGGCCGCCCACTCCGATGAACTCGCGGACGCCCGCCTGCCGGAGCATTTCTGCGATTTGGGGATAAAGTCCGTCGGACTCCTTGCCTTGGTCCACGAAGTCGGACAAAATCACGGTTTTTTTGCGGGAAGCGTCTTGCATGGCGAGCATGTTCAACGCCAGTTGGAATGAGCCGGGGTCGGAATTGTAGTAGTCGTTCACAAGCAGGCAGTTGTTTATTCCTTCCTTGATTTCCAAGCGCATGGCGATGGCGGACAGGTTTGCCGCGCGGCGGACGATTTCTTCCGGCTTCGAGCCCAGCAGCAGGGCCGCGCAGACGGCGTTCATGCAATTCTCGAAAGAGGCCTCGTCCGGGAATGGGACCGTCAACGTGAAGGATTGTTTTTGGTATTCAATCTCCGCGGTCCGCTTGGATTGTCCCGTTGTGACTTGTTTCACGAGCACGGCGCATCCCGGCCGTCCGCCCCAAGTGAAGAAGCGGCGGCCGCCGCCGAGTTCGCCGGCGATGACTTCCGCCACCGGGCCGTCCTTGCACACAATCTGTTCGCAGGACTTGAACAGTCGTGTCTTTTCCTTGAGTTTCGCTTCTTCGGACGGGAAGTTCTCCCCGTGGGCCTCGCCGAGATGGGTGAAGACGCCCACGGCGGGCCGAATCATGGCTTCCAGCCGGGCCATCTCGCCCGGTCGCGAAATGCCGGCCTCGATGATGGCCACTTCGGCCCGGTCGTCGATTCCGAGCAGCGAGAGGGGCACTCCCACTTGGGAATTGTAGCTCCGCGGGCTGCGGTACACGGGAATGTCCTCCGCCAACAGTTGGTAGAGCCATTCTTTCGTGATGGTTTTCCCGTTGCTTCCCGTGATGCCGACCACCAAGGCTTTCGAACGCGACCGGTGGGCGGCGGCCAAGGCCTGCAATGCGGCCAGCACGTCGGCGACCACGATGAAGTTGGCTTCCGTCAGGGCGTCGAATTCTTTCCGCCATTCGCTGACGACAAACGCCCGGACTCCCGAGTCGTAAAGAGGGACGATGTAATCGTGGCCGTCGTGGTTTTTTCCTTTTAACGCGAAAAACAGCGTGTGCTCGGGATTCATTACCGAGCGGCTGTCTATGCTGTATTCTTTGACGTTGACGGGACATCCTGGCTTCCAGTTCCCATTCGTGACGCGGGCGATTTCTTCCATGATCTGTGTGCCGATTAAGTTACGCAAGAACAAAAATATAACGATTTGGAGGAAATGCCACTCCTTTCGCGCGAAAAATGTGCTTTTTGTCAATGCGGCGCGTGGACGCGCGCGGAATCGGGCTATAACAGAGGGGCGAAGAGCCGGGCGAGGGATTCGCGGACACGGTCCCTTTGAGGACGGAATTTCCATTCGTTGAGATGGATTTCCTTGCTTTGTTTCAAATCCTCGAGGAAAAATTCCGACAATTTGCGGCTTTCGTTCCGGTCGTAGAGGATGAGGTTGATTTCGAAGTTCTGCTCGAAACTCCGCATGTCCATGTTGGCGGTTCCCACGGTGGACACGAGCCCGTCCACGATGATGATTTTGCTGTGGTTGAATCCGGCCTGGTATTGGAATACCCGCACGCCCGCCGTCAGCAATTCCTCGATGTACGAGCGGGTGCACCAGCTCGTCAGTGGGGAGTCCGATTTGTGGGGAATCATGATGCGCACGTCCACGCCGCTCATGGCCGCCGTTTTCAGCGAGTTGATGGTAGTTTCGCCCGGCATGAAGTAGGGGGTCGAGATATACACGTATTTCCGCGACAGGTTGATAAGCGTGAAATAGGCCTGCTGGATGGAGGTCCAGTCGCTGTCCGGACCGGAGGCCACGGTTTGAATCACCACGTTGCTGTCCGCCTTGTAGTCGGGGAGGTATTCCGCTTTGTCCAGCAACACTTCCTGGCGCACGAAATACCAGTCGAACAGGAAGACGGTCTGTAGCGAGGTCACCACCTCGCCTTTCACTTTCAGGTGGGTGTCGCGCCAGATGCCAATGCCCGGGAGGCCCTTTATGTAGCGGTCCGCGAAATTCAGCCCGCCGATGAAGCCGATTTCTCCGTCGACGACCACAATCTTCCGGTGGTTCCGGTAATTGACCTTGTTCGTGAGCAGCGGGAAGCGCACGGGCAGGAAGGGATAAATCTGAATGCCGGCGGCGCGCATCTCCCGGATGTAGGATTTCGGCAGGCTCCATGAGCCCACGTCGTCGTAAATCACCCGGACTTCCACGCCCTCTTTGGCTTTGGCTATCAATAAATTTTTCAGCCGGTTGGCCAGTTCGCCCTTCTCGATGATGTAGTACTCCACGTGGATGTATTTTTTGGCGATTTCGATGGATTTGAAAATGGCGCGGAACGTTTCTTCGCCGTTGTTCAGGATGTCGACGGAGTTGTGTCTGGACACGAGGGCCTTGCTGTTGCTCAACAACAGCGTCATCAGCCGCCGCACGGATTCCATGTCGCCTTTTTTCAGCAATTCGGCCTTTTGGATGCGTTGTTTCTGGTCCTCGCTCATGTATTGCAGCCATTTGATGTCGCCCAGCCCTTTCATGGAGAACATTTTCACTTTCCGGTAGTTCATGCCGAAATAGACGTAGAATATCAGGCCGACAACCGGCACGAGTATCAACACGAGCAGCCACGCCAACGTCCTTACCGGTGTTCTGTTTTCCAACAGGATGCGGTAGATGACGGCGATGATTGTCGCGGCATAGACGGCCGTCGCTCCGTATGTGATGATATGCGTCCAGTTCACGTTGCTCGTTTCTTTTTCTTTTCATCGTTCCGGGAAACGGGCGGTTTTTCTTTTTCCCGCGCCGCGAATTCCCTTCGCCTGATGTCAAATAGTTGCTCCTTTTCTTTTATTTTTGCGGAATGAATACCATGTTTCAGTTGCAACGATATGCTTCCGGGGCATTGTCTCCCGCGTATGACGAGAACGAGATACGGAGCCTGTGCTCGATAATCTTTTCCCGCCTGTTTCATTTCACAAATATACAAATTCATTTGGAGAAACACACACCTTTGGACGAATCTCTTGTGGATGCTTTTTTGGAGGTCGTGCGGTGTTTGCGGACGGGGGAGCCGATTCAATATGTTTTGGGCGAGGCGGAATTTGCCGGACTCACGTTCCGCTTGAACGGCGACACGCTTATTCCCCGGCCGGAAACGGAGGAATTGGTCTTGTGGGTGACAGGAGAGGAACTGCCGGAGAAGCCGAGGATTCTTGACGCGGGAACCGGCAGCGGTTGCATTGCCGTGGCCGTCGCGAGGGCCTTGCCGGAAGCCGAGGTGCTGGGGGTCGACATTTCGTCCGAGGCTGTCGCCCAGGCGGCCGAGAACGCCCGGCTCAACGGGGTGAGGGTTGATTTCAAGACGCGGGACATTTTGCGGCCGGAGGATTGGGAGTGGCCGGTGTTTGACGTTATTGTCAGCAATCCCCCATACGTGAGGGAAAGCGAGAAAGCCGGCATGGCTCCGCGGGTGCTCGATTACGAGCCGGGGCGGGCTTTGTTCGTGCCGGATGACGACCCTCTGCTGTTTTATCGGGCCATAGCGGATTTCGGACGTTCCCATCTTGTCCCGGGCGGATTTCTTTTTTTTGAAATCAACGAGGCGTTGGGAGCGGAGGTCCTTTCCCTTTTGGAGGGGAAGGGGTATGCGGGTCTCGAGTTGCGGAATGACGTTTTTGACAAACCCCGCTTTGTCCGCGGGCGATTAAGTGTTTGATTATGGACGCGAAGAAAGCTTTGAATATCATTGCAGCCCAGTGTGGCAAGAAGGAATGCTGCTCGGCGGATGTGGCCGCCAGGCTTCGCCGTTGGGAGTTGTCCGAGCGGGACGTGGCCGCCATCATGGAATTTCTCGTGAAACACCGCTTCGTGGACGACGCCCGTTTCGCGGAGGCCTACGCCCGCAACAAATCCCGCTTCAATCGTTGGGGACGGTTGAAAATCGCCCGGATGCTCCGGCTCAAGCAAATTCCGGAGGCGGTGATCGGGCAGGCTTTGGCGGCCATCCCGGAGGAAGGAGAGGACGGGCATTGTCTCGAACTGTTGCGCCAAAAGGCTCGCCTTCTTAAAGAGACGGACGCTTATAAGCGCAAGGCCAAGCTGTATCGTTTCGCCGTGGGGCGGGGATTCGACCACGACACGGTGTCCCGTGCCCTCGGCCTCCTCGCCCGAGATGCGGAAGAATGATTGTTTCAACGAGGCGAGTAGGTTTCCCGTATTTTGCGAGGGAGTTTTTTCACAACTTCCTCCACCGAGTGCAGCAACAGGTCGTCGATGAGTTTGTCCGGCGCGTCGCTTTCCAAGTAGACGGTAATCCAATATTTCTTGTCGGAATAGGGGCCGAAGCAGATTCCCTCGTAGCGTTCCATCAAGGCGGCCGACCGTTCCGGAGCGCATTTCATGTTCGCGCGGAAACGGCCGTCTTGAGGATTCAGTGGAGCATACGCGAAGACTTTCCCCCGCACCTTATATACTAAGGTGTCTTCTCCAAAGGGGAAACACTCCTCGGCTTCCCGGACGGAAAGGCAGTGGTCGCGAAATTCCTCGATATTCATTATCCTTGGCTGCTTACTTTCTCCAACGCGTCCATGTTGGTGATTCTGATTTGCTTGCCGATGAGTTCCACGATGCCTTCGGACGCGAAGGTCGAGAGCGTGCGGATGGCGTTGGAGGTGGTCATGTTCGACAAATTGGCCAAATCCTCCCGGGGGAGGCACACTTTCAGCGTCCTTCCGTCCTCTTCCAGTCCGTAAGTGTCTTTCAGCACGAGGAGGGCTTCCGCCAACCGGCCGCGGATGTGCTTTTGGGTCAGCGTCACTGTCCGGCGGTTCGAGAATCCCAAATCCGTCGCCAACGCCCGGATGACGTTCATCGCCACGTCCGAATTGCTGCGCACGATGCCGAACACCAGTTCCGTTTTCATGATACACACGATGGAGTCCTCCAGCGCCTCGGCCGAAGCGATGTGGTTCTCCTCGGCGAAAAAGGCCCGGTAGCCGATGAACCCCACCGGCTTGGCCATTCGCACGATTTGTTCCCGTCCGGAGACGCCTTTTTTCACGATTTTGGCCTTTCCCGTGATAAGGCATATCAGCCCGAAAGGCCGGTTCCCTTCCTCGTAAATCCGGTCGCCTTTTTTGTAGTGCTTGCAAATACTCGTCTGCCTCAGAATCGTTTTGCTGCTTTCGTCCAACGTTTTGAAAAGCGAGTTCGGACTTTCAATGCAGATGTTACAATATTTCTCGTGTAATTCCTTGTCTCTGATGGTTCTCATAGAACATTCCTCATATTTTGGCGACCAAGGGCATTCTTCTTCCGTTTCCAAAAGCCTTCTTGCTCACTTTCAGAATCGGGGGGCATTGCGCCCGTTTGTATTCGTTGCGGTTTACCATCGAGACGACCCGCTCCACGGTCTCGCGGGCGAAACCGGCCGCCTCGATTTGCCGGGGCGATTGGTTGTCCTCTATGTAAAGTTTGAGAATGCCGTCCAGCGTCGCGTAATCCGGCAGGCTGTCCTGGTCTTTCTGGCCGGGATGCAGTTCGGCGGAGGGGGCTTTTGTCAGCGTGTTTGTCGGGATAACCTCGCGTTCCCGGTTCAAGTGGCGGGCCAGCCGGTAGACATCGGTTTTGAACACGTCGCCCAGCACGGCGAGCGAGCCGCACAAATCGCCGTACAGCGTTCCGTAACCGACAGCCGCCTCGCTTTTGTTGGAGGTGTTGAGCAAAATGTGTCCCAGTTTGTTAGAAACGGCCATGGCCAGAATTCCCCGGGTCCGGGCCTGCAGGTTCTCCTCCGCCACGTCAAACGGCCGGTCGCCGAAAATGGGCTTCAGGGTCGACAGGAATTGGTCGTATATCTCTTTGATGGGCAGGGTCTCGCTTTGGATTCCCAAATTTCGGGCAAGGTCGAGGGCGTCTTTCACCGAATGGTCGGTCGAGAATTCGGAGGGCATGAGGATGCCCAGCACGTTGTCCTTCCCCAAGGCCTCCGTCGCCAAAACCGCCACCACGGCGGAGTCAATGCCTCCGGACAGCCCCAATACGGCCCGCTTGAAACCGTTTTTCTTGAAAAAGTCTTTGATGCCCAAAAGTAGAGCGTCGTGAATCATGGCGATGTCGTCTCCCGGTTGACGTTCTTCAGGCGGCAGCGGGCGCAGGTTGCGGGTGTCGACAAGGAGGAAATCCTCCTGAAACGCTTTTGACCTGTGGCACAATTCCCCCTGTCCGTTGAAGACCAGCGCCTCTCCGTTGAAAACGAGCGACCCGTTGCCCCCCACGTGGTTTAACGTGACGACCGGCTTCCCGCTCTTTTGGGCGAGGTCGGCAAATGTGTTCAAGCGATAGGCCGTGTTCTCCCGCGTGAAGGGGGTCACTCCGATATGGATGATTATCTCGTCTTCTTTTCTTATGAAAGTGGATTCGTATTCGTCGAAAAGCACGCGCAGTTTCCGCTGGCCGAGACGTAGGGCGTTGTTGTCTTCGTCGGCGATGAAATAGCGGCTTTCGTCCATCACGTCGTAATCGCTGAGGACGCTCTTGTTCACGCCGTCCCGCACTTCCCCGTCGTACATGAAAAAGGCCGAATTGTAGAGGACCCCGTCTTCCAGGTCCAGATTCGGACCGCCGACGATGGCCGCGACACCCGTGCATGCCGCCGCGATTTGTTCCATGGCCAACCGGCACTCGTTCACGAAATATTCCCGTTCGAACAAGTCGCCCGGATAGGCCCCGCAAATGGCATGTTCCGGAAAAATCACCAATTCCGCCCGTTTGGCTTTTGCCTTTTGGATGGCGGCGATGATTGCGTCACGGTTCTGAGAGATGTCTCCTACGCGATAATTCAATTGAGGTATTGCTATTTTCATAAGAAACGATTGTCTGTTTGGTAAAAAATTGGTTCTTTGCTGCAAAATTACGTAATTTGTGCGGGATTAGAAAATGTCAAAATTATCATTTCACACGTGTTATGGAAAAAAAAGATTTGCGCCGACAGATAAAAACACTTAAAGCCCGGTATTCCCTTGACGAGAAAAAGGATATGTCACGCCTGGCGTGGCGGCTTCTTGAGGAGCAGCCGCTTTTTCGGGACGCCCGGGTGGCCTTGCTGTATTGGTCCATGGACGACGAGGTTTACACTCACGATTATGTGCGGAAGTGGGCGGTTTCCAAAAAAATACTTCTTCCCTGTGTCAAGGGCGACACGCTTGAGTTGCGCGAGTTCCGCGGCATGGAGTCGCTTCGTCCCGGAGAGGGCTTCGGGATTCCGGAGCCTGTCGGAGAGCTTTTCACTGACTACGCTGCCATTGATGCCATCGTCGTGCCCGGAGTGGCTTTTGATTTGAGCGGCAACCGTCTTGGACGGGGGCGCGGTTACTACGACCGTATCCTGAAACAGACCGCCACTGCCGCGAAAATAGGAATCTGTTTCGATTTCCAGCTTCTTCCGGAAGTTCCGGTGGATGCCTTGGATGTGCCTATGGATTTGGTGGTCTCCGCTTCCCGGGTTGTCGTTCGGGAGAAGTGACGGGGACTTTTGAGGCGGTCAAAGCATAAAAAAGCGTTCCGCCATTGACGGAACGCTTGTCTTTCTTTTCCATTTTTATGATGATTATGCTTCTTTCGGAGCTCCAACCGGGCAAACACCTGCGCAAGAGCCGCAAGAAATACATTCGTCAGCGTTGATTTGATAGTGGGCGTCCCCTTGGGAGATAGCTCCAACCGGGCATTCAGACTCGCATGCGCCGCAAGAAATACAATCATCAGATATTACGTAAGCCATTTCTAAAAAGTTTTATGTTAATAATGACGCAAAAGTATATCCTCCGTGGCAAACAAAAAACTTTTTTCCTTGAAAAAAACGGAGTCCCGTATAATTTATTCGGGTTATAAATAATTGTCGCTAATATACAGTTTGTTGCGCTGGAGGTCGGCTTTGCCGGAGGGGAATTGGAAGGCGTTTCCGGGGATGTTTTTTCCGTAATTTGTATACAGAGGAAACAGCGGGGCGGATGTATCTTTGTCTATTGAAACTTTTTAAACGATGACTTATGGCTAAAAAGATTTTGATTTTATCGTCCAGTCCGCGGCGGGGCGGAAACTCCGACTCGTTGTGTGACGAGTTTGCCCGCGGAGCCCGTGAGGCCGGGCACGATGTGGAGAAGATTTTCTTGCGGGACAGAACAATCCATTATTGCACCGGCTGTGGCACGTGCAGCCAGGGCGACCACAAGCCTTGTCCCCAACATGACGACGCAGCGGACGTTATCGACAAGATGCTGGCGGCGGACACGATTGTGATGGGCACGCCGGTTTATTTTTACACGATGAGCGCGCAGATGAAGACAATGCTCGACCGATGTTGCGGTCTTTACACCGAGATGAAGGGAAAAGAGTTCTATTTCCTGCTTGCGGCCGCGGAAACGGATAGCAAGTTGTTGGAGCGCACGGTGGATACTTTCCAAGGGTTTCTTGACTGTCTGGACAATCCGGTGGTTCGGGGTGTCGTGTATGGGACGGGTGTTTGGCATGTCGGAGAGATAAAGGACAAGCCTGCGATGAGGGAGGCTTACGAAATGGGACGTAACGTCTGATTCCGCTGGAGAATATTCAGGGGAGTGGGGTTTTCCTGCCCTTTTCCCAAAGTTTTTATTGGGTTGTCACGGAGTTATCATTGAACACCAACGTTTCACCATCGTTTCAGCAACGTTTCTTCGTCGTCCATAGGCGTAGAAGAAACGTTCCAGAAACGTTCCGGAAGCGATGGAGTTCAATGATAACCCAATGATAACTTTGTGATAACGGTGGGATTAAGGTGTGAAATCCTTTTTTTCTTGTCTTTTTGGGGTACGGGACGGGCGTGGGCGTTCCGGGGTGAAATGAGCGTCTTTTCAGAAAAGGGGTGTCGGGCGATTTTGTTTTTGCGGGAAAGTGTTTTATATTTGTTGCGGATTGAAAATGATTGTTTGTGCAAGAGAGTGACGCGGACATATTGAAATGGCTGGAGGCGGGGAATGCCCGGGGAATGACGGCGCTGTTCGATCGGTATTACCGTCCCTTGGTTTTGTTTGCCGACCAGTTGTTGCATGATATCGCTTGGGCGGAAGATGTCGTGCAGGAGCAGTTTGTGAAGTTTTGGGAAGGCGAGTTGTTCGTGGGACTCAGTAGCAAAGCCTTGTCCACGTATTTGTTCACGATAACCAAGAATGCGTGTTGCAACGCGTTGGAACGCCGGGGCATTAAGACCGTGGATTTGTCGGAGGGTTTGCACGTGGCGGCGCAGGAAGAGGCCGAGGAATTGGACGAGAAGACGGTGCAAATCGTGCGTCAGGCTTTGGGGCGGTTGCCGCAACGTATGCGGGAGGTGGTATGTTGCGTGATTTGCGAAAGTTATTCTTATGCGGAGGCGGCGGTGAAGTTGGGCATATCCGTCAATACGGTGAAGACCTCCCTGCGGAAAGGGATGAAAGAATTGCGGGAAATTTTGGGAAATCGTAACGATTTGATTTTGTTGGTTTTGTGCGGAAAGAAAATATCCAAGTGAATTTTTTTTGAAAAAAGTCATTTTTGAATCACCCTTTTTAGGGTGAAAATCTGTTTTACTGTCAAAACCTAAGAATTATGGAAATTGAAGACGAAATATATCAGGCTTTGATGGAAAGTTGGGGAGGCAAGGCGACTCCGGAGGAAGAAGAGCGGGTGCGGGTGTGGTTGGAGGAATCCGCCTCGCACCGGGATTTGTATGACCGTCTGCATCGTTTGTATTGCAAAGTGTGCTATGCGGAGAAATATGGCAAAGTGGATGTGGAAAAGGCGAAAGAAGAGTTTTTGCGGTACGTGGCCATGAAAAAAAGAGGGAGGGGAAGATTTTATCGTTTCGTGGCGTGGGGGGGCTCGGTTGCGGCTTGTCTGC
Organism: uncultured Butyricimonas sp.; assembly: GCA_944320555.1. Classification (GTDB taxonomy): domain Bacteria; phylum Bacteroidota; class Bacteroidia; order Bacteroidales; family Marinifilaceae; genus CALUMT01. The sequence goes on along the minus strand of CALUHX010000004.1, from coordinate 64,953 downwards.
TTGTGGCGTGGTTTGTGGCGCAAAAGCCTGTTGACGTGGAAACGCCTGAGCCTTTTGAGATATCGGAAATCGTGGGAGGGCAGGCGGATGTGACCTTGGTGCTGGGTGACGGACGTCAGGTGGCTATTCGGCGTGATTCCGCTTTCAATTTGAATATGGGAAAGGTGAATTTGGAACAGGCTGTGGGAACCGGGTTGCGTTATTCGACAAGGAACGATTCCGCGCAAGGAGCGGTTCCGGCCCAGGTGGAGTACAATGTGATAAAAGTTCCGCGGGGCGGGGAGTACACGCTGACGCTGGAGGACGGAACGAGAATCTGGTTGAATTCGGAAACGGAATTGAAATTCCCGGTGCGCTTTGTCGGAAAAACAAGGGAAGTGAAGATTGTCGGGGAAGGGTATTTTGAGGTGGCGAAAGATTCCTTGCGTCCTTTTGTCGTGCGCGCGGGGGATGTGAGGACCCAAGTCCTGGGAACTTCTTTTAACGTGAAGGCTTATCGTGACGAGAAGGTGAGGGCCGTGACGTTGGTGTCCGGCAAAGTGAGCGTGAGCGCGGGACGGGAGCGGGAACTGTTGTCGCCGGGATGGCAGGCCGCATGGGATGAAGAGCGGGGCGCGTTGAGCAAGCAAAAGGTGGACGTCAAGCCTATCGTTTCGTGGAAAACGGGGATGTTCGATTTCGTGGACATGCCATTGGAGGAGTTGACGACCCAGTTGAGCCGTTGGTATGACGTGGATTTCTTCTTCGTGAACGAGTCGATAAAGAACATCCATTTCACGGGGGCGGTAAAGCGCGCCAATACGCTGAAATTCATGTTGGATTTTGTGTCATTGACCTCGGACGTGGGGTATGAGATAAAAGGCAAAACAATTTGTTTGTATAGTGTGAAATAAGATAAAACCCTCGGATGTTGGCACCATCCTCGGGTCTGTAATAGTTGTAAAATTTTAATTGTCAAAGTTATGAAGAAAAAACGACAAAGTCAGTTTGTTTTATGGAAAAATAAATTGACGAAAATGTTTCTTGTAATGAGAATCGTGAGTGTGATGCTTTTCGCATTTGTGTTGGGCGGTTATTCATCCGTTTTGGCCCAGCAGAAAGTGAATGTGAATTTTAAAGATGTGACTTATGAGCGTTTGTTTGATGAAATTCGCAAACAGACGGGCGTGGTGGTGATGTACAACAGCGACGTGTTGGACAAGAATCTTAAAGTGCGGGCTGATTTTGGAGAGATTGAATTGGAGGATTTGTTGAGTCGCGTGTTGTCCGTCAATGGTTTTTCTTATCGTTTGGAGGATGATTTTGTGATTGTGGTGAAAGATGAGAAGAAGACCGTCAATGAAGAAAACGTTTTTGTGAAAATACGAGGAAAAGTCTTGGATTTGAAGAAAGAACCGTTGCCAGGAGTGTCGATTGTGATAAAAGGTACAACGCTGGGTGTTGTGACAGATTCATTAGGAAGATTTCAATTGCCGCCACTAAAGGATATAAAAGACGTGGTCGTGGTGTTTAGTTTTGTCGGGATGGAGACAAAAGAGGTTAAACTGAGTGATATCAAAGATGAAGAAATTTTGGCAGGAAAAAAGGATTATGAAATCACATTGGTGGAATCCACAGAGAGTTTGGATGACGTGGTCGTTACGGGATATGCGAATGTGAGAAAAGAATCATATACGGGTACGGCTGTCCGTGTGGAAGGAGAGGAACTTCTTAAAGTGGCAAACCGTAATGTGATTTCTGCATTGCAGGTGTTTGATCCATCTTTCAGAATTATGGAAAATAATGCGATGGGGTCGAACCCGAATGCTATTCCGGAATTTTATATTCGAGGACAATCAGGAATAGGCAATTTGAGTCTTACAGATATTAATGAATCTAGGACTAAAAATAATCCTAATTTGCCGGTTTTTATTTTGGATGGTTTGGAGGTTGGAGTAGAAAAAATTTATGATATGGATCCGACAAGAATTCATAGTATTACAATATTGAAAGATGCGGCGGCAACTGCTGTTTATGGTTCTCGAGCTTCAAATGGAGTTGTGGTTATTGAAACGATAGCACCTAAAGCAGGAAAATTTAATATTACTTATAATTTGACAGGTTCTATTACTGCGCCAGATTTGACAAGTTATGATTATTTTGAAGCTGCTGAAAAGTTGGAGGTTGAGAAATTGGCTGGATATTATGAGTTAGATCCGCCTAATCGAGGTGTCCGTGCGGTATATGCTGAATTAATGAAAAAGCAAATGGCTATTGCTAAAGGAGTTAATACGGATTGGTTGGCATTGCCTTTGCGAGTAGGATATAATCATAAACATAGTATCGCAATCGACGGTGGAGATGATAATATTCGTTATGGCATAAACTTCTTTTATGATAATCAAAAAGGGGTGATGAAAAAAGATTTACGACGCAGACTAGGTGCTGAGTTGCGGATAGATTATCGATTGTCTAATTTAAATGTGATTAATAGAGCTTCTTTTAATAAAGTAACGGCGAAAGCATCTCCTTATGGAAGTTTTGCGGATTATGTGAAACAGTTGCCTTATAATGAATTGTACGATAAATTCGGTCATTACTTGTATCATTTTGTGAGTTGGCATACAGGTGCTCCATATATAAATCCAATGTATGAAGGAGCAGAAACACAAAATTATGATAATACTATTTCAGAGGAATTTGCGGATAATTTGCTTGTGGATTGGTATTTAAACGAACATTGGAATATTAAAGCGCAAATCGGTTTCACACGGCAAATAGAATCAGGAAAAGATTTTGTCGATCCAGCCTCCGGACAGTTTTATAATGTTAGTGATGAGCCTAAGGGAACGTTGACAACGACAGAAGGCAAGAGTTATAATTGGACGACTAACTTGCAAGTATTGTATAATCGTTCGATAGGGGTAAATTATATCAGTGGTTCTTTAGGCTTGAATACTACTGAGAATATAACATCGACAATTACTGTTAATTATAAGGGATTCCCTTCCGGCAATTTGAGTTCCGTAATGTATGCGCAGGAAGTCAATGGAAAACCGACAGAAACGGATAACCATACTCGTTTGGTCGGAGCCTTTGCTCGGTTGAATTATTCATACAATGATGTTTATTTGTTTGATGGTTCTTTGCGTTTTGACGGCTCTTCGGAATTCGGTTCCGATAAAAAGTTCGCCCCATTTTGGTCTGCAGGGGTCGGAGTGAATTTCCATAATTATAAGTTTTTGAAAGATAATCCGATCTTGACCCAATTAAAAATAACAGGGACTTATGGACAAACAGGAAAGTTGAACTTTGAACCTTATGCGGCAAAAGATATTTATGAAGTGTTTTCCGATAAGTGGTATGCTACAGGTATGGGTGTGAAGTTGATGGCTTTGGGAAATTCTGATTTGAAGTGGGAGAAAAAGAATAGCTATGATTTGAAATTGGAGGTTAATCTTTGTGATGGTTTGTTTTATGCGGAATTGGCTTATTATTATGCGAGAACGAAAGATATGATAACGACAATCACGATACCTTCTTCATTTGGTTTCACTTCCTATTATGACAATTTAGGAGAGGTGGAGAATGTTGGGTATGAGTTAAATGTAAGGTCGGATATTGTGCGTACAGGTGATTGGTATGTGTCTCTCTATGGAAATATGGCGCATAATAAGAACAAAATATTGAAAATCGCTAATTCGCTGAAACATTATAATGAGATGGTTGATGATTATTATTCGGATTATGACAATGGTCAAAGTAATCAAGAAAAATATGCGGAATCATTTACAAAATATGAAGAAGGAGGTTCCACTACATCAATTTTTGGAATGAAGTCATTAGGTATTGATCCTGCAAGCGGACAGGAAGTTTTTGTTCGGAAAGATGGAACAATTACGTATGAATGGGAAGCGAATGAACAACAAATATTGGGTAATACATTGCCCAATGTTCAAGGTGCTTTTGGCTTGAATCTTCAATGGAAAACACTGACATTGTTCGCTAGCTTTATGTATGAGTGTGGAGGTCAGGTGTATAATACGACATTGCCGACAAAAATAGAGAGTGTCGATTTATATAATTATAATGCGGATCGTAGAGTGCTCTCTGATCGTTGGATAAAAATAGGTGATGTTACTCCCTTAAAAGATATCGCAGATAGGAGTAGCTATTCTCGCCCTACTTCTCGTTTTGTTCAAGATAACAATGTGTTGGAATTTAATTCATTGAGTCTCTCTTGGGTTGTTCGAGAAGGTTTTGTGAAAAAACTAAAGTTGAATCAATTGAAATTGCAATTTACAATGAACGATGTTGCGCATTGGTCTTCTATAAGACAAGAGAGAGGAACGAGCTATCCTTTTGCTCGTAATTTTGATTTTACATTGGGAATAAGTTTCTAACGATAAAATAGAATGTGATGAAAAGAATTTTGATAATATTGTGTGTACAAGTCGGATTGTTCTGCTCTTGTAATAATTGGTTGGAGGTCGAGCCTGCGGATCAGATTAGTAAAAACAAGCTTTTTGAAGATGAAATGGGTTTTCAAAATGCGTTGAACGGAATTTATCAGAAATTGGCGGAGTCGAGTTTGTATGGTAAGGTTTTGAGTTGGGGCGCTTTGAGTTTTATGGAACAAGATTATGACCTTAATTATGCATACGACTATACAGATGCCTTGATGGGAAGTTTTGAATATTATGAAGCAGATTATTCTTTGCCCGTGATAGACAATGTGTGGTCTGGACTTTATAACGCAATTGCGAATTGTAACTTGTTGTTGAAAGAAATTTCAGACGAGTCTCCTTCAAAATTTGCCTTGGACACCATTGCTAAAGATTTGATTATGGGAGAAGCGTATGCGTTACGGGCTTTTTGTCATTTGGATTTAATTCGTTTGTTTGCGCCTGCTCCTGTGGTGGATGAACAAGCGGCGTTGGTTCCTTATCATGTGGTATATCCTTCCGAGGTAACGAATGCGTTGCCGACAAAAGATGCTATAGATTTGTGTATAGAAGATTTGTTGAAAGCGAAAGATTTGGTTGCTTATCATGATACCATATATAATAGAAATGGGATGCTTTATAAAAAGGATGCTCGTTTTGATGGGATATACATTAATACAATAAATGGTGGCGATTTTTATAATAAACGGGGTTATCGCCTGAATTATTGCGCAATAGTTGGATTATTGGCACGGGCGTATTTGTATAAAGGTGATGTTGACAATGCATTGTTCTATGCGAAACATTTTTACGATAGGTTTTATAATGGTAATAAGTGGTTTTCTTTTAGTTCATCAACTTATTATACAACATCCTTGAGTGATAAGCAAAAGAAGTATCTGGAAGAGTGTTTGTTTGGTTTTTACAATGCGAATCTGTTATTGGATGTTGAATCGTATTATTCTGCATCTGGATATTCTCAAGCAAGATTGGCGGATTATGACGGTATTTTTGCGGACGATGGAGACGATTGGCGGAGTTACTTGTTCAGTTCCGATGATGCGCATAACGTCTACAAATATCGTGAAGTTGGAAATCAATCTATTGATGAAGTTGAAGGCTTGACAATACCGATATTGCGGATGAGCGAGATTTATTATATTTTGATTGAATGCAATTATTTGAAAGGAAATACGGAGGAGAGTGTGCGTTTGCTAAATGAATTTAGGGCGAAAAAAGGATGTAAAAGACAGATAGCTTCAATTAATGGGGTAAATGATTTGTACGAAATATTGATTAATGATGCGCGTCGAGAGTTTGTTGGAGAAGGGCAATTGTTCTTTATGTATAAACGCTTGAATCGGGACATAAAAGTTGCGGGAGGCGTAATTACGGCAACTAATGAGCGTATGGTTTGGGAAGTGCCCGACAGCCAGATTTTTTATTAACGAATAAATGTAAGAGCTATGAAAAAGTATGTTTATTTGATATTGTTTTTCGTTGGTGTATTGGGATGTAATGAGCGAGAAATTGAAGTGTATAAAGCAGAAAACTACATCTCGTTTACAAATGTGCAACAAGATACAATGGAGGTTTCATTCTTTTTGCTTGGAAATTTGAGCGAGTATGCATGCCCTATTGAAATTCGTTATACTGGGATTCCGCAAGAGGTTGAACAGGAATTTAGTGTGGTCGTCGTGGAAGATGAAACAACAATGAAAGAAGGGTACTATCAATTGCCGGAGAAGCCGATGTTTCAACCGATGAGTATGTTGGATACATTTTATGTTAATCTTATTAATTATGAGGATTTGGCAACGGAAAAGGTGTTGTTGTGCTTGGAATTGCGAGAGAATGCAATGTTTAAGCTGGGAGATAGAGATTATCGGCGAATTTACTTGCAGGTGAATGACAATGCCGCAAAACCGGAGTGGTGGGATGATAGGGTTGATGAGTATTTTTTAGGAATTTATTCTGATAAAAAGTTTAGATTGTTAATGCAGGTGGTTCAGCCTGATTTGACGAATGTCAGTGAAAGCTGGATTCGGGCATGGGCATTGGAATTTAAAGATTATTTGGATGCAAATCCGACAGAGGATGAAGATGGCTCATTGATGACGGTACCAGTAAGAATATAATTTAAAGGAGGTAGAATTATGAAAAATATAATGACATTTTTGTTAGGTATAATCACTTTTTCCTTTTTTGCTTGTTTTGAGGATGATGGAAATTATGATTATAAAGATTTGAATACGCATGAGATAACGATTCGTTTTTCAAGTTATACGTATAGTGCTTATGCGGGAGAGCCTGTTGTGTTCAAACCTCAAGTAATATATGCAAATGAGGAACAAAAAACGTCCGGAGACACGAATATGTATAAATGGTCGTACTATTTTGATGATTTGGGATGTGTGTGCACAGAGCGAGACATGAATGTCGTGCTTAGTGGTGTCGAATTGAATAAGGCGTACGATGGAATAGTGATAGCGGAGGATACATTGACAGGTGCCTATTATTCGCAACGCATATCTTTTTCTTATACAAGTCAGTATAAAGTGGGTTGGGTGATATTGTCAGATAATGGGGGAAAGAGTACGTTGAATTTGGTGAGACTGCAAAATGGGGAATGGTATACGGATAAGGATATTTATCAAACACTTTATCAAAAAGATTTGGGAACACAACCTGTCGGCTTGATAGGGAATCGTGTCGGAAGATACGAAATTCGAGTGTTGCAGGACGGGCCGGAAGGTGATCTTGTCCTTCTTGGAGATGGCACATGTGAATTGGTGGGAACTTTTGCGGATGAGTTTGTGGATGGGAAATATCCGGAAGGATTTAGACCGAAAGGATTTAGTGTGGGGTCGTATGTGGCTGTAATGACAGGGGAAAATGGGAATTTGTATACAAAAGTTTTTGAGGAATACGCTTACGAATACTTTGTGAATGTGCCATTAGAATTAAACAATGAGCCATTGAAGATTACTCATTTGTTGAAGGCTTCTCCGGGAGGTAAAACACATGATCCTGTGTTTTTTGATGAAACGCATCATTCATTTTTTGTGATGCATGGAGCTTCATTTTATGACGCAGGAAGAATATACCAGTTGTTACCACCTGCGGATTGGACCGGAATGAATGCCCCTTCTCCCAATGATTTGAGTGCGTACGAGGTGCTCTATTGTCAATTAAAAGATGCTGTGGATTATGACCAAAATGTGTTGGCAGTATTAAGGCGAATCACAGATGGGAATCTTTATTTGTATTCTTTTGATTATAGTTCATTTTGGTATAATCAATATGTGTCAAATATAACATGTAGCCAAATATCGAGTGCTTCCGCTACATTATTGGAGGATGCGGCAGAGATGCATGCTTTGCGTTCGAGGTCTTATGTGTTCTTTGTCCCACAAAACAATCGCTCACAACTTTATTATTATGACACTAGAACGGATAGGAGTGTTGTCTTTAAGACATTTGACGCTGGTGAAATTACGGCAATAGAATCTGATTTTACAGATGATAATCAGATAGGTGTTGGATTAAGTAATGGGGAATTCTATATATTGGATGTATCAGAAGAGGTTTTGGTAAGTGGTGGCGAGGAGGATAAAATCGTTTATAGTACGAGCGTTGATGGTGAAGTTGTCGACACATATTATAAAAATATTTGATTTGAATGGAAGAACCAGTAGTTAAAGTAGAAAGATTATCGCACCGCTACAGTATTCAATGGGCGGTGCGAGATATCAACTTTGAAATACCGAGCAAGGGTATTTATGGTTTGCTTGGTTCCAATGGTGCCGGTAAGTCGACGACGATGAACATCATCAGTGGTGTCATTAAACAGACGGAAGGTAATGTATTTATCAAAGGCATTGATACAAGGAAGAATCCTGTTCGGGCAAAACGCCTTATTGGTTTTTTACCGCAAAAGCCTCCTTTGTATGGTGACTTGACAGTAGAGGAGTATTTGACACACACGGCGCGCCTGCGCTGGGTGGCCTCTAGTCGGTTGCGGTCGGCTGTGGAAGATGTGATGGATCGTTGCGGTATCATGCATTTTCGGAAACGGTTGATTAAGAACCTTTCTGGTGGCTATCAGCAGCGGGTGGGGATTGCACAGGCGATTGTTCATGAGCCGGAACTGGTGATTTTTGATGAACCAACAAATGGATTGGATCCTAATCAAATAATGGAAGTTCGCCATTTGATAAAGGATATTGCGGAGGAACGAACTGTGATTCTTTCCACTCATATTTTGACGGAAGTGCAGGCGATATGTGATAGTATTATGATGATAGAAGAGGGGCATTTGGTGTTTATGGGAACGATGGAGGAGTTTGATAATTACATCACGCCGAATTCGCTGTACGTGTCGTTCGTGGACGCCCCGACGGCCGAGACGATCGCCCGCCTGGACGGGGTGCAGGGCGTCGAGGAGCTGGGGCAGGGCCGTTTCCGCGTCCGTTTCGCCGACGCCCAGGAGACGACGGACGCCATCGTGAGGGAGAGCGTCGCTCAGGAGTGGCGCCTGTCGGAGATACGGGTGGAGAAGAGCTCGCTGGATAACATATTTGCGGAATTGTCAAAGAAAACCAAAAAGTAAAGGAGGAGGATTATGTTCAAGATGATATACAATATTGCGAGGACGGAGTTGCAGATGCTGTTCTACTCGCCGGTGGCCTGGCTGCTGCTCGTGGTGTTTACTTTACAATCTGCTATATTATTTACAGGACGGTTAGAAGGGATGGTGACTTCATTGGAGATGGGATATGATATATATGCTGTTTCATACAATGTGTTTGCTAACCCTTGGAGCGGAGTTTTTGCCTCGCTCCAAAGTTATCTTTATTTTTATATCCCGTTATTGACGATGGGGGTTGTGAGTCGGGAGTTGAGTAGTGGTTCTATCAAATTGCTTTATTCCTCACCGGTTACAAACGTTCAAATAATCATTGGTAAGTATTTCGCCATGATGCTTTATGGTGCCATAATGCTTGGTGTGTTGGTGTTATTGATGTGTTGTGGGTTTTGTGTGGTAAAGAATTTTGATTGGCCGTTGGTGTTGACTGGAATTTTGGGGCTTTATTTGTTGCTTTGTGCTTATGCTGCGATTGGTATTTTTATGTCAAGTTTGACTTCTTATCAAATTGTGGCGGCCATAGGAACATTGATTGTTTTGATGTTGTTGAGTATGGTAGGAGGTTGGTGGCAAGATTATGATTTTGTGAGGGATATCACATATTGGTTGTCAATCAATGGACGTAGCGATACTTTTATAGCAGGATTGATTTGTAGTGAGGATGTGCTTTATTTCCTCGTGGTTATTTGTCTGTTCTTGGCATTGACGATTATTCGTTTGAATGCTGTTCGGCAGAAAATACCATTCTCAATAGTATTGGGGCGTAACGTGGTGGTCATTTTGTGTGCTTGTTTGATAGGTTATTTTTCATCCATGCCTACAATGAAGGTATATTATGATGCGACGGCAACAAAGATGAACACTTTGACACCCAATAGTCAAGAGATTGTCAAAAAGTTAGAAGGAGGGATGACGATTACTACATATGTGAATCTTTTGGAAGAATCAGGAACATGGTATGCGGCGGGTTACTTTTTGAATCCGGATATGGAACGTTTCGAGCGATATTTGCGTTTCAAGCCGGATATGAAGTTGAGATATGTATATTATTATGACACTTGTGCTAATGAACAATTGGACAAATTGTATCCGGGTAGAAGTCTACGAGAGAAAATGCTGGAAGTGTGTAAGATCCATGGGCTTGATACAAATAAGTTTTTGACACCAGAAGAGATTCGTGCGATGATAGACCTTTCAGGAGAAGGGAATACGTTTGTTCGACAGATAGTGCGAGAGAATGGAGAGAAAGCGTGGTTGCGGGTATACAATGACATGCAACGTTTCCCAAGTGAGCGGGAGATTTCTGCGGCCTTCAAACGAATGGTTATGAAATTGCCTGTGGTTGGTTTTGTTACAGGGCATGGGGAACGTAGTTATAATCATAATAAAGACCGTGATTATAGTTCTTTTGCCAATGATAAAAAATTCCGCTACGCATTGATGAACCAAGGATTTGATGTGGAGTATGTGACATTGGATAAGCCCGTACGGGAGGATATTGATATTATGGTGATAGCTGAATGTCGAGAACCGTTTACAGAGGCGGAGAATGTGATATTGCAGCGATATATTGATCGAGGCGGTAATCTTTTTGTTCTTGGTGAGCCCAAGCGTCGGGAAGTGATGAATCCTTTGTTTGCCAAATTTGGATTTGAATTAATGGAAGGTCAATTAGTGAAACAAGACACTAATTTGCAGGCGGATGTGATTATCTCTTGGCCGACAAAAGAGGCTAATTCAATAGCTTATGATTTTGGAACGATGTACAGAAATAATTTTGTGATTGTTTCGCAAGGTGTAAGTGGCTTAAGGCAAGTGGAAAATAAAGGGTATAAAGTGACGGAATTGTTTAGAAGTGATACAGTGGGTAGTTGGAATGAACTGGAAACGACAGATTTTGTAGATGATACGATTCGCTTAAATCCATCGATAGGAGAAGTTGAACAGTCTTATCCGACAATAGTGGCTTTAACTCGGGATATAAATGGCAAGGAGCAACGGATTATTTTGTCTGGGGATGCGGATTGCATTAGTAATGGAGAATTGATGGGAAGCCGAAAAGGTATTCGTGCTTCAAATTTTTCGATTATAACGGGTGGATTCTTTTGGCTTTCGGATAATGAGGTTCCAATTGATGTTCGACGTCCAATGCCTCCTGATAGAGAACTTTATTTGGGGAGGGTGGGATTTGACATAATAAAGTGGCTTCTTGTGTTGGTGCTGCCGGCTTTGATTGTTGGTTCTGCAATTTTGTTGTGGCTTCGTAGAAAAGGGCGTTGATAGTGTGGAGATATTTTGAATGTGAGCAATGGTAAAGAGGGCGGCTCAAAAAGTCAGAGTCGCTCTTGTTTTATTTGTGCCTTCGATGGAGATTTTTTTCGACATTCAGTTGTAAAAAGTAAATTTGTTCTTTTGAAATTTCTTTGTTGCTTGTTATTGAGAAAAATGAGTTTATTGTGGTATGAGGGTATTTGAAATTGAGAGAAAGGAAAAATTTTGTTTGAAAAGTTTGGAAGTGGGGTGATGCGTTGTATTTTTGTGTGATGATATGGAGATAGGGAAAGAAAACGGATTGTCACATAGATTGAGAAGAAATGAGAAAACAAAAATGGATATTGCTTTTGATGATTATAGGCGTTGGGCAGAGTGTTGAGGTGTTTGCTCAAAAAGGTTTGACCGAGGAGAAGGCGCGGGTGGAGAGGCGGGAACAGGTCGAGGCGTTTTGGGAAGAGGTGCGTGGGGAGAATCATGAGGCGTGGCGGAATAGGGAGTTCCGGTTGGACTCTTTGCGGATGCCGGTTTTGTATCGGGTGTTTGGAGAGACGCCGGATGACGGGCGTAGCCTTTATATTTCCATGCATGGCGGAGGGAATGCCCCGAAGGAGCTTAACGACCAACAGTGGCAGAACCAGATAAGGCTTTACGCCCCGGAAGAGGGCGTTTATGTGGCACCCCGGGCTCCGTTTGACGATTGGAATATGTGGTTTCGTCCGCAAATGGACCAATTTTTTGAAGAACTCATTTTGGCTGCGGTCACGGAATTCGGGGTGAATCCGGACAAGGTTTATCTTCTTGGCTATTCCGCAGGGGGCGACGGCGTGTGGCGGATGGCACCCCGCATGGCCGACCGTTGGGCGGCGGCTTCCATGATGGCCGGGCATCCCGGAGAGGCTTCGCAGCTCAATTTGCGCAATGTTCCTTTTATGATTTGGATGGGAGAGCACGACGGTGCGTATAACCGCAATGCGTTGGCTGCGGAGAAAGGGCGTGTCCTCGACAGTCTTCATTCGGCGGATCCGGAGGGATATGTCCACGAGACTCACATTGTTCGGGGCAAGGGGCATTGGATGGACCGTGCCGACACGGCGGCAATAGCTTGGATGTCGCAATATAAGCGGAATCCCTATCCTGACAGGATTGTGTGGAGGCAGGAAGAGACGGTTCGTCCTTCCATGTATTGGCTGGAGGTTGAACGGTCCGAGGCTCGTCCCGGCATGCAGTTGGTTGTCCGGCGGGAGGGAAACCGTTTCGTCGTGGAGCGTTGCGATTATTCCGAATTTACGATTTGCCTGAATGACGATATGGTGAATCTGGACAAGCCTGTGACGGTGGAATATGGCGGCAAGACGTTGTTTCAAGGAAATGTGAAGCGTAGCGCAGCCACAATCGGCCGCACCATTCGGGAACGCCGGGATATGCGCTTGGTCTTCTCCGCCGAGGTCGGCGTGAGGATTCCTGTGGCGAAGTGAGCCGCATGTTTGGGAGGAAGGCGAAAGACACAATTCCGAAAGCTTTGCAAGTACTTTCCACCATCTTTTTTCCATTAAAGAGGAGACAAAGTTGAGATAAAGCCGAGACAAAGCCGATGACTGTCGACTTTGTCCTGACTTTTTTTCTATGGCTTTTCCGCTATTTTTGTTGAAGCAGGGAGCAAATTTGGTGGAAAATGGGGAAAAAGAAACCGTTTTTGGCAGCAATTAAGCGGACTTTCAAAAGCGATTCTCGTAGTGGAAAGAGAAGGATTGCCGGGTGGCAATCGCTTCTCTGGTCGGATTATTCTTCGTCTTCCTCCTCGTGGTAGGCTTTGAGCAATTCTTCCTGAAGTTCGGCAGGCACTTTCTCGTAGCCGGAGAAGCTCATCGAGAATGTGGCCCGTCCTCCGGTGATGGAACTGAGGGCCGTGGAGTAACGTTGCATTTCTTTCAGAGGCACTTTGGCCGTCAGTTTTTGGAATCCGGCGTCGGCTTCCATTCCCATGATGATGGCGCGGCGGGTTTGAAGGTCGCTCATCACGTCGCCCATGCAGTCGTCGGGCACGAGGACTTCCACGTCGTAGATGGGTTCCAGGATTTTCGGCCCGGCCTGTTTGAAGGCGTCGCTGAACGCATGGCGTCCGGCGAGTTTGAACGAGATTTCGTTGGAGTCGACGGGGTGCATTTTTCCGTCGTACACGCATACGCGGATGTCGCGGGCGTAGGAGCCTGTGAGCGGGCCTTCCTCCATTTTTTCCATGATTCCCTTGAGGATGGCGGGCATGAAGCGGGCGTCGATGACTCCTCCCACGATGCAGTTGTAGAAGACCAGTTTGCCGCCCCACGGGAGGTCGACGACTTCTTTGTCCTTGACGGTCATTTTGCTGTCCGCGCCGTTGATTTTGTAGGATGTGGGTTCTGGCATGCCTTCCGTGTAGGGTTCAATCACGAGGTGGACCTCGCCGAATTGTCCGGCTCCGCCCGATTGCTTTTTGTGACGGTAGTCGGCATAGGCGTATTTGGTGATGGTTTCCCGGTAGGGGATTCTGGGCGGGTAGTATTCTATATCTATTTTGTCGTTATGCTCGACGCGCCATTTCATCGTGTTCAGGTGGAACTCGCCTTGCCCGGAGACAATCATTTGTTTCAGTTCTTTGGAGTATTCCACGTTGAAGGTCGGGTCTTCCTGATGGAAGCGTTGCAAGACTTCGGCCAGTTTTTCGTCGTCACCGCTGTTTACGGCCCGGACAGCCGAGCGGAAGCGCGGGTTGGGGTAGACGATGGGGGCGAATTTGTAAGCGTGGTCTTTTTCATTGAGCGTGTCGCCGTTGGCTGTGTTTTTCAGTTTCACGGTGGCTCCGATGTCTCCGGCCATGAGTTCGGTCACTTTCGTGCGGTTCTTTCCGGCCACGGCGAAGAGTTGCGAGAGGCGTTCTTTCGTGTCGTTGGTCGAGTTGTAGAGGTCGTCGCCCTCGTGGACGGTTCCCGACATGACTTTGAAGTAGATGACTTCGCCCAAATGGGGCTCAACGGTGGTGTTGAACATGTACAGCGTGGTGGGGCCGTTCTCGTCGTAGGGAAGTTCCGTGCCGTCGAGCGTCACGCTGGGGGGCATGTCGCTGGCTTTGGGGGCCACGTTGATGAGGAATTCCATGAAACGGCGCACGCACATGTCTTTTTCACCGGAGACACAGAATACGGGGAACATGTCTCTGGCGATGAGTCCTTTGCGGATTCCGGCCCGCATTTCGTCTTCCGAGAGGCTTCCTTTGTCGAAATAAAGCTCCATCAGTCCCTCGTCGTTCTCGGCGGCCGCCTCGATGAGGGCGTTGTGCAGTTCCTGGGCCTTGTCCATTTCCTCGGGGGGTATGGGCAACACGTCCGGTTTTCCGCCTTCCGGTTTCCATTGGTACATTTCCATTTTCAAGACATCGACGACTTTGTTGAAGCCCGTGCCTTGGTTCACCGGATATTGCACGAGCACGACCTTGGAGCCGAAAGCCGTTTGGGCTTGTTCCACGGTTTGTTCGAAATTGGCTTTTTCGTGGTCGAGTTGGTTGATGATGAAAATGAGCGGTTTGTTGAGTCGTTGCGCGTGGCGGGCGATGATTTCTGTCCCGACTTCCACGCCTTTCACGGCGTTGATGACCATGACGCCGGTGTCGGCCACGTTGAGCGCAGAGATAACACCTCCCACGAAGTCATCTGCCCCCGGGGTGTCGATGAAGTTCAGCTTGTAGTTTTTCCATTCCGTGTAGAGCACGGCCGGGAATACCGACGAGCCGTATTCTTGTTCCACCGGGCGGTAGTCGGAAGCTGTGTTTTTCGCACTGACGCTACCCCTGCGCGGGATGACCCCGCCTTCGTACATCATGGACTCGGCCAAGGTGGTTTTGCCGGAACCGGCGCTGCCCACCAAGGCGATGTTTTTAATCTCGTTGGGTTTGTAGGTTTTCATTATAGTATGATTTTGGTGAATATTACTATCCCGCATTCACTCTTCAGAATGCCGGTTACAATGTAGGAAACGATTCCGAGAAAAACAAGGTTTTCTTCCTTTTTTCTTGCTTGCCGTGTAATTTTTTTGTGGAGTTTGTGTGTGGCGCGTTTTTTGCTTATCTTTGAAAAGAATTTTAATTGTAATAATAAGAACGTATGAT
Organism: uncultured Butyricimonas sp.; assembly: GCA_944320555.1. Taxonomy (GTDB): domain Bacteria; phylum Bacteroidota; class Bacteroidia; order Bacteroidales; family Marinifilaceae; genus CALUMT01. The sequence continues at coordinate 49,469 of CALUHX010000004.1, read as the reverse complement.
TTGGATTATTTTTATAGGTTTTGCCTTGTTGAGCTGGTTGGTCAGCATGCAGTTGAAGCGTCGTTTTGACAAGTATTCGAAGATTCCCACCGCAAACGGGATGACGGGACGGGACGTGGTGGAGAAGATGTTGCGGGACAATGGGATACAAGGCGTGAAAATCGGATGCGTGTCCGGTCAGTTGACGGATCATTACAATCCGACAAACAAGACGATTAATTTGAGCAAGGAGGTGTATTACGGCGCAAATGTGGCCGCCGCCGCCGTGGCCGCCCACGAGACGGGACACGCATTGCAGCACGCTCAGGCGTATAGCATGTTGGAGTTGCGTTCGGCTTTGGTGCCGGTGGTGAGTTTTGCCTCGCAGTGGGTGCAGTGGGTGTTGCTGGCCGGAATTTTGTTGGTGAACACGTTCCCGCAGTTGTTGCTGATAGGTATTTGCCTGTTCGGTCTCACCACGCTGTTCAGCTTTGTCACGTTGCCTGTGGAGATTAACGCGAGCCACCGGGCGTTGGTGTGGTTGCGGAATTCAGGCATCACGACTTACGAGTCGCAGGACAAGGCCGCCGACGCTTTGAAATGGGCCGCTTACACGTATGTCATTGCGGCGCTCTCCTCTTTGGCCACGCTGATATATTATATTATGATTTATTTGGGACGCAGGGAATAGGCCTTGCGTCTCATGCGGCATGCGGGGAAATGGGGATTTGAGTTTATAGCCCAAGTCACAGGTCTCGTTTTTGACAGTTTCTAATTTGTGAGACAAGCTCCTTTCACATTCGTTTTCTGCGGCAGGCAGTGAATGTGAAAGGAGCTTTGGGTAAAAAGGACGGCTAATATTCTGGCTCCGCATCGACGCTGAAACAGTTGAACACGTAAGAGACACGGTGGCGGTAGGGTACGCCCGGACGCAATAGCGTGCTAGGGAAATTGGGATGGTGGGGGCTGTCGGGCAACATTTGAGGCTCAAGGGCAATGCCCGCAAATGGGCCATAGGAGCGTCCGTCTTTGCCGTTCGTCACCCGCAGGCCGTTTCCAGTGTACACTTGCAAACCGGGATAGTCGGAGAGGACGGTGATGTCGATGCCGTTTTTGGGACTGGCTAGTTCCGCCATGAGTTGCGGCTCGATGGGATCCTCGAAAACGTAGCAGTCGTCCAGCCCTCCTTCGTCCAGCGTGATGGAGAGCGGTTTGTTGAAATTGAAGCCGTGTTTTTTGTCCACGTCGAGTATTTTGCCCGTGGGAATGAGGTCGGCGGCGGTCTCCAGATAATGTTTGGTGTAGAGGCGCAATTCGTGGTTGCGGACCGTGTCGTCGTCCGGATTCAGGTTGAAGTAAGGGTGGGAGGTCAGATTCACGTGGGTCGGGGCATCGCACAAGGCTTCGTATGCTATGCGGAACACGTGCTCCTCGATGGCGTAACGGACGGTGACATCCAAGTTGCCGGGGAAGCCGCCTTCGCCGTCCGGACTGGAGTAATGGAGGTTCAGATGCTCGTCGTCGGGTTGTTCCACATTCCATATTTTACGGTCGAGTCCGACGAAGCCTCCGTGCAAGCAATTCCCCCTTTCATTGTTGTCCAGTTGATGGTTTTGCCCTTCGATCTCGAACGAGGCTCCTTGGATGCGGTTGGCATAACGCCCGATGACGGCACCAAAATAAGGATAGTCGGCAAGGTATTCCGGAGAGACGTATTGCTCCGGGGAGTCGAAACCGAGAACCACGTCCGTCAAATGCCAATGACAGTCCCGCACAAAGATGTTTTTGATGATGCCCCCTAAGTTGAGGACGTGGATTTCCAAGCATTGATTTTTAAGTATGTGTTCTTTTATTTCCATGGTTCGTTATGATTTGACGTTGATATGCCCAAAATTAATGAAATTCGGGTTCCATGTGTCCGGATTTGATTTTTTAACATGGAACGGAGAGTGAAATTGTGGGTATATGACAAAAATGATTTAATTTTGTAAGACTACTAATTAATATAAATGAGACCCATGAATACACATACGTTGCGACAAAAGTTCAAGGAGGTTTACGGGAGGGACGCGGAGAGTCTTTATTTCGCTCCGGGGAGAGTGAATCTGATAGGCGAGCATATTGATTATAACGGAGGGCGGGTGTTTCCCTGCGCATTGAGTTTCGGGACTTATCTTCTGGCGGCGAAACGGCAGGATTCTCGAATGGCTTTCACCAGCCTGAATATGCCTTATTCGACGGTAAAGGGAAAAGACGCGTTAGAGCGAAAATCGGGCGAATGGACAGATTATCCGCTTGGGGTGGTGAAGGAGTTCGCTGACCGGGGATTCGAGCCGTGGGGATATGATTTGCTTTATTGGGGCGACATACCCAACCGGGCCGGACTTTCCTCTTCTGCCTCCGTGGAGGTCGTGACGGCCGTGTTGTTGAACGATTTGTCGGGAGCGGGATTTGACCGGATAGAGTTGGTGAAAATGTCACAACATGCTGAGAATGATTTCGTGGGGATGAATTGTGGCATTATGGACCAGTTCGCCGTGGGAATGGGACGAAGCGGATTTGCCATCGCGTTGGATTGCGCGACGTTGGATTATGAGTTGGTGCCATTACATATAGACGGGTATAAATTGGTGATTGCGAATTCGAACAAGCACCATGATTTGGTGACTTCGGAATATAACATGCGGCGCACCCAATGCGAGAAGGCGTTGGAGATTTTGCGGCAGCGTTATCCGGTGGACGCATTGTGCGCATTGACTCCAGAGCAATTGGAGAAGGCCGCCGACTTGTTTTCGGATGAAGTGTTGTACCGTCGGGCCCGTCACGCCGTAACTGAGAACGCGCGGGTGAACGAGGCCATACAGGCATTGCGGACGGGTGATTTGTCGCGGTTCGGAAGATTGATGAACGAGTCGCATCATTCCTTGAAGGAAGATTACGAGGTGACCGGAGTGGAGATGGATGTCTTGGCGGAAGAGGCGCAGGGGTTGGATGGCGTTTTGGGGTCCCGGATCACGGGAGGCGGATTTGGGGGATGCACGGTGAGTCTGGTGAGGGAGGACGCCGTGGACGCTTTTGTTCGCCGATTGGGCGAGATATACACGGGGAAAGTCGGCTTGCGGGCGGAGTTTTATGTCGCAGACATCGGAGACGGTGCGAGGAAAATTTGTTGAACAATTAACAAAACACAGACTATATGTTGAACGCACATTTTGAAACTTGGGATTATTTGGTGTTCGGACTTTACGCCGTGGTAATCATTGCCATGGGGTTATGGGTTTCCCGAAACAAGCAGGGAGGACAGAAGACCACGGAGGACTATTTTCTGGCAAGCAAATCATTGCCTTGGTGGGCCATCGGAGCCTCGTTGATCGCCGCAAACATTTCGGCGGAACAGTTTATCGGGATGTCAGGTTCCGGCTTTGCCATAGGGATGGCCATCGCTTCCTATGAATTCATGTCGGCCTTGACGCTGGTGATTGTGGGCAAGTATTTCTTGCCGATATTTATCAAGCAGGGCTTATACACGATTCCTGAGTTCGTGGAAAAACGGTTTTCGGCAAACTTGAAGACGATTTTGGCCGTGTTCTGGATAGCCTTGTTCGTGTTTGTGAATTTGACATCCGTTTTGTTTTTGGGGGCCAAGGCCATCGACATGATCGTTGGGACGGGAAATGGCGATTTGCTTGTCCCTTCGATATTGGGATTGGCGTTTGTGGCGGCGGCTTATTCCATTTATGGAGGTTTGTCCGCGGTGGCTTGGACGGACGTGGTGCAGGTGGTCCTGTTGATTGTCGGCGGTGTGATAACAACGCTGATAGCATTGGCTAACGTCTCTCCGGACGGCGGCGTGATATCCGGTTTGGCGCACGTGACAGACGTGGCGGGAGAAAAGTTCCACATGATTATCGACAAGGATAATCCACAATTCAATAATTTGCCTGGCATTGCCGTGCTGATTGGCGGGCTTTGGGTGGCGAATCTTTATTATTGGGGATTTAACCAATACATTATCCAACGGACGTTGGCGGCCAAGTCGTTACGGGAGGCGCAACATGGTATTATTTTCGCGGCGTTTTTGAAATTGATTGTGCCTCTGATTGTCGTTATTCCCGGAATTGTGGCTTTTGTGATGTACTCGGAGTCGAAAGATCCGGCGGTGATTTCCATGTTTGAGGCGACAGGAGGGCCGGACAAATCTTATCCGTGGTTAATCAGCACGTTTATTCCCACGGGATTGAAAGGATTGGTTTTGGCTGCGTTGGCCGCGGCGATAGTTTCTTCTTTGGCTTCCATGTTGAATTCCACCTCGACTATTTTCACGATGGACATATACAAACCGCATATTAATCCGCAAGCTTCCGGGCGTAAGTTGGTGAATGTCGGACGATTGACGGCCGCGGTGGCGTTGGTCGTGGCTGGGTGTCTGGCTCCGTTGATGGCCAGTTTCGATCAAATGTTCCAGTATATTCAAGAGTACACGGGATTGGTAAGTCCAGGCATCTTGGCGGTGTTCATGATGGGATTGTTCTGGAAAAAGACAACGAACAAGGGCGCAATCACCGGTGTGCTGATTTCCATTCCGGTGGCGTTGTTGCTGAAATTCCTGCCGATAGATATGCCATTCCTGGATCAGATGATGTATACGTTCTTTATCACGATTGCCACGATAGCCATGGTCAGTTTGAGTTCCAATCCTGCTGACGATGACGCAAAAGGGCTGGTGTTGACCAAAGAGATGTTCCGTACGGACAAAACATTCAATATCTGCGCCTATATAATATGTATTATTTTGGCGGCGATTTATGTTTTTATGTGGTAGCTTCAGGAGGAAATAAAAATAAAGGAGGGAAACAACGTCCCTCCTTTATTTTTGTTTTGTGTGTTGTCAGTGTCCCAATTCGCCCAAATAGCGTTCTGCGTCAATGGCGGCACGGCAGCCGGCTCCGGCAGATGTGATGCCTTGACGATAGGTGGGGTCCATGACATCTCCGGCTGCGAAGACTCCCGGAATGTTTGTGCGGGACGATTTCCCTTCCGTCACGATGTAGCCTTGCTCGTCCAGCGTGATGTATTTTTTGAACACATCCGTGTTGGGCGTGTGGCCGATGGCCAAAAAGAATCCGTCGATGGCGATTTCTTTGAGGCTTTCTTCCGGAGTTCCTTTTTTATACACGAGTTTCGCTCCTGTCACTCCCATGTCGTTTCCTAATAATTCCACGGTGTTGTGTTCAAACAGGACTTCGATGTTCGGGGTCTCGAACACCCTTTTTTGCATGGCTTTTGAGGCCCGCAGGTAGGTTTTGCGCACGATGAGGTACACTTTTTGGCACAAGCCGGCAAGATAGGTGGCTTCCTCGCAGGCGGTGTCACCTCCTCCGACAACGGCCACATTTTTGCCTCGGTAAAAGAAACCGTCGCATGTGGCACACGCACTGACTCCCATACCTTTGAATTTTTCTTCGGACGGGAGTCCTAAATATTTGGCGGCGGCGCCAGTGGCGATGATGACAGCGTCGGCTTCAATTTGCTTCTCTCCATCGATGGTGACTTTGTGCGGATGTCCGGAGAAATCAACGTCGGTCACAATTCCGAAACGAATCTCCGTGCCAAACCGTTCGGCTTGTTTGCGCATGTCCTCCATCATCACGGGACCTGTTACGCCTTCCGGATATCCGGGGAAGTTCTCAACTTCGGTGGTGGTGGTCAGTTGCCCGCCCATTTGCAGTCCCGTGTATAATACGGGGTGCAGGTTGGCGCGCGAGGCATAAATGGCTGCCGTGTAGCCGGCTGGTCCTGAACCGATAATCAGGCATTTAACTTTTTCTATGGTGTTTTCTGTTGACATAGTGTGTCTCCTTTCATTAAATTAATGATAGGCAAAGTTATTCAAAAAAATGAACTTTCCGCATTCTTTATTACAGAACTTGCTTTTTACGAGCGGGGAGGAGCTGTGTGGTATAAAAAAGAAGAGGGTGCCGGTAGTTGCCTGGCACCCGAAAGTGTGTGTTTGTATATGTGTGTGGATGTGTTATTCATTAATCATGACAACCAGATATTTGGTTTGTTTCCAAAATGCGGCCGTGTTTGTGATGTTTAAAACCTGCATCCCGTTTTCATCTTCCGCGATAGTGTAGGAGTCGGCAGGATGAACGGAAAGAATCTTGGCTTTCTTAGAGTTCAACGGAATCGTCGTGGTCTCCCGCAAATCGATGCTTGTGAATTTCGCATTTTGGGCTTGGGCGGACACGATGGGCGGGCAGAAAATGCCTTGCCGGGAAATCACGTTGGCCTCTCTTAATTCCTTGCGCGAGCCTAGCAGATAGTGGACGGTGTTCAGTGTCTTGTCTTGATTGACAATGGTTTCTTTTTGCGAGGAGGATTCTGCCTGCAAATTGCTTACATTCTGGTTCAAGTCTGCAATTTGCTGTGTTTTAATCCCCAATTCTTTTGCCTGGGCGGACACTTGTTCGTTGAGTTGTTGTATTTGTTGGTTGCTTTTTTCCAGTTCGGCGTTCAAGTTGGCGATTAACTTTTTGAATTCCGCCGATTGCCGTTTGTTCTGGGCTTCCAAGCGGGCAATTTGTTCCTTGTATCCGTTGATCGCGTCGCTAATGGACTGGATGTCGTTTTTTAGGACGGCAATTTGCTCTTGGGTTTTGTTTTTCTTTCCGTCAGTCTCGGATTGAATGGCGAGCAAATGCTCGGCTTCCCGGATGGATTGCATTCCCGCGCTGATTTCGTTCAGTCCGGCAAGAAGGCTTTCCATCTCTGCATTCTGAGCGTTTGCGACGGCTGTTAGAGAGTCTGTTTTGGCTAATAATGTCTTGTATTTCTTTGAACTTTCCACGCAACCGCTCAGAATGGCGATGGAACCTAATACTATGCTTAAAAGTGTAACTCGTTTCATAATCTCCGTTTTTTTCGTAATTGCAATTGTGAATAAAGCAATGGGCGTGCCAGTGAGAGGTGGTGGATGTTATTTGATTGATTTTTAATGTATTAATAAAATGTTGTTTTGGCCTGTGGTGGGGAAAATGTGTCTTGGGTGTGGAGAATTTCCCCAATTGCCATTTCCCGGGGTGGGCAATGTGGAAGGGAGGAAATCAGGATTCTTATAAATAATGCGTATCTTTGGGGAGTCTAAATCGTCAATTTTGAATCCGTTGTTTATGAATGTAGAATGGTTTATTGCGCGTCGGTTGTTAGCTGGAGAAGGGAGAAAGTCTGTGGCTGTGCCTATTGTGAAAATCGCTGTGGCGGGAATCGCTTTGGGTTTGTGTGTGATGCTGTTGTCTTTGTTTGTGATTACAGGGTTCAAAAATGAAATCACGGGTAAATTGTCAGGATTTGTTTCTCATTTGAATGTGGTGCCTTATGCTTCCGGGAATGTCCAGGGAGAGATGAATGTGGAACCGGGAGATTCGCTGATGGATGCTTTGCGGCATATAAGGGGGGTGACGGAAGTTTATAAATATATAGAAAAGCCTGCCATATTGAAAAGCGAGTCGGAAATTCACGGTGTGGTTATGAAAGGAGTGGATTCGACTTTCCGGATGGACTTTTTTCAGCAAAATATGAGGAGGGGAGATGTGCCTGATTTTTCGGGAGAGAAAGCTTCCAATGAGGTGTTGATTTCTTCAACCGTGGCAGATATGCTGAAGGTGGACGTGGGAGACAAGTTGACGGCGCATTTCGTGCAAGATCCTCCACGGGCAAGGCGATTGGTCGTGACGGGCGTTTATGACACTGGTTTTAAGGAATATGACGATGTGATCGTTTTGGTTGACTTGCGTCATTTGGCCCGGTTGAATGATTGGCGGCAAGGGGAGGTGTCCGGAGTGGCGATTAATGTGGATGACGCAAGACAATCGGAAATGTTCCGGGAGCAGGTTTATGATAAATTGGATATGTGGGACAAATCATACTTGGTCACGAGCTTGCGGGATGAGGCGCCTCAGATTTTTGATTGGTTGTCCTTGTTGAACATGAATGTTTGGGTGATACTTGTGTTGATTGTCACGGTGGCAGGATTTAACATGGTGTCGGGGTTGTTGGTTCTGATTTTGGACAAAACCACTTTGATAGGCGTGTTGAAAGCGTTAGGGTGCAGGGACGTGTCGTTGCGGAAATTGTTTTTGTACATATCGTGTGAGTTGATGTTGCGGGGGATGGTGTGGGGCAATGCGTTGGCTTTTGTTTTGGCTGGAATTCAGATTTGTTTCCGCGTGATACATTTGGATCCGGCCGTCTATTATATGAGCGAGGTGCCCATTAATTTCAATTTGTGGCATGTTTTGTTATTAAACGCGGGAGTCATGTTTGTGACTGTCGTCATGCTTGTTTTGCCTACGATGCTGGTCTCCCGAATCAGTCCGATAAAAGCGATTCGTTTCGAATAAAGCGGAAATATTTCGGTGGAAATGGATAATCAATTAAATTTGGCTGCTCAAATTTGGAGATTATGAATAATTGGAAGGAATTTGTAAAGACGCATCGGTACGGTTTGATGGGAACGGTGATTTTTCATTTGTTGCTTTTTATCTGTATGGTGAGCGTGGGTATTTCAAAAGAGATGAGGCGCGTGGAGATGAAAGTCGAATTGGACATGCCGACACCGGAGGAACAGGAATTGCGGCGGCAAGAAGAGATAAAAAGGGCGGAGATTAGAAAATTGACGACAGACGCGGAAGTGGAGCAAATGTTGCGTTCGATAGCGGTCAATGAGGCGGCGGTGGAAAGGCGGGTCGGGGGAGATGAACGGGAGCGGATTGAAGATTATATCCGGGAAATCGAACAGGAGTTGGGGGACTACGGCACCCGGTATCAGGTGCGGAAAGACCGCCATCATCAGGAGGACAGTTTGAGATATGAGGAAGAAAAGAGACGGCAAGTGTTGGACTCTTTGCGTTCCACCGTATATGTGGGGGAAAGCAGCGTTTCTTATAAATTGGAGGGACGTTATAAGACTTACTTGCCAATACCCGTGTTTAAGTGTGAATTCGGAGGCCGGGTGGTGGTGACAATCGTCGTGAGCCGAGAGGGAAGGGTGTTGGCGGCGGAAGTCGTGGAACATGAGTCGAAAGAGGACGATTGCTTGCGGGAGGTGGCTGTTGATGCCGCTTTGCGGTCTGAGTTCAATGTTGACGAGCGGGCTCCGGAGCGACAGTCGGGGACGATAACTTACAATTTTGTCAAACAATAGAGGAAAAAGAGTTCGGGAAAGAGAATGGAACGAGTTTTGATAAAGTTATCGGAAGAAAGGGGTTTATTGTGATGTTTTTTTGTTAGTTTTGTAAGGTTAATTGAATGGAATATGAATAAATTTCTATGGAACGGGTTTTGTTTTGTGGCGATAGTCACGGCATTAATCATTTATGCTTGTGCCAATCGTGGAATGATAGAAGGGGGCGAGAGAGACGTGACTCCTCCTAAAATCATGGCCGAAGTGCCCGTGTCCTTCTCGACTAATTTTGCGGCGGAGCATATAGACATATATTTTGACGAGTTTGTTCAGTTGAAAGACATTAACAATCAATTTGTGATTTCTCCCCCCATGAAGAAAAAGCCGAAGACATCTTTGCGCGGCAAATACATACGGGTGGAATTTCAAGACACCTTGAAGCCCGGCACGACGTATTCCCTCGATTTTGGAACGGCCATTGCCGACAATAACGAAGGAAATCTTTTGGGGTATTATCGTTACGTGTTTTCGACGGGAAGCAAGCTGGACTCTATGGAGTTGGCGGGTAAAGTGTTGGATGCGGAAACGCAATTGCCTGTCTTGGGGGCGATGGTGTTGTTTTATGCGAATCATGCGGACTCGGCGGCGATGTTGGAATTGCCGAGTTATGTGGCGATGACGGATAGTTCCGGGAATTTCCGGGTGACCAATATGCGGGATTCCATATACCGGGTATTGGCGCTTTCCACGGAAACCAAAAGTTTGCAATATGTTCCGAGGGCGGAGGGGCAAAAAGTCGGATTCGTCGACACGCTCGTGAAAACAATTTCTTTCCCGGCGGTGCAATATGACACGCTTAGGCCGGACACCGTGAAGCTGGCCGCCAAGAAAACTAAGAAAGGCGTGGAAGTGGAAGTGTTGACGCACGATACGGTCATCGTAAGAAACTACACGGCTTACGGGCCGATTAATTTGTTTATGACGCTGTTCGAGGAGGAAGACATACATTTGGATTTGGATAATTCTTCCCGGTCGGAAAGGGACAAGTTGGATTTCACATTTACAATTCCTGCGGACAACCAGTTGAACGTGCGTTTCCTCGGCCTGCAATTGTTGAAAGATCCGGACCAAAAGAATTTGTTTCTGGAAGAACGTTCCGCAGGAAAAGACACGGTCACCTTGTGGATAAAAGATTCGTTGATTTACAAAATAGACTCTTTGCAAGCGGAACTTCGTTATTTGATGACGGACACGACGGGCGCTCGGGTGATGACGACCGATACCGTGTGGTTTGTGTACAAGGACAAACCCAAACCTAAAGGAAAACGTAAGGAGCAAGATACCATTCCGGAAATCAAATACTTGGGCCTGAACACTCCTGTGGGAGGTGTGATGGATTTGAACAAGGACATTTTGCTGGAATTCGACCGCCCTGTCGTGCCTTCCACGTTGGATAGTGTCAAATTGTTCGAGATGGTCGATTCCGTGTGGACTCCGGCGCCTTTCGAGATAAAGCACGACAGTTTGAAGATTCGGCGTTACTATTTGAAAACGACTTGGAAACCGGAGACGGAATACCGCCTGGAGATAGATTCCGCCAGCGTGTTCAGCATATACGGATTGTTTAACAATAAACTGGAGAGCACCTTTAAGACAAAAGCGATAGAGGATTACGGGCGAATATTCTTGACATTCTCGGAGTTGGAATATCCGCTTGTCGTGCAGCTTTATCAAGGAGGTTCAAAAGAGCTGAAGATTGTGGACGAGAAATATTTGGAAGAAGACGGAGAAATCGTGTTCGAGTACTTGAACGAAGGCTCCTATATGGTGCGGGTGATTTTGGACCGCAATGGCAACAAAAAGTGGGACACGGGTAATTACATGGAGCATTTGCAGCCGGAGGAAATCAAATACCTGCCGGGAGAGTTTAAGATAAAGAAAAATTTTGATATAGAACAGTCGTATGATGTCAGCCGGACTTACGTGAGGGAGGACCCGAGCAAGAAGAAAGACGCGGAGGATAGAAACAGACAAAGAAATTAAAAGAGACGCATGAGAACGATACTATTGATAATGGCGCTATTGTGTAGCATCCCTCTGTTCTCCCAACGGCGGGGACCGGTGAAGACCATAGAGAAATTGGCATACACGGGGTATTACAATTGGGGGTTTATTTGGATCAAGGCCGGAAGCGTGGAATTCACGTTGACTCCTTCGGGAAAGTATCCCCATGCCCAGCGGTTGTTTGCGGTGGGTAGGACCAGTTCCTCGTGGGACTGGATTTTCAAGTTGCGCGACACGTTGATTTCTTTTCACGACAGTACGACATTTATGCCTTATGAGTTTTCCCGGAAAGCCCATGAAGGAAACTACCACAAGACGTTTGATTACGTGTGGGATTATGGAAAAAGTAGAATCCTCGCCGACATTCACAAAATAGATAAGTATCGCCGGCAGGACACAATCGCATTGAAACCGGATACTTACGATATGCTTTCCGTGGCTTGGTTGGCGCGGCGGTTGGATTTCAATCAATACAAAAAAGGCGACCAGATACCCATACGCATATTGCTCGACGACGGCATATACGACTTGTATATCCGCTATTTGGGAAAGGAGGAAATCAAGGTCGACAAAAAAAAGTGGAACTGCCATGTTTTTGCCCCTTTGCTGGTGGAGGGAGATGTGTTTAAAGGCGGGGAAAACATGAAAGTCTGGGTGAGCGACGACGAGCGCCGGGTGCCGGTCATGGTGGAGGCCAAAATATTGGTGGGCTCGGTGAAAGGCATATTGGACGACTCTGAGAGCGAATATTGAAGAGATTAACGCAATAAAATATAGAGGCTATGAAAAAATTATTGTTTGCATGTGTTTTAATAGCGGGCATGGGGGCTTGCAAGGAGGCGTCCAAAGGCTTGCAGCAGCATATTACGGGCCGGATGAACGAATTGCTGGTCGTGGCGGAAAAGAATTATTGGAACGGCCCGGTGGGCGACACGATTCGGGCCTTTTTCGGGCAGGACGTGGCGGGATTGCCTCAGGCGGAACCTGCCTTTGACATGCTCAATCTGCCGGCGCAGTTTTTCGACAAAAATCTGAAGAATCACAGGAACGTTTTGGAGATAACCATATCTCCGGCGGTGGATTCCACCGTCGTGGAATATTACGACAGTCCTTGGGCCAAGACTCAGAAGTTTGTGAGAATACGGGTGAGCGACGAGAAAGAATTCTATCGGGTGTTTGACGAGAATAAGTTGAAAATCATGGGTATATACGCCAAGGCCGAGCAAGATAGGTTGGTGGCCGTTTATCGGAGGACCGCGGATGTGGCCATTTACAATTTGTTTAAGAACAAGTACCACATATTGCTGTCCGCCCCATCCGGTTACTATGTGAACAAAGACACGACCGGATTTGTCTGGTTTTCCAGCGAGACCCCGCGGGACAGCAAAGGCGTTGTCTTCTTCACGGATGATTACGAGCACGAGAGTCAATTTAACGATGTCGTGATGATCGACCGGGTCAACGAGATGTTGGAGAAGTTCATCCCCGGCCCCTTGGACGGCAATGTCCGGGAAGTGAGCGGGCCGCAAGGAAGAAAAAAAATCACAATCCGTTCTTTCATGGCTGTCGACACGTCTGTGCCTTATTCCGTCATACCTTATAAATATAACGGGCATTATGCCGTGCTGATTCGCGGACTGTGGACGGTGACGAACGATTTCATGGCGGGACCTTTCGTCTTGAATGCCGTTCTGGACGAGGAGAGGGGCCGGATTATTTATATGATGGGATACGTCTATTATCCGAACAATGAGAAGCGGAACATGATGAAGCAAGTCGAGGCCGTTATGAACACGATGACTTTTGATTACCGGGATGAAGGCGGAAAGAAAAAATGAGAGTGAAAATAGCGATATTGGTTTGGTTGATAGCATCCTTCAATTTGGATGCTATTTCCGTAAACCTGCAGGCGGGCGTGGAGCGCTTCGCTTGCTATCGTGACTTGCTGGCTGGTAGGAAGGTGGCGATTGTGGCCAATCAGACTTCCTGTGTGGGAGACTCGCATGCTGTCGATTTCTTGAGGGGAAAGGGGGTTAATCTCGTGAAAGTCTTTTGTCCGGAGCATGGTTTCAGGGGAAATGCGGATGCCGGAGAGAATATCGGGAATTACGTGGACGCGGAAAGCGGACTGCCTGTGCTTTCTCTTTACGGGAAGCATAAGAAGCCCCGTCCGGAAGATTTGCGGGACGTGGATGTCGTTTTGTTTGACATTCAGGATGTGGGCGTGCGATTCTACACTTATCTTTCCACCCTCCATTACGTGATGGAAGCCTGTGCGGAAACGGGGATTCCCTTGATTGTCATGGACAGGCCAAACCCGAACGCTTTTTATGTGGACGGGCCGATATTGCGCGGGGAGCATGCCTCTTTTGTGGGGATGCATCCGGTTCCGGTTGTTTATGGCATGACGATAGGGGAATACGCGCGCATGATAAACGGAGAAGGTTGGCTGAAAGGGGGAGTGGCTTGTCAGTTGACAGTGATTCCTTGCGAGGGATGGGACCGCCGACAGATTGTGGCTTTGCCGCATGCCCCGTCGCCGAATCTGCCGGACAGCGTGTCGGTGTTGCTGTATCCTTCCACCTGCTTTTTTGAGGGGACTGTGGTCAGCGAGGGAAGGGGTACCCTCCGGCCTTTCCAGCTTTTCGGCCACCCGGACTTGGCGGACATGCCTTTTTCGTTTGTCCCGGAGCCGATAGAGGGCATGTGTTCCCGGCCCAAGTGTGAGGGGCGGATTTGTCATGGCATGGATTTGCGGGCCGAGGCGGCTGGAATATTGTCCATGCGGCGGATAAATTTGGAATGGTTGTTGTCGGCTTATGAAAAATATGAAGGCGAGGAACCGTTTTTTAATTCATTGTTCGATAAATTGACAGGCGACTCTCGCGTGCGGGAGTATATCGAGGCGGGAAAAAGCGAACGCGAGATACGGGCGTTGTGGGAAAACGAGTTGCCCGGATTTATGGCGATGAGGCAAAAATATTTGATGTATGATTAAATTGGAATTGATATGTTTTGGCGTGTCTTAAGATGGACAATCATATCCGTGTTGATATTGGTTGTTTTGGTGGGGGCCACCGTGGGAATTGTGCTGAATATCGTGTTTACTCCGGAGAAGTTGACCCCGATCGTGGAAAAGTATGCGAACGAGTACCTTGACGCCGATGTGCGTTTCAAGTCGATAGACTTGACATTTTATTCGACTTTCCCCAATTTTGGAATTGACATCGAGGACGGCTGCATGGTGACGAAAGTGTTTCAGGACACGACCCGGGAGGCGGCTTTTGCCCGGACGGACTCTTTGGTCAGTTTCAAGCGTTGTCAAGTGGTGGTGAATCCAATCGCCTTCTTGAAACGGCAGAATGTCATCGTAAGGAAAATCATTTTGGTCCGGCCGGACATATACGCCTACGTGGACACCAATGGCGTGCCGGGTTGGGATGTCGTCCGGGCCGCGTCCGCGGACACGCTTGTCGACGCGGACACGGTGCCTGCGGACACGATGGCCCCGTTCCGCGGACGGATTGATATCCGGAATATCCGGATAGTGGACGGGAATCTGATATTCGACGACCGTTCCACGCAATTGTACACCCGGATCGAAGGCCTGGACCTCCATTTGAAAGGCTCTTTCGCCGAGCGGCGTTCCCGTTTGTTTGTGGATTTGGGGGTGAAGGATTTGCTGCTTTGGCAGGAGGGTGATTTGCTCGTGAAGCGGACCTCTTTGGATGTCGAGACCGGGATGCGGCTCAACCGCGACTCCCTGCTCTACGTCTTGGACAAGGCCGAGGTCGCCGTCAATGGCATCAAGTTCGGCGTGGAGGGGCGTTTGCGGGCCGACACGCTGTCCCGCTTGCTGGACGTGGATTTGGCGTTCGGGGTCAATGTCCCGTCCTTGAAGACGTTGCTGGAGCTGGTGCCCGAGACTATCATGAAGCGCGACCAAAAAGTGGACGTGGGGGGAGATGTCAAATTCGGCGGCACATTGAAAGGCAAGTACGGGAAAAACCGTGTCCCCGTGCTCCAGGCCCGCTTCCTGATTACCGGCGGACATGCCAAATATGCCGGAATGCCCCACTCGTTGGAACAATTGGACGTGGATGTCGAGGGCATTGTCGATTTGCAGAAAGAACAGCCCTCCTTCTTGAAAGTCAACAAGTTCGTCATGAAAGGCCAGTCTGTGGACATCGACCTCTCGGGGCGGGTCGAGCAATTGCTCGCGGATCCCCGGGTGATGGCCAAGTTGAAGGCCGACGTGGACTTCGACCTTATTCCCAAGATATTCCCGCTCGAGGAGGGCGTTTCCATGACGGGCAACCTCTCCGCCGCCTTGAATGCCGACGTGCTCTTGTCCGACGTCCGGGATGGGAATTTTGGCAAGCTGGATATCCGGGGTGGATGTGAGTTGAAGGACGTCCGCCTCGTGAGCGAGCGGGACAGTTTTCTCTTGCGCTCCAAGTCGGCCGGCTTGGGATTCGGGACGAACATGGCGGATTCCACCATATTGCAGGGAAAGAATCTTCTTTCCGGGATATTCGGTTTCGACAGTGTGGACATAAGCGTGAAAGACAAGTTGGAGTTTCACGTGGACACTTCTTACGTGAAAGTGAAGACCTCCCCTTTGCGTGACACGACCGCGGTCGCCTCCATGTCTGCCGACCTCCATCTCGGGTGGATGGACTTGCGTCTTGGCGACTCCCTGCGCCTCCGCACGGGGAACACGCGGGCCACGCTGGCCTTGAAACCGTCGAAACGCGACAAAAAGATACCATTCCTTTCTTCCTCCTTGAAGATGGACAGCCTGCGGGTCAGGGCGAGGAAGAGCCATTTGCGTCTGGCCAAAGCCGATTTCGCCTTGGTGACGGAAAAGAACGCGGACACCACCGACATCCGCAAGTGGCTCACCGCAGGCACGGTAGGGTTCAAGGACTTGCGTCTTTTCACCCCGATGTTTCCCCTGCGGGTCCAAGTGCCCGGCACCAGGCTGACGTTGAAACCCGGAGAGATACGGCTCAAAGGGGCGGCCGTGAAAGTCGGGCGTTCCGACGTGCTTCTTACCGGACGCGTCTTTAATCTGGCCGAGGCTCTCACCAAGGGGGGTGACTTGCGGGCCGACCTCGAAGTGAAGTCCCGCCGCATTAATTGCAACCAGCTCATGCGGGCGATGGAGATTGGGGCGAAGCGGATGGAGCAGTGGGAACTTGCCTACGGCGACGAGATTACCGACCGGCAAATGGATTCCCTCGAGATGGTCACGGATTCCGTCGCCATGGCCGATTCCACTTCCTTGGCGGTTTTCGTGGTTCCCCCGAAAGTCGATTTCCATTTCGAAACGGAAATCGGGGAGGTGCGTTACGGCCGTTTGAAGCTGGAGGATATCCATGGAGAATTGGTCATGAAAGACCAATGCGTGGAGATGACCGACCTTAGTCTCCGCTCTATGGCTGCGAACGTGCAGACAACCCTCATCTACAAGGCCTCCACTCCCCGGCGGGCCTACGCCGGGTTCGACCTCCGCATGGACGACATCGACGTGGCCTCCTTGATCGACTTCATGCCTTCCTTGGACTCCATCGTCCCCATGCTCCGCTCTTTCGAGGGACAGGTCGATTTCCACATCGCCGGAGAGTCAGACTTGGATTCCACCTTCATGATTGATTTGCCCACGCTTCGCAGCGCTGCGTACCTTGACGGCCGTAATTTGGTGCTGATGGACGGTGAGACCTTTGCCGAAATCTCGAAAATGCTCATGTTCAAGAACAAGGAGCGCAACCTCATCGACAGCGTGTCCGTCGACTTCCTCGTCAAGGATGGGGTCATCGAGATATTCCCCTTCCTTGTCGAGATGGACCGCTACAAGGTCGCCGTCGGTGGCGAGCACAAGGTGGATATGACCTTCGATTACCATATCTCCGTCCTCAAGTCTCCCGTGCCCTTCCGTCTCGGAGTGGATGTCTACGGTTCTTTGGACGACATGAAATTCAAGCTCACCAAGGCCAAGTACAAAGACCTCTTCATCCCCTCCCGCCGGGCCAAGGTGGACAGCGCCCAGCTCAACGTCCGGGCCCAAATCCGCCGCATGCTCCAGACGGCCCGGGAATGAATTTGATATATTATGTATATTCTAAATACTCTTATCTTCGTGGCCGTGTAATTCTTGGAATATGGAAAAGAATAAACAACAGATCGATGTAATAACCGAGAATCTCGTTTCCGATATCAGAACCATTATAGAGCAAGGACGGAAACAAGCGTATGCCGCAACAGGCCAAATAGCCATCATGACTTATTGGAACATCGGACGGCGTATCGTGGAAGAGGAGCAACATGGAGCAAGCAGGGCTGCATACGGACAAAAACTTATTCCGGCTCTTGCAGCCAGGCTTTCTGCGGAATACGGAACCGGCTATGGTAAGCGTAATTTGGCATATTATCGGAAGTTCTATCTGGAATTCAGAGACGTGGAGATTTTGCACACGCGTGTGCAAAATCTTACTTGGTCACATGTCCGCAGGCTTCTTTCCGTCAGCAATACGCGAGCAAGGGAATGGTATCTGAATACAGCCGCCGAGGATATGTGGAGTGTGGACGATCTTGACAGGAATATCTCCACCCAATATTATGAACGACGGCTTGCGGCCCAAAAGGAGAGTTCGACTCTGCCCGCGCCTTATACCAGTCAAGCGGATCCGTTGGAATACATAAAGAATCCGGTGGTGGCCGAATTTATGGGATTCCACCAAAGCATCGACTATTCCGAGTCAGAACTGGAACAGGCATTGATTGACAATCTCGAAAAATTCATCATGGAACTCGGTCGTGGATTCGCTTTCGTGGAAAGACAACAACATATTGTGACCGATACGGCTGATTTCTACATCGACCTTGTATTCTATAATTACAAGATGAAACGGTTCGTCATCTTTGAACTGAAGACCCATAAGTTGACCCATCAGGACATCGGACAGCTGGATATGTACATCCGTATGTACGATGATTTGGTTAAGGGAAAGGATGACAATCCGACCGTCGGCGTGTTGCTCTGCACAGATACGGACAACACCATAGCAAAATATTCAGTATTGCACGACAGCGACCAGATTTTTGCTGCCAAATATATGACATACATGCCTACCGAAGAGGAATTGCGCCGGGAGATTGAGCAGCAGAAACGTTTCTTTATGGAACAGCATGGAAAAGAGGATGAGTGACAGAAAAGCGGTAGTGTGAAGTGAGTTCGGCTTGATGGTTGTAATCTTCCGGCCGGGCCAAGGTGGACAGCGCCCGGCTCAACGTCCGGGGTCCAAATCCGCCGCATGTTCCAGACGGCTCGGGAATGATTCCGGCGGAAAAGAACGGGGAAACGCAAAAACGGCATGCCGGAGCGTTTTCCCGCTCTTTTTTTGTGCTTTTTTCAGAGACCTCCGCATGAGTTGAATTCGAGCGAAATGCCTAATATGGCACATGGCGGTTGTCGATGTGTCGTGTTTTGGAGCGGAGTCAGTCGCAATCGTTCTGCGGAGCTCCCTGTGCGTTGGCTTTTCCCTGTGTCTTGCCCATATCAAAAGCTTACCAAAAGCTTATCAAAAGCTTATCAAAGGCTATAATTATTGCTTTTGATAGGCTTGTGTTATGTTTTTGAAGTGTTTTTGTAGCGGGTGATGAGTGGGGATGGAGGGCGGACGAAGCCCCGGCGGGACACTTGAAGAGGGAACGGTGGTGCGGCTGCGGCAAAGCTCTGTTTGTAAGAGGCGGTTTGTATAAATTTTTCTGCGATGTGATACCAATTCTGAATACTTTTCCCTACCTTTGTCATGTTCCACCTATGCCGAAAGCCGCCGGCTGTTGGTGAGGGTGGGACACGGATACATAAAAGGCGTTTACTGGACGCTTGTGTTTTGACCATGTAAGAATCTCGCAAATTCTATGATCAGTCAAAAACAAGGCAACGGGAACGTCCCTGGGGATGTTATACACGACCCTTTTCATGTCTTGCCACGCTTCTGTGGCAGGAAAATCAAGGGTACATATAATGACATCGGCGTGGGGCTTTCGGCGTTGCTCGTTTCGACTGATCGGGCAATGCGAGAGCCTTTACATGGTGGAACGAGCGACAGACTCGGTCCCACGCTTTGGTGTTTAATAACGTAGAAAAGTCTTCGAGGGACTGGAGGACATTGAAGATGGTATGGCAAAGATTCAATTTCCCGTTGTCGAGCTTGATAATAACAAGTTTCAAGTAATTGTAGATTTGGCTCTGTATTCCAAAGATGTAATAACGGCAGCAATCTATAAGTTTTCACATTTGTTTTATATTCATCAGCAAACGGATAAATCCAATCCTAATTTGGTGCTTGTCATTTTTGAATCAAAGGATGACAATGTCATTACCGTTGGCATTCCCAAGCAATTTTGCAATGAATTGATAGACCAACAACTGCGGCATGACGTTAATGCCCAATTTGGGCACATTCGTGATATGATAGTTGAAGAAGCGTTCAAACCAGTAAATTCAAAATGAGAATATGGATTATCAGTTATTGCCATTCCGTTTTGAACGGTTCAATGATACAGAATATCTCCTTACAAATGAAGTCGGGGAATATATCTTCTTGCAAAACGAGGATTTTCATCGTTTTGTGGATGGAGAAATGGATATACATACTGATTTGTTTTATGATATTGAATCGAAACAAATTGCTACGACAGATAAGGTTGAAGATGTGGTTTCAATGCTTGCGACAAAATTTCGCACAAAGAAAAGCATACTTCGTGACTTCACTTCTCTACACATGGTGGTTCCGACATTGCGTTGTAATTCCAGTTGCATATATTGTCAGGTCGCACGCAAAAATCGGGACGACCACTCTGCCGATATGACAAAACAGACGGCTAAGAATATTGTAAAAACAATCTTCCAATCACCTTCACCGTGTATCAAGATAGAGTTTCAGGGCGGCGACCCTTCAACCGATTTTGAAATGGTGAAATATATCATAGAGGAAGCAGAGTGGCAAAACCTTTTCAAAAAGAAAGAGTTGGATTTCGTTATTTGTACCAATTTGACCTTGCTGAACGAAAAGATGGTGAAATACCTGAAGAAACATAACTGTATGATTTCTACATCGTTGGACGGTCCTAAAGATCTGCACGACACAAATCGTCCGCTGCAAGACAACGAGTTAGACCATCATGCAATCTTTGAGAAGCATCTCTCCATGATACGGGAAATATGGGGAAACAATGATTGTGCTTCCGCACTTATGACGACCTCGAAATATAGTTTGGGGCGTTTTACAGAAATAATTGACGAATACATACGATTGGGATTCAACAATATATTCTTACGCTCTCTTAACCCATACGGTTTTGCAAAACAGTACAAGGAAAAGATAGCTTACCCTATAGAGGATTTCATTGAAAATTATAAAGAGGGTCTTGACTATATCATAGAATTGAACAAGAAAGGAACATTTTTTGTAGAGGGATTTGCCGCACTCCTTTTAAGGAGGATGCTTACACCGTTTGCAACAGGCTTTGTTGATTTACAATCTCCCGCAGGCGTTGGAATTGCAGGCGTCATCTATGATTATGACGGGAGTGTATATGTATCGGATGAAGCCCGAATGATGGCACGTTTCAAGAACTACTATTTCAGGCTGGGCAATGTGAATGAAAACAGTTATCAGGAAATGTTCAATGGTGAACTTCTACACCATATTATTTCTTCTGCTTGTACTGAGTGCCTACCCGTATGTTCCGAATGTGTGTTCCAGCCTTATTGCGGTGCAGACCCCGTACGTAATATGTCTGAACAGGGAGATATGATTGGTTTCAGACCGACAAATGAAATGTGTAAAAAGACAAAATCAATAATACGTTATTTGTTTGAGTTACTGCACAAGCATGACCCTGAGATAAACAGAATTTTTTGGTCTTGGTTAAATTGAAAATAAAAATGAATATGAAAAAGATTGTTATATTGCTATTTGCATTTTGGGGCTTAATAACTTGTTCGACGACAAAAAATGCAAAAGAGGATGAATCCATAAGCAACAACGTGGATTCATTGATTCTGCAACCATCAACCCAACAGCCAATAATAGACCGCATACAGCACGCTTCACATTCATCACATTCGTCACATTTTTCACATATATCACATTATTCGAGTTTATGAAACAGATAAAAGGAATTTCATATAATATAAATGAAGATATTATTGGGCGAATAACATTCAAAAAGAATGTGTTTCATCGTACTAATGAAATATGGGTTAATAAAAACGCCACGAGTCCGAAATCTGGATATGTTGCAACAATTACAGCAAATGAATTCATTACAGATAATGGTAAACCTTATTGCATTGTTAGCAGTATAGGTGTTTTTAATGAGGGAGATGTTGTAGTCGTAAATAAACAAGGAGAAATAATTTTTGTATATGAAATTAAATCTATTCATAATGCGATAATGGCTACAGAACGATGCAACCATCGTTGCATTATGTGCCCACAACCTCCAATACTACAAGAAAAGGACAAGACTCCATTCAACTTGAAATTGATTTCTCTGTTTGACAAGAGTACTCAAGAAATCGGTATAACCGGAGGAGAACCGACACTTATCGGAGATAATTTGTTTGTCTTGATAAATCATATTAAGGAAGAACTTCCTAAAACTGCAATCAGTATTCTGTCAAATGGAGTAAAGTTTGCAGATAAGGAGTATGCAATGAAATTGGCAAAATGTAGGCATCATGATTTGCAGATAGACATTCCGCTTTTTTCAGACATAGCAGAAGAACACAATCGTATAGTTGGAGCAAAGACTTTTTATAAGACTGTGCAAGGCTTATACAACCTTGCATTGTTCCATCAACGAATAGGGATTAGAATTGTAGTCCATAAACAGACTTATAAGCGATTGCCACAATTTGCAGATTATATTTATCACAATTTTCCCTTTGTTGCACAGGTCGCATTTATTCAAATGGAAACTGTTGGTTTAGCAAAGGAAAATATTGAACAACTTTGGATAGACCCATTTGATTATAGGACAGAATTACGGGAAGCTGTTTTATTGCTCGCTGATAGAGGAATGAAGCCGTATATATACAATGCACAATTATGTGTGTTGCCTGAAGATGTAAGGCCTTATGCCCAACAGTCTATCTCTGACTGGAAGGATATATATATTTCTGAATGCGAAGGCTGTGCATTGCGAAATCAATGTGCAGGTCTTTTTGAATCCAGCAGAGAAATCCATAGTTCACATATTAAGAGAATTGAATATATATCATCCGATATATCGTGTGTTAATTAACTGATTGTCTAACATTAAAAGAAGGAGGTATCAATGAAGAAACTCTTGTTCTTTGCGGTCTCTGCAATTCTTGCAGGAGCGAGCTACTGTACTTCTGTTGGAGAAAAGATTGTCGCCAAAGTGACAAACAGCGACACTCAAATCGAACAGCAGCAAGAACAGACGTTGGTGCTGGAACAGTCCTCTGCCGAGTTTAATCTACTCGCAAGCCACAGTTCCCATAGCTCACATAGTTCGCATAGCTCCCACACTTCGCATAGGTCGCATAGTTCTCACTATTCGAGCATATGAGTTGTGAGGCTAAATGATTCTTCGGTGCGCCCGATTTTTATTGGGCGCACTTTGGAAACTTTAAATTGATATTGATTTATGAAAGTTATTGTTGTTCTGCCAGCTTACAACTGTGCAAAATCTCTAAAGAAAACGATATCAGAGATACCTCATGATATTGTCAATGATATCGTCTTGGTAGATGATTTTAGTTCTGATGACACTTTAAATGTTGCCAAAGAATGTCGTATTAAACATATCGTCAAGCACAATAAAAATCTTGGATACGGAGCAAATCAAAAAACATGTTATGATACAGCGTTAATGTTAGACGCTGATATTGTTGTAATGCTTCATCCAGATTATCAATATGACCCCAATTTGATAACACTTATTGTAGACAAAATTCTACAAGGGGCAGATATTGTTCTTGCTTCTCGTATGCTAAAAGGGTGGGAGGCGGTGAAGAATGGAATGCCGTTATACAAGTATTTGTGCAATAGAATACTTACAATGTTTCAAAATATCTGTTTTAAGAAACATTTGTCAGAATATCATACGGGCTATAGGGCTTATAGAAAAGATGTGCTTATGTCCATAAAGTATCATGATTTTTCAAATGATTTCATTTTTGACAATCAGATTATTATAGAAGCGTTCTCAAAAGGGTATGAAATACAAGAAATATATTGCCCTGCGAGATATGACAATCTTTCATCCTCGATAAAATTTTTACGTTCGGCGAGATATGGGTGTCAAGTAGTATATTATACAATAAAACAAAAGGAGAAAGGAAAATAAAAATGGGGCAGTATTATCTATGTGTCGTTCTAATCATATTTTTATTCATTCTATTTATTCATGAACTTATATGGGATTTTAAGTCCATACAAAAACCGTATAAGCGCATATTGCTTTGTTTGGTTCTAACTCTTTTGTTTAAATATAATTATGGCGTTCATTTTTGGGGATTGGAGTATGAGGATGCTTATGTTTTTAGCTTTTGCGCAAGACAATTCTTATATAACATATTTCCAAGTTCTTTCTTGGTTGACGCTGTTTCTGTCGGAAGTCTTACGGAGCCGATGTTAACCTCTACTTATGGTGGGCATTTTATTATGTATCCAACCTTTTTGTCTCTATTTACGAATATTTTTGGATGGTCTCCAACCATTTTGAGTATAGCAAATACCAGCATCGCCTTTTTTATTTTACTCATATTGTCGATACTTCCAAAGAATCAAAAATCCTGGTTTGTTCCACCGGTTCTTTATTGCTGTGCGCCTATAATAAACGTGTTTACTACCTGTTTCTTATCAGAGATATTTTCAAGTTTTGTTTGTTTGATATTCGTCTATACTTATTTTAGGGGAAAAAGTATATATAACTATACCCTATGTCTTGTCGCATTTCTTGTGGCAATTATGTGTAAAAGGGAAAATTTGGCTTTACTTACCTTGCCTGCTATTGAATTTGTTTATCTGACTTTTGGAAAATATAGATTCAATATTAAAAATCACATTGTAGAATTGTTGAAATACATTCCTTTTGTGTTTATTATATGCGTCTATTTTTTGTTTGTCCAAAATGTTTTTGACATAGAAAAAATTGAGTCCAAAGATATAAAGAATGCGACATTCTCAATTCGGTATATGACAATACTCTTCCCAGCTTTTATTGAAGCTATGTTCGGTATTGAGGCTTTTTCTTTTGTATTTATAATAACTGTTGCGTGGCTAATTTACCTTCTTATTCGTAACAAAAGATTGACATTAGATATGGTATTCCCGTTTGTCTTATTTAGTGTGTATCTTTTATTATATACATTACATTATAGGGGCTATTTCTTCATTAAAGAAGAACGTGTTTCTTCATTTGAGACATATAGGTATATCAATAATTTTTTCTATTTAATACCTCTAATGTTCGTTTCTATAAAATGCAAGTTTAATCAAATAGGACTAATAGCCTGTATGGCTTTGGTTTTTTCGTTATATACAACTTACTCTCTCAGATTAAGAATGTCAGAGCTTGAATATCAAGAACGGTTTAAGGAAGTGCAGATGGTTAGTAATTACATGCAAGCAAATTCATCAAAAAGTGTACTCATATGTGAGAATGTTCTTTTATATCAGAATGTATGCGATGATAACTTTGGCATATGTGATATTAGACTTTGTGATAAGCTGGATAAAAACCATCAAACTGATTATTATTTGTTGTTATCGGATTTGAATTATTTAAGAGAGCGATATTTATTGAATATTGATTTGCAAGACGTATTCCCCGTAATGTATTTAGAAAACGGTAAATGTTTGTATAAGTACAAGAAGAGATAATAAATTGCCTTTAGCTTTTAAGGAGTGTCCCCAAAATGTGGCAGATAGTAAAAGGATAGCATTACGATTGTTGATAATAAGTGGGGGATACTGCCGGAGATTCCTTCGGCGAATTCCTATTTTTCGCAGGGGAAGTTGTAGTGACCGCAAGGGCTGGCGGTCGCCCCGCCGGGAGCAACCGCCGGGCGGGGTCAGTATTCGAAGCGGCCGTGCTCGCCGGTGATGACGAGGTGGTTGCCTTCGCCGGGGGCGGCGGCTTCGCAGCGGCCCACGACGCGGGCGTCGATGGCGAAATCGCGGGAGATGGCGATGATGTCGTCGGCGAGGGCCTCGTCGACGTAGATTTCCATGCGGTGGCCCATGTTGAAGACTTTGTACATTTCTTGCCACGGGGTGCCGGACTCTTGCTGGATGAGGCGGAAGAGGGGCGGGGTGGGGAATAGGTTGTCCTTGACGACGCGCATGTTGTCGACGAAGTTAAGGATTTTGGTCTGGGCGCCGCCGGAGCAGTGGACCATGCCGTGGATTTGGCCGCGGTGTCGGTCGAGGATGCGTTTGACGACGGGGATATAGGTGCGGGTGGGGGAGAGAACGAGCTTGCCCGCGTCGATGCCGGGAAGGCCGGGGACGGGGTCGGTGAGACGGCACGAGCCGGTGTAGACGTACTCGTCGGGGACGGCGTGGTCGTAGCTCTCGGGGTATTTGTCGGCCAGGTATTTGGCGAAGACGTCGTGGCGGGCGGAGGTGAGTCCGTTGGAGCCCATGCCGCCGTTGTAGGCGGTCTCGTAGGTGGCCTGGCCGAAGGAGGCGAGGCCGACGATGACATCGCCGGGGCGGATGCGGGCGTTGTCCACCACGTCGGCGCGGCGCATGCGGCAAGTGACGGTGGAGTCGACGATGATGGTGCGCACGAGGTCGCCCACGTCGGCGGTTTCTCCGCCGGTGGAGTGGATGTTGACACCGAGGCGGCGGTATTCCTCGATGAGTTCCTCGGTGCCGTTGATGATGGCGGCGATGACCTCGCCGGGGACGAGTTTCTTGTTGCGCCCGATGGTGGAGGAGAGGAGTATGTTGTCGACGGCCCCGACACAGAGAAGGTCGTCGATGTTCATGATGAGGGCGTCCTGGGCGATTCCTTTCCACACGGAAAGGTCACCGGTCTCGCGCCAATACATGTAGGCGAGCGAGGATTTGGTGCCGGCTCCGTCGGCGTGCATGATGTTGCAGTAGTCGGGGTCGCCGCCGAGGTAGTCGGGGATGATTTTGCAGAACGCTTTGGGGAAGATTCCCTTGTCTATGTTTTTGATGGCGTTGTGCACGTCTTCTTTGGAGGCGGACACGCCGCGCCGGTCGTATCTTTCGTCTTGTCTCATGCGATGTGGTTTTACGGTTTTCCCGCGAAGTTAGCATATTTTTCAAGACGCGTTCAGTTGATGGAGCGTTTTTCGAGCATTTCGGCGAATCGGTCCTTGTAGGAGTCCGACACTGGGATGTAGACTTTGCCGAACACGATGCGGTTGCGTTCGATGGTCTTTATTTGGTTGATGTTGACGATGTATGAGCGGTGGATGCGGAGGAAGGTGTCGGCGGGAAGACGTTCCTCGATGTTTTTCATGTTCATGAGGGTGAGGATTCCGCCCTGCGGGGTGTCGGTCTGGATGCGCACGTAGTCCTTGAGGCCTTCGATGTAGAGAATGTGGCGCAACTCGATTTGGACGAGCTTGTAGTCGCTCTTGACGAATATGCTGTCGGGGTGGCAGGCGTCGGCGGTCTGGTTGCGTTCCAGTTCGACGAGGTGCTGCGCCTTGGTGGCGGCGCGGAGGAACTCGGCGTAGTTGAACGGTTTGAGGAGATAGTCCACGGCGTCGACGCGGAATCCTTCGAGGGCGTATTGTTCGAAGGCGGTGGTGAAGACAATTTTTGTGCGGTGGGTGATGAGGCGTGAGAGTTCCAGCCCGTTGAGCTCGGGCATTTGAATGTCGAGGAAAGCGAGGTCGACGGGTTCTTTGTCGAGAGCGGCGAGGGCCTCGACTGCGTTGTCGCAGCGTGCGGTTAGCCGGAGGAAGGGCGTGCGGCGGACGTATGTTTCCAGAAGGTCGAGAGCGAGCGGCTCGTCATCCACGATGATGCAGTTCAGATTCATGTTTTTGATGTTAAAGGTGAATAATCAGATGTGCCGAAAAACGGTCGCCGGAAATGCCGGTTTGGAAAGAGTATTTTCCCGGGTACAGAAGCTCGAGGCGGCGGCGCAGGTTCTGGATTCCGATGCCGGAGCCGCTGCGGTCGTTGTCCGCCTTCGGGAAGTTGCTGTTTTCCACGAGGCATTCGAGCCGGTCGGAGTCGGGGAGCGAGACGGAGACGCGTATGAACGAGTCGCGGGTGGCGCTGACTCCGTGTTTGAAGGCGTTTTCAACAAGAGGAATGAAGAGCAGCGGGGCGACGAGGGCGCCTTTGCCATTTTCCGGGAAGCGGACCTCGAGCCTGGTGTTGGGGGAGAGCCGCAGGCTCATCAGTTCGATGTAGCTGCGGGTGAAGTCGATTTCCCTGTCGAGAGGGACGAGGTCTTGCGTGTTGTCGTAGAGCACGTGGCGGAGCAGTTTGCTGAGGTCTTGGACGGCGTATTGCGCCCGGTCGGGGTTGATGGCGATGAGGGAGTAGATGTTGTTGAGCGTGTTGAAAAGGAAGTGCGGGTTCAGTTGGCTTTTCAAATTTTTGAGCTCGGCTTCCGCGCGCGCTTTTTCCAGTTCTTGTTTCTCCCGTTCTATTTTGTACCAGTTGCCGGTGATTTTGAGGGCCACGCTGAGGGCCACCGTGAGTCCCATGAGGAGCATGTCGCGCCCGATGAAGAGGACAATGGGTGGGTGGGGGTATTTTTTTTGCTCGGTCTCCTTTTCGTTTTGTTCCGTCTGGGGTGGATAGAAATGGTCCCGGTGGAATTCCTGCCAGGCGTGGAGGAGGAGGCCGAGGGAGACGATGTATATCAGGTTGACGAGAACGAAGCGGATGATTCTTTTCCGGAACAGGGTGCGCTCGATGATGAGGAAGGTGTTGGTGTAGAAGAGAAGGACGCAGGCCAGGGGAAGGGCGCAGAACCCGGAATACCACGTCCACGTGATGGGGCGCGAGGCGTTGCGGACGATGAAGAGCGGCAACAGGAACACGAATCCCCAGCCTATCACGTGGATGGCGACGAGCACGGTCTTTTGTATCGCACTTTTTCTCATGGCGGTGTTTTTCGCAAAGTTAGTGATTCCTCGCAGAAAATGAAAGGGTCACTCGTAGCGGATCGCGTCTATCGGGTTAAGGTTGGAGGCTTTTTGGGCCGGGTACCACCCGAAGAATATTCCGGTGATGGTGCAGACAAGGAATGACAGCACGACGGAATAGAGTTGGATGTAGACGGGCCATCCGATTCCGTATTTGATGACCATGGAGGCTCCGATGCCGAGCAGCACGCCGATGATTCCCCCCGTGACGCTGATGATGACGGCCTCGATGAGGAATTGGAAGAGGATGTGCCGGCCTTTGGCGCCAATGGACATGCGGAGGCCGATTTCTCGGGTGCGCTCTGTGACAGAGACGTACATGATGTTCATGATTCCGATGCCGCCCACAAGCAGGGATATCCCGGCGATGCAGGCGAGGAGGACGGTCATCAGCTCGGTGGTGCTGCTGAGCATGGAACTGAGCTCTTCCTGGGAGCGGACGTTGAAGTCGTCTTCCTCGTCGGCGGCGAGGTTGTGGTTTTGACGCAGGATGGCGGATATCTCCTCTATGGCCGGCTCGGAAGCTTCTTCCGTGACGGCGGAGGCGTATATGCCTTGGAGGTGGGTGATGGCGAGAATCCGTTTTTGGACGGTGGTGTACGGGGCAAGGATGAGGTCGTCCTGGTCCTGGCCCATGGAGTTGTATCCCTTGGACTCGAGGACACCGATGATGCGGAACGGGGTTTTGTCGAAACGGATGGTCTTGCCGAGCGGGTCCTCTCCGTTGGTGAAGAGTTCCTTGACGATGGTGGTGCCGACAACGCATACTTTGGCGGAGGTGGCGATGTCGTGGTCGGTGAACATCTCTCCCTTTTCGACGACGAGCTTGCGGATGTCGAGGTAGTCGCGGTTGATGCCGTACATGGTGGTGGGGGAGTTGTTGGCCCCGTAGATGACTTGTCCGCTTGCGTTGACGCTGGGACTGCAGTTGTCGATGAGGCGCACCTCGCGGCGAATGCTCTCGTAGTCCCTGATTTTGAGTGTCTCCATGTCGGCCGCGCTTTGGCGCACGCCTCCGAACCGGCCCTGGCCCGGGTGGATCATAATCATGTTGGAGCCCATTTCTGAGATTTGTTCCCGTATGCTGCGTTTGGAGCCTTGTCCGATGGCGAGCATGGCGATGACGGAGGCCACGCCGATGATGATGCCGAGCATGGTGAGGAAGCCCCGGAATTTGTTGTTGTTTAGCGCGCGCAGCGCGATGCGTATGAGATTTCCGTAATTCATGGCTTATTCGTTTTCTTTTGGTAATGTGGCCAGGACCTCTTTGGCCGAGGCGACTGACGAATTTGTCTTGTCCTCCGTGATGTGGCCGTCGCGCAGCACGATGTTGCGGCTGCTGAACTGGGCTATCTCGGGGTTGTGGGTGACGAAAATGATGGTGCGTCCCTCGTCGTGAAGGCGTTGGAAGAGGGTGAGTATCTCGAAGGAGGTGCGGGTGTCGAGGTTGCCCGTTGCCTCGTCGGCGAGGAGGATGACGGGGTCGTTGACGATGGCGCGGGCGATGGCCACGCGTTGCTGTTGCCCTCCGGACATTTGGTTGGACCGGTGGTTGATGCGGTCATGCAGTCCCACTTCCTCGAGGGCCCTGATGGCTTTTTCCCGTCGTTCCCGGGAGGAAACGGAGGGGTTGTAGAGCAGAGGCAGTTCCACGTTCTCGAGGGCGGTGGTCTTGGGCAACAAGTTGTAGGATTGGAATACGAAACCTATTTTCCGGTTGCGCAGGGTCGCCCGGTCGTTTTTCCCCATCTCCCGGACGGATATGCCGTCAAGGAAGTAGTCGCCCGACGTGGGCGTGTCGAGACAGCCGAGGATGTTGAGGAGGGTGGACTTTCCCGAGCCGCTGGTGCCCATGATGGTCACGAACTCTCCTTCCTCGATTGAAAAGGTGATGCCCCGGAGGGCATGCACCGTTTCTGAACCGACTTTGAAGTCTCGTTTTAGATTTACTATTTTGATGATGGTGTTTGACATGGCTCATTTCTTTTTGTTCTTGTTGCGGTCAGAGCCCGGGTGGCTGGGCATGAAGGGGTTGGTCTCGTCGGCGGGGCCTCCCATTTGCGGGATGTCGTCCAGCTGGACGCCGGTCACGAGCAAGTCGCCCTCTTTCACTCCCGAGATTATTTCCTGATTGATGCCGTCGGAGACTCCGGTCTTCACGACGGAGGCTTTCAGTCCCTCGGGGGTTTGCAGCCACACCACTTCCTCGCCGCGTTGGGCGGTCGGAGTTTGCAGGGCGGGGTCGTTGGGGGTGAAGCGGAAGGCGCGCAACGGCGCGAGCAGTATGTCGTTTTTCTCCATGGTGTAGACGGTGATGTTGGCCGTCAGTCCCGGTTTCAATTTAAGGTCGGGATTCGGGGCGTTGATGACCACCTCGTAGGTGACGACGTTGTTCTCCGTGGTCGGATAAAGGCGCACCTGGGTCACTTCGCCGTTGAAGGTGTCGTCCGGATAGGCGTCCACAGTGAATGTCACCCGTTGGCCCTCGCGCACCTGTCCGATGTCGGCCTCGTCCACGTCGGCGATCACTTGCATTTTGCGCAGGTCGTTGGCGATGGTGAACATGGTCGGGGTCTCGAAGCTCGCGGCGACGGTCTGTCCTTCCTCCACCTCGCGGGAGAGGACCACTCCGTCGATGGGCGAGGTGATGGTGGCGTAGTCAAGGTTTTGCTTGGCGCTGACCATTTCGGCTTGCGCCCGCTCGTAGCTTTTCTCCGCCGTGACGTATTGGTATTGGGCCTCTTCGAATTCCGTGTCGCTAATCAGATTTTTGTCGTGAAGGCCGGAGAGGCGGGCGAAGTTCTTTTTCTGGTACTCGTACTCGCTTTTGGCTGACTCCAGACTGGCCTCCTGCGAGGCGAGCGTGGCTTTCAGCAGTTCTTGGTCCAGTTCCGCCAGCACCATGCCTTTGGTGACTATGCTGTTGTAGTCCACGTATATGTTCGCGATTTTGCCGGACACTTGGGTTCCCACGTCGACTTGGATGATGGCCTCGAGCGTGCCGGTGGCAGTGACAGTGGTGTTGATGTTTCCCCGTTCGACGGGGGTCGTCGTATAAGTGACGGGCTTCTCTTTGCCGTTGAAGAAAAGGAAGTAGGCTCCGACCGCAACGGCCACGACGATGATGATAATCGTTATCTTTTTCATTGTATCTTTTGTTTTATAGTTCGATAGGTTGGTTTTGATAGAAATTCAACAGTTTGAGCGACAGGATGGCGTCGAATTTGGCCTGTATTTGTTCCTGCAGGGCGGAAAGGTAATTGTTTTTTTCCGTCAGCAATTCGACCGTGTTGGCCATGCCGGCGTTGAATTGTTCTTGCACGAGGCGGTAGCTGGTGGAGGCCGATTTCACGCTGTTCGCGGCGGCTTGATAGCGGCTTTGCGCCGAGAGCACGTTTTGGTGCAGCGTTTCCACGGTCTTGAGCAGCGTTTTGCGAGTGCTGATTTCCTCCAGACGGGCCGTTTCGGTGGCCAGCCTGGCCTTTTCCACTGCGGATTTGGTTTGTCGGTTTTGTGCGATGGGTATGCTGATGCTCAGTCCGATGTTCTCGCTCAGCCGGTGATTCAGTTGTTTGCCGAAAGAGGTGTCGTCTTGGGAATTGTGGCCCGTGGAAACGGAAGCGTTGAGCGACACGCTGGGCAAGCGGTCGCTGGCGGCGATTTTCTCTTCCAGTTCGGCTGCGCTCACGTTCAGTCTGCTGTTTTGCATTTCGGGCATGACTTCCAAAGCTGTCCGGTACACTTCTTCCAAAGAGGGGGCTTGTTTCAGAACCTGGGTGTCGTCCAGTTCCGGGAAGTGGATTTCAAACGGGTCGTCGATGTCCAATTCCAGAAGTTGTTTTAAGTCCAGTTTTGCCGAGGCCAGAGTGTTCTCGGCTATTGTCACTTGGTACAAGTCGTTGTAGTATTGCGCCTCAATTTGGGCGTAATCGCTTTCTGCGATTTGGCCGGCTTCCAACAGGGCTTTCGAGCGTTGCAAGTCCGCTTGGGAGGTCTCCACCGTCAACCGGTTGGTCTTTAACGATTCGCTGGCGTACAATATTTGCAGGTAGGCTTCCGTGACGCTGATTTCAATGTCGTTTTCCGCCATGGCCACTTGGTATTCCATCGCCTCGGTGTTCATTTCCTGCTGGCGGATGGAGCGGGTGAGGCGGCCTCCATTATATAAGGAAACTCCCGCGCTGAGAGAGTAGCTGCCCGAATAGGCGCTTTGTCCTTCGTAACTCCCGTCTGCCTGTTCCGTTTTCTGATGGCTCAGGCCTTGATCGCTGGAGAATATGAGGGAGGGAAACAATTGCGCCTTGCTGGTGAGCAAGTCCACTTTCGCACTTTCACTGTTGGCCCGGGTGGTTTGCACTTGGATATTGTTTTTCCGGGCGTACTCGATACATTCTCTCAGGGTCCAAGAAGAAGTGGGTTTCTCCTGAGAGAAACCCACCAAGGATGGAATGATTATAAGAATGATGGTTGTAATGTGTATCCGCTTGTTCATACATTGTTTCGTTTTTTTCTGAAGCAAAAGTATGGCGGCGGAATCATTTACGCAACAAAATTAGAAATATTTCCATAAATATCCTACTAATCGGGAATTTTTATCGATGAATTTTTCTACAAGGCGGGAGGTCATGAAAAAAGAGCCGCACAAAAGCGGCTCTTTTATGCTCCCCAGGTAGGACTTGAACCTACGACCTACGGATTAACAGTCCGCCGCTCTAACCAACTGAGCTACTGAGGAATTTTTCTTAAAGCGCTGCAAAGGTAGCGAGTTTGTCCGAATGTGCAAACTTTTCGGAGGAAAAAATTCAATAAAAGTGACTTTTCGTTTGGACATAAGTGTCCGTGAAAGTTATGCGGAGTGCTTGGAAAGTTGTAGTTTTGTCCCGGTTTTTAAAATTAAAGGATTATGGATTATTTGAAAGAAGTGAACGTGGCGATTACGGTGTGCGACAAGGAGGGAAACTTGTTGCATTTGAATGACAGGTCGCGCGAAGTGAACGGTGAGGGGCTGGAAGGGAAAAATGTGTACGACTGCCATCCCGAGCCGGCCCGGAGCAAGTTGGCCGACATTATGGCGAACCAATCGACGAACGCCTACACCATCGAGAAGAACGGTGTGAAGAAGCTGATTTACCAGACGCCTTGGTACGAGAACGGGGAGTTCCGGGGATTGGTGGAGTTGTCGATGGAAATTCCGTTCGAGATGCCTCATTACGTGCGCAAGCCCAAAACGACCTGAAAGATGAGGTTCAGGTTGACGTTGCGCGTGGAGCGGGAGAAAGGAACGTTGCTTCCGCTGAACTATCAGTATGAGTTGTCGTCGTGGATATACCGTCTGCTGAACAGGAGCGACAGCCGTTTTGGCGCATGGCTCCACGAGAGGGGGTATTGCGGGGAGGGAAAGAATTTCAAGTTGTTCACCTTTTCCCATTTGCAGGTGCCCGCCTTCCAAGTGAAAGGCGACCGCATGGACATCCGCAGCGAGCGGATAGGGTTGGTGGTCTCGTTTTATCCGATGGAACTGGCGGAGCCTTTTGTCAGCGGGACGTTCTGCGACTGCTCTTTCGTGCTGGGCGACCGCAAGTCGCAAATCCATTTCTCCGTGGAGGCGGTGGAGCGTTGCCCGGAGGTGGAGTTTTCCCGGAAAATGGAGTTCCGCGCGTTGTCGCCGATTTTCATGGACGAGCGGCGGGGACGACGGAAGAATCCCACCCGCCACCTTTCACCGGACGATCCCGCTTTCGGGCCGTTGATTCATGCGAACCTTGTGGAGAAGTACCGGGCCATCCACAAATGTCCTCCGCCAGAGGAATGGGAGCCGACCCGCTTCCGCCTGCTTGGCTCTCTGAAGTCGAAGGTGATAGCGATCAAGCAGTCCTCGGGCATGCCCACGAGATTGCGCGGCTATCTCTGCCGTTTCGCATTGGAGGGGGAGCCTGAGTTGCTGTCCATCGCTTACCATGTGGGGATTGGCAGGCTCAACAGCCAAGGATTCGGCTGCATGGAAGTCTTGGAAAAACAAAAAAAACTGTCAAGCTGACAGTTTTTTTTGTTTTGACAGGGACTCCGCTCCCGGCTTCCCCCTTCCTTCGTCTGGAAGGTGTTCGCTTTTGGCTTGTTTCCCTATTTGGTGTTAGTGTGTTTGTTCTTGAGAGGAGTTTCGTGTGTCGCTTCCTCGGCCAGATAGGACGCCACGTGTTTTTTCTCCTTGCTTTTCTTTGGTTTTTTGTTTCCTGCTGCTCCCATAGTAAAATCTCCTTTGTTTTAAATTAAATAATGTCACTATTGGCAGAATCGGTTATCCCAAGATAGCTGTTCCGTTTTTTTGGAGTAATGTTACAAATCATGTGCCAAGAAGCGTGTCGGCCGAGTGAAAAAAAAGAGGTCGTGGCGGAATGTGTTTTCATGCCCGTGCCCTCTGCGGGGTGCTCCCTTTGTCTCAGGGAAGAGTTGTGCGGAGGTGGATGACAGACTGAGTGTCATTCTTCCGCAACTCATTCCCTGGAGCGGGAGAGGCGGCGGCAAAGCCGCCGGAGGATTTCACCTCGGCTCCTTGCGTGGTTATCCTTTTTTGTGGCACATGATGTTGAGGATGGTGCGGTCGGTCTCTTCCATGCCTTCCGTGCCCACGCGGCCTACGTTGCGAATGGTGCGCTCGATGTCTTCTTCCACGATGCCGTCGTTATGAGGCTTGATGCCGCGGCTGGCCAGCAATGCCGCTTGGACCGCGGCCGATACTCCGGAGTATACTTTCAGCGCGCATCCTTGTTTGGCGCCGTCGCACATCATGCCGGTGAGGTTGGAGCACATGGTCTTGATGGCGTTGACCACCTTGTCGTAGTCCCCGCCCATGAGGTACGTGATGGCCGAGGCGGCGCCTGTGGCGGCGATCATGATTCCGCACAATGCCGACAAATGGCCCAGATAATAGTGGATGTGGGCGGCGACCAGGTTGCTGAATGCCAACGCGCGTGTCAGTTGCTCGCGGGAGGAACCCAGTTTTTCGGCGGCCACGATGACGGGCATGTACACTGTGATTCCTTGGTTGCCGCTGCCCGAGTTTGTCATCACCGGCTTCGGGCAGCCGTCCATGCGGGCGTCAGAGGCGGCCGTGGCCCGGATCAGGGCTTCGTTCAGGAGGTCGTCTTCCAAAAGACCCTTGTCGATATTCTCTTTTAGTGTCCGTCCGATTTGTAACCCGTAAGCTTCCCGCAGTCCGGCGTCCGATATGGCGTTGTTCATTTCCGCGCCTTCCAAGACGAACTCGATTTCTTTAGGGTCTATTTCATGGATGAATTGCCAGATGCGTTTCACGCTCAATTCGGGGGCTTTGCTCTCGGTTTGGTTGTCGACCTTGTATTCGTTTTTCAGAATCGTTTCCCCGTTCTTTTCCACGTAGACGATGTTCGTGTGGGCGTGAATGATGACCACTTTGGCGCGGTCCGTTCCCCGTGTGGCTTCCGCTTCCACGTAAAGTTTGTCCGGGGCGTCCTCCTTTAATTCGATACTGACGCGGGGAAGGAGTGCCTTGGCCTGTTGCAGGTTGTCGCCGACGAGCACCTCTTTCAACACTTCCAAGCCGTATTCCGTTTTGCCGCATACCGCGCCCAGGGCGGCCGCGATGGGAAGCCCTGTCATTCCTGTTCCCGGAATGCCGACGCCCATCCCGTTCTTGTAAATGTTTCCGCTCACTTGCGCGCGGAGGCTGTCCGGAGTGCCCCCGAGGGTTTCCCTGCACTTGGCGCATGCCAGCGCGCATGCCACCGGCTCCGTGCATCCCAATGCTGCCACTGCTTCGCGGTGGAGTATTTCAATGATTTGTTTGTCCGATACTTGGTTCATGTTATTGTCTTTTTGGGTCATTGTTCTTTGCCGCAAAAGTAGCAATTATTTGTCAGCCCGCAAACACCGTTTTGCCGCTTCATTGATTTTCTTGCGGGGAATGTTTTCGGGAAACATGGCGGAGCGGCTTTTGCGTGTTGCCAAATAATATGTATCTTTGGCCATTGAAATTAAACCGTATAGACAAAGTTGAACCAATGAAAGCATTATTGATGACGATTTTCTTGTCGGCGCTCGTCCGCTTTGGATGGGCCCAGACGGACACGATACCCGTTCCCGATGTGGTGGAGAGGGATTTCTTGCAAGAGGTGACGCTGCCGGACTCGCTGACAGGCGGGAAAGTGAATATTCATGCGGATCCCCGCTTGGGAGAGCTCCTGAAGGTGCGCCGCGACGTTTATAGGCAGGGATGCACGTTCGAGGGATACCGGATTCAAATCCTGTCGGCCAGCTCGTACACGGCCAACGTTGACACGCTTCGTTCCTACTGCGAGAAGTTTGAGAAGGAATTTCCGGAATACAGGGCTTACTTGCAATATTTCGACCCGGATTTTAAAATCCGGGTGGGGAATTTTTATTCTCGCATCGAGACTTTGCCGGCGTTGATGAAAGTGCGGGAAAAATATCCCCGGGCCTATATCGTGAAGTCGCCCATCTCGGTGCGTGATTTGCTGCCTGTCGCCGAGCAGGACAGCGTGTTGGTGGGGGACAGTCTTTTCCTGCTGCTGCGTGACTCCCTTATTCCGCTTCCAGCCGTGCAAGAAGAGCGGCCCGTTCGCAACTGAAGTCGGCGCGGGGAGCGTTCCGGGTGATGGCTTCCATCTCCGCAAGCAGATTGCGGGCGAACCGGCGGTATTCTTCGGAGGACGCGTCGAACGGTCGGTGGTTCACGCCCTTGTTGACGCGGTCGACGCGGGCCATGAGGGGGTGGAGCGATGCGGGCAGGTAGGTTTCCTTGAACCGTTCCCAAATATAGTTTACGGCGAAAGGCGATACGTGGAGCATGTCGTCGGCGTAGAAACGGTAGTCCCGCAGTTCGTCCAGCACGATTTCGTAGGACGGGAAATAGCTCACGTCGGGGAACTTTTCCCGGAGCGCGTCGATGGCGAGGAGCAGCGTGGCTTTGCTGAGTTGGTTGCCGTGGGCCCCGTCTTTCCAGTGGCGGATGGGGCTGACCGTGAATATGACGCGAATGGATGGAACTGCCTCCCGGATTCGCACGAGCAGTCGCGAGTATTCCTCCACGATTTCATCTATGTCCAGGCGGCGGCGTTTGAATTCTTGCGGGGGAAGTTTGTGGCAGTTCGCGACGGTGACGCCGGAGCGGAGATGGTCGTACACCCACGCTGTTCCCCACGTGATAATCAGGGCGTCCGCTGCGGCGAGTTGGCGGCGGGCCCGTTCAAGTCTGTCGTTGATGCGGGAGAGGCACTCCGCCTGGTCGGGCGACGAGAAGTCGCCGTGGTGATAAAGGCTCGCCCATTTCCCGTTAACAAGAATCAAATCCTCGGGGGTGAAGGTCTTCCCGTCGAGCAGCAGGCGCAGCGTGTTCGCCGCGGAAAGGGGATTGTACACGATGCCGCAGGGATTCACGTCGACGTCGAATTTGAAGTAACGGAATTTTTCCCCGATGTTTTCCGTGAAACACGAGCCCAGCATCATCATGCGGGTCGAGTAGTCAATCACGAAATCCGGACGGGGGATACCCACTTTTGTTTGCAGTTCCATAATTTATATCGCGTATAAATAAATCATTCTTTCGCGAAAGTAGGCAAGATTTTTGATTCTTTCCGCCACTTCTGTTTACATTCGCGGAAAATCTTCGCGCATGGGAACAGGAACCATTTTGTTAATAGCCGTGGGATTGGCCATGGACAGCCTTGCCGTGAGTGTCAGTGGCGGAATCGTGATGCGTCCTTTTCGATGGGGGCAGTCGCTCCGTCTGGCGGTCACGATGGGACTCTTTCAAGGCGGGATGACTCTTTTGGGCTGGGCGCTGGGTGTCGGATTCAGTTCTTACATCACGGCCTACGATCATTGGATTGCCTTCCTTCTTTTGACATTCCTGGGGGGTAAAATGATATACGAGTCTTTCGGCGGGGACGAGGAGGCTGTTTCCTCTTTCTCTTTGAAGACGCTGGTGACATTGGGCGTGGCCACCAGTATCGACGCTCTGGCTGTCGGCGTGAGCATGGCCTTTTTGAAGACGGGGATAGGCTTGCCTGCCCTGCTCATCGGACTGGTGACTTTCGTCCTGTCGCTTGCGGGAGTGTGCGGAGGGTATCATTTTGGCCGAATCAAGGGGGTGAACGTGGAGCTGGTGGGGGGGATTATTCTTATCGCCATAGGAGTGAAAATTCTTGTCGAACATCTTTCCGCATGATAAGCGGTCCTTGAAAAATGTGTGGCAACTTTTTTTGTAGCAACTTTTTTCCGGATGGTTTTGGAAACTGTGAAGATTGTCGTATCTTTGCGTCCACGTATCTATGGGGCAGACGTGGATTTGACAGCATGAAGAATAGGTGCGTAAGCATGTCGGGCGTAGTGAAGCCGGCCCGTTAATCCCGGACGCAAAACTATAATTGGCGAAAGAAATTACGCTCTTGCTGCCTGATCGAAGCATAGTAGGTCGAGGCTTAATCTCCGCTCAAGGATAGCGGAGACAAGACATCCCGCCGGAGGTTCCACCTTGTACCACCCGGCACTTGGGGTGCAGTTAACACAGGGTTAGCCTTTGCGAAGCTTCGGCGCCGGGGCGAAAATTTAGAAGCTAAGGTGTCGTTTGGGTGCTTTTTTCCGGGCGACGCTCGAAAACCAACAAAAAGCTAAGCATGTAGAAAGCGTATTGATTCCGTGTTTGGACCAGGGTTCGATTCCCTGCTGCTCCACTTTCAAACTCTTTCGGAGGAAGACGGGTTAAGGTTGGACGGTGAATCGTCCTTCTTCCTCCCTTTGTTTATCCGTTGAGATTGTCTCCAAGTGTGTTTTACGTGCTCCTTTCCTTTTTGGATGCTCTTCTTGTCTTGGAATGGCATGTGTTTATATTTTCCCCAGCGACAAAGGGCGGGCCGCAAAACAGGCGGATGAGCATGAGTGATTGTTTTCTACGGACTCTGCCTTGGAAGGGGAAACTATGTTTGCGGGATGGAGGGACGGGATGCGTGATGCCGGCGGGGGAAGATGACGGGGTGGAAATTGTGAGCTCTTGCGCGGTTGGGGTGAAAATTGTTACTTTGCATCTGATAAACGATGAGATATGGAAGACGTGCTGTTTGTTAACGTTCATGCGCATGCTCCCGGGGAGGGGGTGACTCTCTTGGACATGGGGACGGGCCTTTTCGGCGGTTCCTCGCCCGGGGTGTTCTATTCCGCGGGGATTCATCCGGTTCGGTTGGCGGAGAGCGCTCCCGGTGACTGGGAGGCTTTGGACAAGGCTCTTTTGCGGGAGGATGTGGTGGCCGTGGGCGAGTGTGGTTTGGACCGCCGGTTGCCGATTTCTCTGTCTGCGCAGGAGGAGGCGTTCCTTCGTCAGGCGCGGCTGGCCGAAACGCGGGGTTTGCCTGTCATTGTGCATTGCGTGCGGGCCTTTCCGGAGCTTGTCTCCCTGCGCCGCTCGGGCGGTTTTCGAATGCCGTGGATTGTCCACGGCTTCAACAACAATGAGCGGATTCTTCGCATGCTGCTCGACTGCGGTTTTCACATTTCCCTCGGCGGAGCATTGCTGAATCCCTCGTCGAACGCTTTTCGCGTCTTGCCGGAGATTCCCCTTGCCTGTCTTTTTCTCGAGACGGACGAGCGTCCTCTCCCCGTCCGCCTTGTTTATGAGGCCGCCTCTGCCCGGTTGGGGGTGTCTTTGGGGGAACTGAAACGTCAAATGTGGATTAATTTCAATGAAGTGTTTTTATGGAAGAATGGTTGAGTAGAACAGAATTATTATTAGGGCGGGAACGCCTCGGGTGTTTGCTGCGCTCCCATGTCCTCGTTGTGGGTGTGGGGGGCGTGGGGGCGTATGCCGCGGAGCTGTTGTGTCGCGCCGGCGTGGGCGCGTTGACGGTCGTCGACGGTGATTGTGTGGATGTCACGAATAAAAACCGCCAGCTTCCCGCCCTCGATTCTGCGGTCGGGCGACCCAAGGTGGAAGTCTTGGCCGCCCGCTTCCGGGACATCAATCCGGACATGCGCCTTCGCGCGGTTTGCGGTTTTATCCGAGAGGACGACGTGGAGTCTCTTCTCGCCTCCGGCCCTTTCGATTACGTGGTTGACGCCATTGACACTATTGCCCCCAAGGTGGCCCTCCTTGCCGCTTGTGTCCGCCACGGCGTTCCTGTCGTCAGTTCCATGGGGGCGGGGGGCAAGATGGATCCCTCGCAAGTGCGGGTGGCCGACATTTCCCGCACTCACGACTGTCCCCTCGCTCGCGTCGTCCGTTCCCGGCTTCGCAAACTGGGCGTCCTCCGGGGAGTCTCCGCGGTGTTCTCTCCCGAGCCTGTCGACCCTCGGGCGGTCGTCGCCTCCGAGGGAGAGAACAAGAAGTCCACCGTCGGCACGATTTCCTATATACCCCCGCTTTTTGGTTGCTTCTGCGCTTCCGTCGTCATACGCGCCCTTGTCGGGCGGGCCGTCGCGGAGTGACGTGTCGTGACGTGTCGTTTTCGGTGGCCGGGAAGAATGTCCGTAAAATCGTTACGAATTTTTCGGCATATTGGACATTCTTCGGGGCGGCGGAATGTTTAAGTGGACACGTCGTTTGCAAAAGAACTATTCTGTCGTTTCTGTTTTTTCCAATATCCGTGTCATTTTCGGTCGGAAACTGTCTCCCCATTGCTCCAGCATCCGGATGATGGGTATAAGGCTTCGCCCGTCGTCAGTGATGGAATACTCTACATGGGGCGGCAGTTCAGGGAAGATGGTTTTTTCGATCATGCCGTGAATCTCCAACTCTTTCAACTGTTGATTGATGACGCGAGGACTGGTGTTTTCGAAATGACGGTGTAATTCGCTGGGGCGTTTGCTGCCTTTCTCCAGTTCGTAGAGGATGCACGATTTCCACTTTCCGCCCATGACTTCCATTGAATATCTAAGGGAATCTTCTTTTTGTACATAATCGGATGTTGTCGGTTTACGGGACAAAGGTATGCGTTTCTTATGACAAAAATGGACATAGGGATAAATTTGTCCGTATATGAATAATTTGTCCGTACTTGCTTCCGTGGTGATAGGATGCTATTTTTACGCTCAAAAAAAAAAGAAGAAATGGACAGACGTGAGTTTTTTTAGCAAGCCGGCATGACGGCTTTGGCGGTGGCGATAGGCGGAAACGCGTTGCCTGCCGAAAGCGAGGCGTTGTTTGACAATCATTCAGATGAGAGGAATAATATGAATAAGCCTATGAAACACAAATGTAAGATTACCATCCTTAAACGGGAGTGTTATAAGGATTTGCAGGAGAAATACCTGGCGGATCCCCGGTCGGGGCCTTGCCCTTTTTTCCATGAAGGACAGGAAATCATGGTGGACAGCGACAATTTTTTCCGCATGTTGAACGGGACGTTTTGTGCCGAAGCGTGGGATTGTATCAGCCGTTACGTCTATGCGGCATTGCAAGGCGGTTCCATCATGCGGGGCTGGACGAATGACGAAAAGGTGATGATAACATGCTGCAACGACGGCACGCGCCCTGTCGTCTTCAAGTTGGAGCGGATAGATGAAGAGATGTAGGATATGCGCCGCGTGTTCCCGGCAGAGACACCCTCTCCTTTTGTAGAGGACAAATGCGGAGCGCTGGCGTCCGGAGACGTTGGAAATGGAGACTGTCCTGTGCGTTTGCAAGATTTCCCGTGACGAGGTTTTCCGTTGCGGGATTCTTTTATGTGATATCGTGTTGTTTGCCTTCGGAATTGGAATGTTGATACAAACTTCAATGTGATATGTTTGTTCCCTTCCGCGCTTTTCGCTAACTTCGCAAGCGAGTGCAAACAATGAAAGCAATAAACGCCAATGACTGAGCTCCGGAAAATCCCAAACATCGGCAAGGCAACAGAGCGGGACTTGATAGCGATGGGCTACACCACCGTCGAGTCTTTGAAAGGCAAGAGGGCCGATGAGTTGTACGCGCAAGAGTGCGCATTGCGGGGACATGCTGTCGACCGTTGCCAGCTTTACTTGTATCGCGCTGTCGAATATTTCGTGAATACGGAGAATCCCGATCCGTTGAAATGTCGGTGGTGGTATTGGAAAGACGAGTATGTGACGGTTTCGCCTTGCGGAGCCGTATGTGTGGAATGCGGACTATTTCCCGGGCAGTGTGGCGGATGCCGGAAAATAAAAGGAAAAGTTTTCTGGTTGCGATACACGGGCGATGACTGCTGCCGGGTGTATGATTGTTGCGTGAACGGCAAGCGGCAGCCCCATTGCGGCGAATGCCCGTCGCTTCCTTGCGAGCGTTTTATGAAAGACCCTACCATTTCCGATGAACAGAATGCCTCGAATTTGAGGAAGATGTTGGCCAATCTGCGTAAAGCCGGTAAGTGATTTGTTTGGCGGGAAAATGGCTGTTTTGTGCAATTCGGGTAACTATTGCTGTGATTTGGGTAAATTCTTTTTTGAAGAAAATCTCGAAATTTGCGGCATGTAATCAATAAATTTAATGGTAATGAACAAAAAGTTTTTTCTCTTTGTATGGATAGTCGTGGCCTCGTCGTTCGGCAACGTGGCGTTGGCGCAGACAGATACTACTGAAACCATGAAAAATTATGACATAAACGAGGTGGTCGTCACCGGCACGCGCAACGAGTCGGACCCCCGCCACCTGTCGCAGACGGTGTCGGTTGTGGACCGGTCGGTCATCGAGCGGAGCCTGCAGCCCTCGCTGCTGCCCGTCCTCTCGGAGCAGGTGCCGGGGCTTTTCGTCACCGAGCGCGGCGTGATGGGCTACGGCGTGTCCGGAGGCGCCGCCGGAGGCATCTCCCTGCGCGGCTTGAGCGGGGGAAACGCCCGGCTGATGGTGCTGATTGACGGGCATCCCCAATATGCGGGCATATTCGGCCATCCCATCTCCGACGCCTACCAGTCGCTGCTTGCCGAGCGGGTGGAGGTGCTGCGGGGACCCGCCTCCGTGCTCTACGGCTCCAACGCTATGGGCGGGGTCGTCAACATCGTCACCCGCAAGATGCGCGGGGACGGCGTGCGCACCGACCTTCACGCCGGTTACGGCTCCTACAACACGCTGGAGACGGAGCTGACCAACCGCGTCCGCAAGGGGCGTTTCAACAGCGTGCTGAGCGGCTCGTACAACCGCACGGACGGCCACCGCGCCGACATGTGTTTCGAGCAGTACGGCGGTTACGCCAAGCTGGGGTATGACTTGACGGACCACTGGAACGCGTACGCCGACGTGAACGTGACGCATTTCAACGCCTCCTATCCCGGCCCCGTGTCCGCCCCCCTGGTGGACGGCGACCAGCGCATCACCCGCGGGGTGGCTTCCTTCTCGCTTGGCAACGACTACGAGAAGACCTCCGGCGCCGTGAGCTTCTTCTATAACTGGGGCGACCACTGGATAAACGACGGCTACACCCCCAGCGCGGGCGAGATCTCGCAGGACGGACGCTTCAATTCGTACGACGACATGATGGGCGTGTCGCTCTACCAAAGCACGCGGTTCTTCGCGGGCAACCGTCTTACCCTCGGATTCGACTGGTTCCGCTACGGCGGCAAGGCGTGGACGGACTACGTGTCGGGAGAGGACGCCGGGACGCGCGACGACCTGGTGGACGAGCACGAGGACGAGGTGGCGGGTTACGTGGACTTCCGCCAGAGCTTCGGCGACTGGCTGACCCTGAACGCGGGGCTGCGCGTCGACCACCACTCGCGGGTGGGCACGGAGTGGGTGCCGCAGGCGGGGCTCGCCTTTCACCTGCCGCGCGCCATCGAGCTGAAGGCCTCGGCCGCCAAGGGCTTCCGTTACCCCATCCTGCGCGAGATGTACATGTTCCCGCCGCAGAACCCCGACCTCAAGCCCGAGTCGATGTGGAACTATGAGATTGCCCTGTCGCAGACGCTTTTGGGCGGACGGCTGAACTACGGCGTCAATGTTTTCTACATCGACGGCAAGAACCTGATTGTCACCCTGCCCAATCCGAACGGGACGGGGATGCTCAACCAGAACTCCGGCGAGATTGACAACGCCGGCGTGGAAGTCCAGGCGGCCTGGCGCGTCAACCAAGACTGGTCCGTGGACGGCAACTACAGCTTCCTGCACATGGAGAATCCCGTCCCCGCTGCGCCGGAGCACAAGTTCTACGCCGGAGCCAACTTCACCAAGGGGCGCTGGAGCGTCACCACCGGACTGCAATACATCGCCGGACTGTACACCGCCGTCGGCGACAATCCCCGGCAGGAGGATTTCGCGCTTTGGAACCTGCGGGGCACTTTCCGCGCCTGCAAGTGGCTCAACGTTTGGGCGCGCGGCGAGAACCTTCTGGCTCAGAAATATGAAATCAATGCCGGTTATCCCATGCCGAGGGCCACGTTCATGGGAGGCATACATATCAATATTTAATCAGAAAGAAACATGAAAAAGAACATTTGCACATTCGTTTTGCTGGCTTTGCTGGCTT
This sequence comes from uncultured Butyricimonas sp., assembly GCA_944320555.1. Lineage (GTDB taxonomy): Bacteria > Bacteroidota > Bacteroidia > Bacteroidales > Marinifilaceae > CALUMT01. The sequence continues at coordinate 4,588 of CALUHX010000004.1, read as the reverse complement.
TTACGGCGGGCTGCGCCAACGCGCGGAGCGTCCAAAACGGGGAGAATGAAGAAACGCTGTCGTCCGACTCGGCGAGAGTCTCCAAAGTTTATATGTTTACCGGGATTACGGCGGACAATCTCGTGAAAATCTACGAGGCTCTGGGCCGGGAGGCCACGGGCAAGGTGGCCGTCAAGATTTCCACCGGCGAGCCGGGCGGGCATAATTTTCTCGACCCGGACTTGATAAAAGATTTGGTGCAGAAGGTGAACGGGACCATCGTGGAATGCAACACGGCCTATGGCGGAGGCCGGACCAATGCCGCCGACCACATGCGGGCCGCAGAGGAGCATGGATTCACTGCCATTGCCCCCGTGGACATCATGGACGCGGAGGGGGAAGTGGAGTTGCCATTGGAGGGCGGCCGTCATCTCACGCGCGACATCGTGGGCAGCCATTTCCTCAATTATGATTTCGTCATCGTCCTCTCCCATTTCAAGGGCCATGCGATGGGAGGATTCGGCGGCGCCATCAAGAACATGTCCATCGGAATCGCTTCCGCCAACGGCAAGCGCTACATCCATTCCGCCGGGGCGAGCACCACGAGTTGGGGCAACCCGGCACAGGATGATTTCCTCGAATCGATGGCCGAGGCCGCGAAAGCGGTGGCCGACCATTGCGGCGACAACATCCTCTACATCAGCGTGGCCAACAATCTGTCGGTGGACTGCGACTGCGATTCCTCTCCGGCGGACCCGCAGATGGGCGACATCGGCATCCTCGCCTCGCTCGACCCCGTGGCCTTGGACAAGGCTTGTACCGATTTGGTCCGCAGTTCCGACGACCATGGCAAGATACACCTTATCGAGCGCATCGACTCCCGGAACGGCATGCACACCCTTGACCACGCCGAGGCTCTCGGCATGGGAAGCCAAAAGTACGAATTGATACGTTTGGATTGAAGCCGGGGTGAACGAACGGCCTCCTCATGAGTGTCGAAAAAAGGCCTTCCTGCGAAAGGAAGGCCTTTTTTTTCGACACCCCGGGGGCGACCTCTCATGCCCGCAGCTTTTGCGCGCTGAGTTTGCTGAGCTTGCTCTCGGCGTATTCTTTGGTGATGTTGATTTCCTCGAGCGGCTGGGAGGGCATCTCGAACATCAGGTCGGTCATGATGGCCTCGCAGATGGAGCGCAGCCCTCTGGCTCCGAGCTTGAACTCGATGGCTTTGTCCACGATGTACTCGAACACCTCCTCGTCGAAGGTGAGTTTGATGTGGTCGAGGTCGAAGAGTTTCACGTACTGCCGGATGATGGCGTTCTTCGGCTCGGTGAGGATGTTGCGCAACGCCTGCCGGTCGAGCGGCTCCAGATAGGTAAGTATGGGAAGCCGGCCGATGATTTCCGGAATGAGTCCGAACGACTTCAAGTCCTGCGGCGCGATGTATTGCAGCATGTTGTCCCGGTCGAGGCGGGCGGTCTCCTTGCTGGCGGTGAATCCCACCACCTGCGTGTTCATCCGCTGGGCGATTTTCTTTTCTATTCCGTCGAACGCGCCCCCGCAAATGAAGAGGATGTTCTTCGTGTTCACGGGAATGAGTTTCTGCTCCGGGTGCTTGCGGCCTCCCTGCGGCGGCACGTTCACGATGGAGCCTTCCAACAGCTTCAACAACCCTTGCTGCACGCCCTCGCCGCTCACGTCGCGGGTGATGGAGGGGTTGTCGCCCTTGCGGGCGATTTTGTCGATTTCGTCGATGAACACGATGCCTTTCTCGGCGGCGGCCACGTCGTAGTCGGCGGCCTGGAGCAGGCGGGTGAGAATCGACTCGATGTCCTCGCCCACGTACCCGGCCTCGGTGAGCACGGTGGCGTCGACGATGGTGAAGGGCACGTGAAGCATCTTGGCGATGGTGCGGGCGAGGAGGGTCTTGCCGGTCCCCGTCCGTCCCACCATGATGATGTTTGATTTCTCGATTTCCACGTCATCCTCCTCCTGCTTTTGCATGAGGCGCTTGTAGTGGTTGTAAACGGCCACGGCGAGGTGCTTCTTCGCCTCGTCCTGCCCGATGACGTACTGGTCCAGGAATGTCTTGATTTCAATAGGTTTGCGGATGTCGCCCGGGCGCAGTTCCATGGGGTGCGACGGGGCCTTCATCTCCTCCTTGACAATCTCGTAAGCCTGTTCGGCGCACATGTCGCAGATGAAACCGTCCAGCCCGGCGATGAGCAGGTCCACTTGGCTGCGGGGTCTTCCGCAAAAAGAACATTTGTCTTCCATTTGTTATTTCTCCCTTGTTAATACAGTGTCAATCATGCCGTAAGCCTTGGCCTCCTCGGAGGTCATCCAATAGTCCCTGTCGGCGTCTTTCTCGACCTTCTTGATGGGATTGCCGGAATGGTCGGCGATGATTTGGTACAATTCTTTTTTCAATTTCAAAATCTCGCGGGCGGTGATTTCAATGTCGGACGCTTGCCCGTTGGCCCCGCCCATTGGCTGGTGGATCATGACGCGCGAGTGCTTCAGCGCCGAGCGTTTCCCTTTCGTTCCCGCCGTCAGGAGCACGGCCCCCATGGAGGCGGCCATGCCCGTGCATATCGTGTTCACGTCGCATTGGATGTACTGCATCGTGTCGTAAATGCCAAGGCCGTCGTACACGGATCCGCCCGGCGTGTTGAGGTAGATTTGCACGTCTTTCGTGGGGTCGGCGGACTCGAGGAACAGCAGCTGGGCCATCACGATGTTGGCCACCGTCTCGTCTATCGGCGTGCCGAGGAAGATGATGCGGTCCATCATCAGGCGCGAGAACACGTCCATCGTGGCCACGTTCAACTGTCTTTCTTCTATGATTGTCGGTGAAATGTAGCTCGAAGTGAGGGACTGGTAGCGCTCGAGGTTGAGGCTGCTGATGCCTTTGTGCTTCGTGGCGTATTTCTTGAATTCGTCTTGTGGAAACATATATGGTATGATTTAAAATTCGCGGCTAAATTACTAAAAAAAGAAACATCCAGGCACGCGGGCGCGTTATTTGTGGGTTTTCGTCCCCCTCGCGCCCGTCTGGCGCGAGGGCTTCCAGATGATTTCTACCACGTGGTCGATGTCCGTGGGAATCTGACCCAGGCGGAGCAACAGTCCTTCCTTCGTCCGCTCGTGCTCCACGGGAGTCCCGTCCTTGAACGTCACGGCCTTCCTGACCCGCTTGTCCTTGACGGGAAGGAGCAATTCCGCCTCCTTGAGGTCGAGGATGTGCACGTACGTCGTGTCGCCCCGGCGGGTGGTCACGCCCCACGGCTGCGGAGCCACTTCCCCCGCCCTTGTGCCGTAAAGGGTGGGGCCGTACACCGCCGTCCACTCCCCGATTTCCCGCAGCAGGCTCACCGCCTCGGTGGGGAAGTCGCCGCTCGGGCGCGGGCCCACGTTCAGCAGCAGGTTGGCGTTGTTGCCGGCGGCCTTCACGAGGGTGTGGATGAGTTGCTTGGCCGGTTTGTAGTTGCGGTCCGAGATGTTGTAGCCCCACGTTTGGTTGGTCGTCTCGCACGACTCGAGGGGCAGGTCGCTGACGGTGGCCTCGCCCGAGTAGCCCGCCGTGTTCTGGCCGGGCAGGTCGCGCTCGAACATCTGGAAGTCCTCCCCTTCGAACGGGGCCCGGTGGTGGTTGTTGCCGATGAGGCATCCCGGTTGTAATCTGTGCACCAGCGCGTATTGCCGCTCCAGCTGCCAGTCGGCGTCGGGCTTGTCCCACCAGCCGTCGAACCACAGTCCGCCGATGGGCCCGTAGTTCGTCAGCAGCTCGGTCAGCTGCGCGTCCATGAAACGCAGGTAGTCGTCCCACGTTCCCGAGGGCTCCCGGCCCGTCTGCTGCCCTGTGCGCCCCCACGGGTAGTAGTCCGGCCGGTGCCAGTCGATGTGCGAGTAGTAGAGGAACAGTTTCAGGCCCTCCTCCCGGCACGCCTCGGCCAGCTCCCGCACCACGTCGCGCCCGAACGGCGTGGCGTCCACCACGTTGTACGGCGAGGCCTCCGTGTCGAACATGGAGAAGCCGTCATGATGGCGCGACGTGAAGCAGATGTATTTCATGCCCGCCTCTTTGGCCAGCCGCGCCCACTCCCGGGCGTCGAACTGCGAGGGGTAGAAGCCCGCCGCCAGTTGCTGGTACTCCTTCTCATTCAGCCCCTTGTTCGTCAGCACCCATTCTCCGTCGGCCAGCATGCTGTATATCCCCCAGTGGATGAACAGGCCGAATTTGGCGTCGCGGAACCATTCGCGGTTCGCCAGGTTCTCCGCCGACGGCACATACTTTTCCTGCGCGGGCAGCGCTCCCGCCGCCAGCGTCAACATGATGATTGCGAATATTTTTCTCATGGTTTTCGTTTTTTTGAGTTTAAGGCTCAAATGTACGAAAAGAATTTGTATTGTCCTCGTTTGCCGTTATTTTTATGCCGCAGCCGCCGTGGCGGCCTTTTCCCCCGCATGTTTTTTCCTGCGGTTTCCGCCGGCAAGGCTGCGGAAAGGCTATCTTTTTAGAAGCAATTTGAGAGGGAACACGGCGGGGGAAAGTCGGGGGCAGGAGGCGGGTAGGTAGGGTGTAGCAAGGGTTCTGCTATTTGTCTGCTAT
>CALUHX010000003.1 GCA_944320555.1 uncultured Butyricimonas sp. | reverse complement strand
TCCCCGTCCGTGAAGCCGTTGCAACCGCTCCGCTGCACGTAGTTGAGAATGTAGGTGACGCAATCGTCTATGTTCTTGGCAGGGTTGCGGTAGTTCTTCGCAAAGAGCGCATCCTCCGCTGCACGCTGCTCCAAATACATCTGTATCGTTCTCTTGAAATGGTCTGTTCCTTTCATATCGCTGTCGTTTTATCAGTTATACATTTTTCCGTTTCCCAAAAACTCGTAGTCGTTGGCTGCGCAACTCTCCTCGAAACTCTCCTCGCTGCACTGAAATTCCATATCGTCACGGCACGACTTGAAGAAGCTGTCAAGGCACTTGTCCATGAGGTCGTACAGAGTGGTTCGGGTGTCGGGGGCTTTCAGAAAGTCGTAGATGGGTCGCAGGATGTCCTCGTCTGCGCAATAGCCTGTCAGTACGCAACAGTTGTCCGTGAATACCCTGCTTTTGCGCCTTTTCTTGTAATTGCCTTTGAGGTAGTAGGCTTTCGGCTTGAATAGGGTATGCCAATAGTTATTGACGATGTATTTCAGAAGCCGTATGCCGCAGAGTTCCTCTTCCTCTCCGCTGTAACGTGAGGTGAAGCGGTAGGAATAACGGCACGTGTCGTAACTCCAATCGTTCACTTTGACCTTGAACACACTTTCAAATGCTTCCAGCGTGTTGCGGTTGTCGCTGTCCCAACCGTATTCAAAGGTGCGCAACCATTCGTTGTATGCGGTATCTCTCGCTGCTGCGGAGAGTTCAGCTAATTGGAAAAGGTCGTATGTCCTTGTTATCGTTCTCATATCGCTGTCGTTTTAGATGGTCTGTTTCAGTATCTCTCTCCAATAGGTCGGCTGCACCTCGCTCAAAAGGAAGTCTGTAAAGTCCCTCCGTGCGTCCTTGTTCAGTTCTCGGTAGAGTTCACGGAACACGGATATGTTGCCGTTGATGTACGTTTCAACCATATACACGAAGATATTGTCCACCTCGTAGTATCTGCACTGCTGCGCTGCCGTTTTGCTGCTTCTCTTTGCCATGTCGGTAAGGGTTAAAGGGTGAATAACCAAAGGATGAAACCGAAGAAGGCGGTTGCGGAAAGGATAGCCACGATTACGCCTATCGCCACTCGGAACACTCCGTTTACAATCTCTCTAATGATGCCCCAAAGGATGCCGAACACCCCGAAGGCGGTGCGCACCATCAAGCCGCATATCGCAAGCCCTATGTACTGTGCCATTTGTCTGAAATTTGCCGTTGCCGTCATATCTTCGCTGTTTTTGATTTTTTTATTTTTTAATGCGGATTCAAGAGCTGAGGGAGTTGAGTTTCAAACTATCTTATCTGCCTCTCGTTTATCCGACATTTTTTTTATGCGTCTTTCTGTCGCATCGGTCGTTTTCGTTTCGGGTGCTTGAAAAGGTAGGGATTAGGGAATGCAAGGTTTTTCGGGAAAAATACTACCCGCAGGGCTGGAGATTTTTTCCGAAAACAGGAGGCTTGACCTTGCATTCCCGTCCAATCCCGGAATTACCTTTGCGCCCAGAACGGAAATGACTGCCTGATGCGGCGTCACTGAAAGACGCGAAAATGGAGGTAAACGGAAGTGGAGGCAGATTAGACAGGAAAACTTCAAAAGAGAAATCTGTGAAAAAAAGAAATCCCCAAAAGGAAAAAAAGGGACATAGCCGGAAGCGTGAAACCGGGCAAACCACCGGCAAGGAAGTATGATTTTATATGTCTGGCCGAGCGTGTCCGGTCGGACATATAAAATCATTCTTCCCGGTTTGCCTGCCGTGCATAACGGCTTGTTCCATTTATGGATCGGGCGGTCAGACACGGCTTTCCGCTTACGGCTCAAAGGAACAGCGAAAAAGAAATCGTCTGCGAACCCGTAAAAGCACCTCTCTGGCATAAGCACAAAAGAAATGGGCCTTGCATCATCAGTCTAAACTGTTGTTTAGGCGTGAGGCAAAGCCCTTTTCTCCGCTTATGCGGCAGTCGGCATACGTTCATCCAAAATTCTTTTGGGCGATGGTGTGCCGACGGATAAAACAGCTTTTACGGAAAAACTTGTATGAGATAGAAAAAAAATTAGGGAGATTCATTTCAAAATCTCCCGTTTTATTGTTACTTTTGCATATGAAGAGTTCTTTGAAGGTTACGCAACGCGCAGAAAGATGATGCAGTAGATAACTAACTAAATCGTAACCTATTACTATCATGAGCAATTAACCTACGCTCATTTCCAATGAATTACACTCTTTTCGTAACTTCGTGGCGCAAATATACGAATTTTTTTTCGAAAAAGGTTGACGTATGGGCAAGACGTTGACGGGTTTAGGGTGATTGAGACATGGGCAAGGGGTTTTAATGGTGCGGACCACGGTGCCTTGGCCGCTGGCGCGGATGACGGTGTTCTTGTTCCCCGGCGGGACGGGATTGAGGAAGAAGCGACGATTGGCGCATGTCTTGCGGAGAGAAAGGCGTTGTCCTTTCCTTCCGTCTTTTCCGCAAGAAATAATATGTCGGGAAAAGATGTATATTTGCACGTGACATCTTGCGTGGCGGGAAGACGCCCGGCAAGGTGCTGCGGTCAAACACGCAATAGAGAATAGGATTATGGATAAAAAACAAGCATTACAGTATCATGCCATGGGGCGTCCGGGGAAGATAGAGGTCGTCCCGACGAAACCGCACAGCACGCAATATGATTTGTCGCTGGCTTACTCGCCGGGAGTGGCGGAGCCTTGCCTGGAGATTCAGAAAAAAGTGACGGAGGCCTATAAATATACGGCCAAAAGCAATCTGGTCGCCGTGATTTCCAACGGGACCGCCGTGCTCGGGCTGGGCGACATCGGGGCCGTCGCCGGCAAGCCCGTCATGGAGGGCAAGGGGTTGCTGTTCAAGATTTTCGCGGACATCGACGTTTTCGACATCGAGGTGGACACGAAAGACGTGGACAAGTTTATCGAGACCGTGAAGATGATTGCGCCTACTTTCGGGGGAATCAACTTGGAGGACATCAAGGCCCCCGAGTGTTTCGAGATAGAGCGGCGATTGAAGGAGGAGCTGGACATCCCCGTGATGCACGACGACCAGCACGGCACGGCGATTATTTCCGCCGCCGGCTTGCTGAACGCCCTGGACCTGAACGGGAAGTCGATAGACCGGATAAGGGTGGTGGTCAACGGGGCGGGAGCCGCCGCCATTTCATGCGCCCGGCTGTACAAGGCGTTGGGTGTGCGTCCTGAAAACATGCTCATGTGCGACAGTAAGGGCGTGATTCACACGGGCCGGAGCAACCTCAACGGCGAGAAGAAAGAATTCGCCGCGGACACTCCTTTGCGCACGCTGGAGGAGGCGTTGCGGGGCGCCGACATGTTTCTCGGCCTCTCCATCGCCGACGTGTTGACGGAGGAGATGATTCAAAGCATGGCGAAAGACCCCATCGTGTTCGCCTTGGCGAATCCGAATCCGGAGATTTCTTACGAGAAGGCCATGCGCAGCCGTCCGGACATCATCTTCGCCACGGGGCGATCCGACTATCCGAACCAAATCAACAACGTGCTGGGATTCCCCTACATCTTCCGGGGAGCCTTGGACGTGCAGGCCTCCGCGATCAACGAGGAGATGAAACTGGCGGCCACTTACGCCTTGGCGAAGCTGACCAAAGAGCCGGTCCCGGAGAAGGTGAAGGTGGCCTACAACCAGCCCTCGCTTGCCTTCGGGCGGGATTACATCATCCCCAAGCCTCTCGACAGCCGCTTGATCAGCCACATCGCCCCCGCCGTGGCCAAGGCTGCCATCGCTTCCGGTGTCGCCCGGGCCACCATCGAGGACTGGGACGCTTACGTGGAGCAGTTGGAGAAGCGGGTGGGGCTGGACGAGAGGTTGATGCGCCGGTTGACCCGCAAGGCGAAAAACAATCCGAAGCGGATTGTGTTTGCGGAGGGTGAGGACGTCAAGGTGCTCATGGCCGTCCAGGAGATTTTGGCGGAAGGGATAGCCTTTCCCGTGCTCGTCGGAAACACGGAGCGCGTTCGGCAACTGGCCCTGCAATACAAGCTGGATTTGCCCGGACTGGACATTTTCGACCCGGACAAGGAGACGGAAAAGATAGAGGAGTACACGCGGCGGTATTACGCCAAATGCCAACGCCAGGGGGTCACCTTGGAACTGGCCCGGGAGCTGATGAAGCGCCACAACCTTGTCGGCCTGATGATGCTGGACGCCGGGGATTGCGACGGGTTCATCTCCGGCACGCGTTCCGACTACAGGCGGGTGCTCAAGGACGCGAAGGACGTTATCGGTTTGCGTCCCTGTTGCAAGTACGCGGCGGGAATGCATATCGTCACCAACAAGAAGGGCACCTATTTCTTGGCGGACACCACGGTGAATTCCCACCCCTCCGCGGAGACCTTGGAATGCGTCACCGCCTTGACCTACGAGGCCGTGAAGCAGTTCAACGTGGAGCCGGTCGTGGCCCTGACCTCTTACTCCAATTTCGGGGAATATCGCTTGGGCAGTCCCGCGCAGATCCAGGAGGCGTTGGAGAGCCTGCACCGCAAGTATCCCGAGATTCTGGTCGATGGCGAGATGTCGGCCTCCGTGGCCTTCAACCGGGAGTTGAGGAAAAAGCATTATCCGTTCTCTCCCTTGGCGGACAAGGACGTGAACACGGTGATTTTCCCGAATCTGAGTTCCGGTCACATCGCCCTGGGCATTCTTCAGGAGTTGGGGAACAGTGAGATTTTCGGTCCCGTCTTGCTCGGGCTGAGAAAACCCGTGCATATTTTGCCTTTGGGGTGCGACGTGCGCGACATCGTGTATATGACGACGTTCGCCGTCACGGACGCGCAAAAAGAAATGCCGGTCGACATGTGCAGGATATAAAAAAACAAAGCGGTCAACCGACCGCTTTGTTTTTTTAGCCTTTGGGCAAGCCTTATGCCTTTTGCGCGGGGACCGGAATCTTGCTCACGCGTCTGGCGTGGCGTCCGCCTTCGAACCCGGTCGACAGGAAGGTGTCCACGATGTTCTGGGCCTCCTCGTAGGCGATGAACCGGGCGGAGAGGCCGACCACGTTGGCGTCGTTGTGCTGACGGGCGAGGGCCGCCAGTTCCATGTTCCAGCACAGGGCGCAGCGGACGCCTTGGTGCTTGTTGACCGTCATGGAAATGCCGTTTCCGCTGCCGCACAGGACGATGCCCCGCTCGCATTCCCCGTTCTCCACGGCGGAGGCCAGCGGATGGGCGGTGTCGGGATAATCCATGCTTTCCGGCGAGAACGCCCCGAAGTCTTTCACCTCGTGGCCTTTCTCCCGCAGATACTTTGCCAGCCGTTCCTTGTATTCGAAACCGGCGTGGTCACACGCTATTGCTATTTTCATGTCGCTTTCTGTTTGTTTTGTTAGGACACGCGAAGATAATGTTTCCACGGAAATGAAGAACGGGTATTCCCGCGAAAGAAATACCCGCCGCAATGAAAAATGGAAAACTTAAAGAATCAATTTGTAGCCTTTCCCGTGCACGTTGATGATTTCAACGGACGGGTCGCGCTTCAGGTGTTTGCGCAATTTCGTGATGTAGACATCCATGCTTCTCGCATTGAAATAGTTGTCGTCCGCCCAGATGTTCTTCAAGGCGTAGTTCCTTTCCAGCACCTTGTTCACGTTCAGGCATAGTAAACGAAGCAGCTCGGACTCCTTCGTGGTAAGCTTCTGTTCTTCCTCTCCGTCGAACAGGGTCTGTTTCTTGGAGTTGAACGTCAGTTTGCCGATTTTGAAAATTTCTTGCTCGTCTTCCGGTTTCAAGCCTGTGGAACGTCTCAGCACGGCCTCGATGCGGAGGAGCAATTCTTCCATGCTGAAAGGCTTGCTCATGTAGTCGTCGGCTCCTAATTTGAAACCTTCCAGGACATCTTCCTTCATGGACTTAGCCGTCAAGAAAATAATGGGAATCTCACTGTTTACTTGTCTTACCTCTTTTGCAAGCGTGAAACCGTCTTTCTTGGGCATCATCACGTCGAAAATACAAATATCAAACGGTTGATTCAAGAAAGCTTCGTAAGCGACCTCTCCATCTTCGCACAAAATCGTGTCGAATCCTTTGGCTCTCAGATATTCTTTCAGGAGCATGCCCAGATTCGTGTCGTCTTCCGCCAATAAAATTTTAATTTTCTCATCCATAGCTATCTTGTTTTAAAATCATATTACAAATCTACAAAAAGTATGCGATATTAAAAAAATAAAGTTCTTTTAATCTTTTCTTTTTTCGTGGACAGCGGCAAAATGATGTCGAAACAACTGCCTTTGCCCGGGGTGCTTTCTACCTCCACGCGTCCTCCGTGGGCCTCTACGATTTTTTTCACGTACGACAAGCCCAGCCCGAATCCCTTCACGTCATGCAGATTGCCTGTGGACACACGATAAAATCTCTCAAAGATCAGTTTTTGATCTTTCTTTGCAATTCCTATGCCATTATCTATCACGCTGATGATAATATCCTTCTCTTTGTTGCGCGTGTAGATGGAAATCTCGGGCGCCTTGGCGCAATATTTGATGGCGTTGTCCACCAGGTTGGATATCACGTTGGTGATATGCACCTCGTCGGCGACCACCTCGTCCTGCATGGCGTCCAGGTGTCCGAACACCTGCCCGCCCTTGTCCTCCACGCGCAGGCAGAACTTGGGCAGCAAGTCCTCGATGAGCTGGTTGATGTTGATGTTTTTTAATTTCAGTTTCATCCGCGTTTCAGTGAACAGGGCGGTTTGCAGCACGCGCTCCACTTGGAAGGTGAGCCGCTTGCTTTCGTCCCGGATGATTGTGGCGATGCGTTCCACGGAGTCCGGCGCGCTCGTCACTGCCCCGTCCTTCAGCATCTGGGCGGCCAGCGAGATGGTGGCTATCGGTGTTTTGAACTCGTGGGTCATGTTGTTGATGAAGTCGTTCTTGATGGCCGACAGTTTTTTTTGCCGCACGATGACGATCAGGCAGAACACGGAGCAGAAGACCAGCGCCACGATGATGAGCAGGCTGGGGAACAGCATCCAGAACGAGTTGGCGAGGTCCGACGACGCGTCCGGGAACTTCAGGTAGAGCACGGCGGACTCCTCTCCGTCTCCCGGGAATATCGAGCGGTTGAACCCGTAGGTGGAGCCGGCCATGAAATTCGGGGTGGACAGGATGAACTTGCCCCCTTCCTTGAGCCCGAACTCGAACCGGGAGCGGATGGCGTGGTCTTTCAGGATGTCCCCGATGACTTTTTGCAGGGACTCGAGGTTCACGAAATCCTTCACCGAGTGGTGGCGTTCTTCCCCCAGCACCAGCCGCAGCTCCTTGCCCGTTTTTTCTTTCAGCTCTTGCTGCAGGCGGGCGATGGAGGCGGAAATGTTGTTCTCTTGCAGTTTCTGGTCCACAAACTTGTTGAGGTCCTGCACGTCGGTCTCCTCGTCGATGAGCCCCAGCGAGGTCCCCAGCATGAGCGACGGGTCGTTTTGCGAGGCGATGACGCGCTTGGAGTCGATGTACATCGACGTGTTGGCGGAATTTTTTTTCTCGGACAGCAATTTTTGCTCCTCGATTTGCCTTCCCGTCTTTTCTTGCTCCCGGATGTAGTCGGCGATTTTGTCCATCGCCCGGTTTACGGAAAACCAGAACTGCTCCTTCTTCACCTCGTTTACCGACTGGAAATAACGGGCTTGGAGGGCTATCAGGCCCAGCAGGGAAATCCCGAAGACGACTCCTAATATGATAATTTGCTGTTTTCTCATACCACAAATTTAACACTTCAATTTTAACAATTGAGGCGATTAACAATGTTTAACTTGATATAATTCCCTGTCTATAAATTCTTAGAAGAGCGAGGGCTGCCACCCGGGGGTCTCCCGTTCCTTTTTAAGATGTTTATAGGCAAGGTCCGTGGCCTCCCGTCCGCGGGGGGTGCGTTTCAGGAACCCTTCCTTTATCAGGAAAGGCTCGTACACTTCCTCCAGGGTCCCCGGGTCCTCGCTGACGGCTGTGGCGATAGTGGTCAGGCCCACAGGGCCGCCTTTGAACTTCTCGATGATGGCCAGCAGGATTTTGTTGTCCATTTCGTCCAGTCCGAACTTGTCGATGTTCAGGGCCTCCAGGGCGAAGGTCGTGATTTCGTGGTCGATGACACCGTTCCCCTTCACCATGGCGAAATCCCTCACCCGCCGCAGCAGGGCGTTGGCGATGCGGGGAGTCCCCCGGCTTCGGGAGGCTATCTCTTGCGACGCCTGGCTCGTGATTTTGGTGGCCAGGATGGAGGCCGACCGCTCCACGATGCTCGTCAGCACGTCCAGGTCGTAATACTCCAGGTGGCTGTTGATGCCGAAACGGGCCCTCAGGGGCGCGGTCAGCAGTCCGCTCCGCGTGGTAGCCCCTATCAGCGTGAACGGGTTCAGCTGGATTTGCACGGAGCGGGCGGCGGGCCCCTTGTCGATCATGATGTCGATTTTGAAATCTTCCATGGCGGAGTACAGGTATTCCTCCACCACCGGACTCAGGCGGTGGATTTCGTCGATGAAGAGCACGTCGTTCTCCTCCAGGTTGGTCAGCAGGCCCGCCAGGTCGCCCGGCTTGTCCAGCACGGGGCCCGAGGTGACCTTGATTCCCACTCCCAGCTCGTTCGCGATGATTGTGGAAAGCGTCGTCTTGCCCAGTCCCGGGGGGCCGTGCAGCAACACGTGGTCCAGCGACTCTCCTCGCATCTTCGCCGCCTGGACGAACACTTCCAGATTGTCCACTACCTTTTTCTGTCCGTGGAAATCGTTGAACGTCAACGGCCGTAATGCCTTTTCCAGTTCTTTCTCGCTTTCGGGAATTTTTTCGCTTCTTATGTCAAAACCGCCCATGTTGTCTATTTTTAACCCCGTAAATATAGAGCATTTTTTCATGTTCGCCAAATGGAAGTTGGCGGAGGAGGAGGGAGGAGGGGAAATGGGCCTGATAGTTATGGGTTTGTGGACGGGGGCTTTGTCGTTCGTGGATGGTGTCGGCGGGACAAGGGAAAAGGCGGCGGGGAGAGAGTGTTCTCCGGCCTGCCGCCTTTCTCGTTTTACAAGATGTGTTTGGTGTGTAGAGATAAGAATTGTAGAATTATATTTCTTCCAGTTGAAGTTCCAGTTCCCCGCTGGCGTGGCCGGAGAAGGCGATTTTTCCGTCCGGCGTGATGAGCAGGAAGGTGGGAATGGCGTTGATGTCATACAGGTCGCCGAGGGCCTTGGCCAGCTCCTTGCTTGCCAAAAATTGCGGCCACGGCAGTCGCTCCTCCTCCATGGCCTCCCGCCAGTCGGTTTCCTTGGAGTCCAGCGACACGCTGACGAACGCCACCTTCTCCCCGTATTGCTCGTGCATCTTGCGCAGGTGGGGGAAACTTGCCCGGCACGGCCCGCACCACGACGCCCAAAAGTCGATCACCGTGTATCCCTCTTTGTTCAGTTGGGCGAGCAACCCTTGCTTCGTGCCGTCCGGGGCGAGCACGGTTCCGTCCTCCAGCGTTTTGCCTTGTGTGAAGGCGGCCGCTTTCGTCAGATAGTCCCGGAACTCCCGTAGCGGGGCGCAGGTTTCCTGGCTGTTTGCGAACAGTCCCGCTAGTTTGTCCAGATAGGCCTGGTCGTAGGTGAACGGGTCTTTTTTCAACTGTTCCGCCAAATACAAGTTCACTGCCAGATTTCGGTTTCCTTGGATGAACTCCTCGGTGGCTTGGGTGAGGGCCGTTTGTGCGGCTTGCACTCGCTTGTAATCGGCGATGGATTCCGAGTCCATGTGTGCTCTTTCCGCTTCCCGCAGGGCGTGGCGTAGCGGAATGGTCTGTTGCTGGTAGCGGTAGAAAGCGTCCTGCGCCGCCGAGCCGCTCACGGTGTAATTCCGCTCCTTGCGCGCGTCATACCTCCAGAACGACTCCGGCAGGCTGTCCACGCTCGGCGTGCTGAACGTCAGCTCGCCGTTCTCCACGAAGAAGCCGATTTCGTTGTATTTGGTGAGGCCGTCGTCCTCGATGCCTCGCCGCTCGCAGATGTCGGCGTTGTTCATGCGCAGTTCGCAGTAGGTGGGCAGCGGCATTTGACCCCGGATTTCAAACCGCCCGTCCACGACGAACGCTTTCCACGAGTGGCTGAATCTCCCGTTCGGCACCAACCTCACTTCCGTGCTGTCCATGGCTCCCGGTACCGTGCCCCGCAGCACGAACGAGTCCGCCGGTTGGCGGCCGCACGCCGCCGCCAATAACAAAATGACAATGCTTGCTTGTTTCATTTCCTATTGCTTGTTTTTGTTGAGTTGTTTGCGAAATTCTTGCAGGTCGTATTCCACGTCTTCGGTGGCTTGGCTGTCCGGTTCCCGGGCCGTCACTTTCTCGGCGGCGTTCACGAGCCGTTGGCAGGTGGGGTCGTCCAGCTCGCCTCCGAACCCGGAGAGGGCCAGCAGGTATTCCCGCAGCTCCGCCGTTGTCATCGTGTCGGCTTCCGCTTCCACCTTCCCGACGGTCAGTGCCGCCAGCCGTTTCCCGAGTTCCTTGTAATTGGCGGGCACGGTTCCTTTCCCCTTGTCGCCCCATGCGATGCCTCGGAATCCGAATGCGTAGGTGCGCAGCGTGCCGCCGTTCCAGCCGTTCATCCGTTCCTCGATTAGGGCGGCCAGTTTGTCGGCTTCTTGCCGGGCCACCAATCCCGCCAGTTCCGCCGTGCGTTCCAACTCCTTTTGTCTCTTCACGCCCAGTGTCGGCACCTGCCGCTCCAGCACGTCGATGGCGGGCGCCTCCTTGTCGGCGTAGCCCAGGATGTAATTCCCCAGCACGTCCAAATAGTAAGTCGTCACGAACTCGTCCACCCGTTCCCGTCCCACGTTTTGCCGCAATTCGGCGAGGTGGCCCAGCATGAAGTCGAACTCCGGCGTGCCGGGTTGGCTTGTCTCGTTGGCGATGAGGCTCCAATATTCAGCCGTCGTCTTTTCCTGCTCCGTCAACTTCTTCCACAATTCGCTCCGCACTTGGTCGGCCCGTTCTTCCTCGGCTTTCGTCAGGGCGGAATAGTACGCCATCAACTGGTGGGTGTCCATTCCGCCCCGCTCGTAAGCCTCGTTCAGAAACAATAGGTTCTTTTTTTCGTCCAGGCCTTCCTCCACCTGGGCGATGAATGCTTTCAAGTCGCTGCCGCCGACAATCTTGTGTTGTGCCGTTCCGTCCGGGCGCACAATCAGGAATGTGGGATAGGCGCGCACCTCGAACCGCTTCGCCAGCTCCTCCCCCTCGCCTTTCTCCATGTCGTATTTCACGCACACGAAGCGGGGATTGAAATAGTCGCCCGCCTCTTTCTGCGGGAACACCTTTTCCGCCATGTCCCGGCACGGCCCGCACCACGAGGTGTAGCAGTCCACGAACACCAGTTTCCCTTCCTTTTTTGCCGCCGCCAACGCCTCCTTGAAGGTCAATTCCCGGAATTTTGTCCCCTCCTGCCCGAACGTCGGCAGTTGCAGCAGCATGCAAATCACGATTAATAGTCTCATTCGTCTGTCAATTTTTACTGTTATTATCTTTTTGTCAAAAAGCGATGTTCCGGTGCATCCCGTGCGTGCGCCCTAAACACCCTAGGCGCGTGTCCTTCCCTTGTGCCCTCCGTTTTGTGAAAACAGAGCGGAAAAGCAGGAGGGAGCGAGAATTCTCCTCCCTCCTTGCGGAACATCAATCATCATAAAAACAACTACTGTTCAATTATTGTGCGTCACGCACGTAGCGTGCCCGCATCAACACGTTTAAAGGCGTCGTGTACCGTTTCACCGTGTTGTAGTCGGAAAAGATGGAGCGGAAGTAGACGGTTTGGGCGTTCAATCCGTCGTCCTCTTTTTCCGTGGCTGTCCAGAAATACCCGAATTCCTTGACGTTGCTCAAATAAAGTTCATAGCCGTAGGAACCGGATTGCCAGGCCCAGCCCGAAAGGGGAAGGGCCATGCCCAGCCCCTCTTCGCCTTGCCGGAGAAGCGTGCCCACGTATTCTCCCCGCCAGCCTTCCTCGTTGGCCTCGTTCTCGGACATGCCCAGGGCCTTTTCCAGGTTCTTCCAGTCCTCGTCGGTCGCCAGCCGCCAGCCCTCCGGGGCGTATTGGCAGGCTTCCTCCCACGTGTAGAGGTTGCCATAGGCGGCCAAATCGGCCTCGAAGTCGTATATGGTTTCGTTGGAGTAAACCGGTTGAGCCTCGCTGTAAACGGGGTCTTCAAAAACACCATCGTATTCCCGCTCGTAAAAAGGCGTGCCGTATCTCAGGTTTTCGGTCATCCAGTCCAGGTCGCCTACTCGGATCCATCCGTACGTGTTCCCGTCCCGCTCGTCGGTGAACGTTCCGCTGGCGGTGGGCTTGATGCTTGGCATGTCGTCGTCATTGCATGCGTGGAAACTGATTGCCGACAGAATCACGCTTATTGCTATTAGGTACTTCCTCATACTGTTTAGAATTTAATGCCGGATTGTTCCACCAGCGGTTTTACATACTCGTATTTCTCCATGACAGCTTCGTATTCGCCGTATTTCGCTCTGAATTCCTCGTCCGTCATGGTCAGGCAGGCTTTGATGTACGAAATCGCATCGCTCTTGTAATCGGGCATGAGTGTCTCGTTCGTGTTCACTAAGAATCCGTAGCGATAGAAACGGGTGATGTATTGGGCGTCGTATTCATCTCCGATTCCATCGGGAATCACGTAGTCTTCTTTGTCTTCTTCATAATCCCAGCGGCTGCAACGATAAAATTCATATGCGTTTTCCTCGTAGTCGGAGTCAAACGGGTCGTTCCCCCAACTGGAAAAGATGAATTCGTAACAGAATTCCTGAGCGTAGGCCTGAAGGTCGTCCGTGTCCCAGAGTCCGCTGATGTTTAAGGCCATGCAGCGGAAATCGGATGCGCTGATGGGAGAGGAGTCGTACTCGTATTGATTCCCGTCCACCACATAATGGTCGATGCGGTTAACGACCAGCAAGGAATAGGGCACCACGTTGCCTAAGTAGGGCATCAGGTAATCTTGCAGCCATTCTGCCGCTTTCCGTTGTTGTTCGATAGTCTCGATATACTCATAGACGTAGCGGGTCGGATTGGAGGAACCGCTGATGTAATTCCAGCCCAGGCTGAGCAATTCCGTGTCGTAGTACGGATTGCCGTATGCGTCCACGCCTCCGTACTCATGGCGTAGCGTGTCGTTGAATAAAAGGTAGCATCCTGTTGCTTCGTAAAAGTTGCGGCGCAATTCGGAACTCTCGTCTGTCGCATTCGGACTTGGCAAAAAGACATTTTCCAGGTCCGCCAGATTCAAATCCTCTTCTTGGCAGGCGCATAAGCACCCGGCCAAAAGAAGCAGGCTAATATAGATATATTGTTTCATCGTTCAGTCTTTTATTACATTTCAAAATAGGCATCAAATCCATCGTCATATCCATCCTCAAATCCGGCTTCATATCCCTCGTAGTGATCATCGTCGTCGTATGGGTTGTTATAATCATCCCAATAGGCATCCATGGAGTCTTCTTCGGCATCTTTTAATCCTGCTGCATATCCGTCCTCGTATCCGGTGTCATATCCTTCGTAATATTCCGGACTCTTGGGTTCCTCGGGCGGGGTGATTTCTGTGGGCGGTTCCGGAGTGTAGTCCGTGCTGGTGCGGGGTGGACGGGTGTTGCTTCCCAGTGTCATCTGGAATTTCAGCACCTCGTAGGGCAACGCCAGGGTATAGGCCTCGTCGTTTTCCTCCAGCACGTAGCTCCACGTGTGTTCGTCTTGGAAAGTGTCGTTGTTGTATGATGTGTAGTAGTGAACGATTTTTTTGCTGTACGGGTATTTCTCATTTACCGTGTAGCGGCGCAAGTCGAACCACCGGTGGCCTTCCAGGCAAAGTTCCCGTTGCCGTTCGTCCCGGATGAAGGCGATTAAGTCTGCTCCGCTGGCCGTGATGGCTCCGCTGTTCTTCAGTCGGTTGTCCCGCAGGGTTTTCAGTAGGGAGTGGGCGGTCCCCTCGTCGCCGCGCATGGCGGCCGCTTCCGCTCCGTTCAGGTAGGCTTCCGCCGTCCGGAACAGGAAGTTGTCCGACACGTCCCGAATATCCAGATTCCAGCCTTGCACTTTGTTGAGAACCCATCCTTCCGAGTAGGGAATATCGCAATATGAATAGCCTAATGTGTCTTTGCGAATGTAGTATTGCGTGCGCAGGTCGTTGTCGCCCTCGTCGTATGCGGCTGCCAAGTCGTCGGAAATAGTGTAGACGGGAATGGCCAGCCACTCCCCGTAATCAAATTCCCGTTGAAAATAAATGGTGCTGGCGATGAAATACCCTCCCATGGAGAAGATAATTTCCGGGGACGATATGTTCAACACTTCCCCTTTGGAGGCCGACCAGCTGTTTAAGTCCAATAGGTTGCCGTTCTTGGCCAGGGTTTTCTGCGCGTATTCCAACGCCTGTTTCCACTCCTGCATGTAAAGATACACCCGGCTTTTCAACAAATAGACGGAAGTGATGTCGGCCCGGTAGGGATGGTTTTTCACCGGGGCGTTTGCCAGGCAGGTGTCCGCCAGGTTCAGGTCGTCGACGATTTGGGCGTACACTTCCTCCACCGTGTTGCACGTGTAGTCTTTGTCTTCCACCACCGGACTGAGCTTGATGGGCACGCCCGGACTGTTGAGGTTGGCGGAGCAATACGGTTTGCCGTAAAGGTTCACTAATTCGAAATAGTACAAGGCGCGCAGGAATGCGGCTTCTCCTTTGATGCGGCTCTTTTCCATTTCCTGTTCCTCGTTTTCGGCGTGTTGCTCGTCGATGGCGTCCAGCACCATGTTGCAGATGTTGATGCTGTGGTAGGCTTGGTTCCAGTCCTCGTCTTCTGCGTTGCGGGAGCTTCCGTCCCGCGTCAGGCCTACGTCCTGTTGCCAGGTGTGCCAGCCGTAATATTGGTCTTGTATGTCTTCCAGTCCAAAATAGTTGGAAGGAATGTATTTGCTCAACTCGTCGGACATGTAGTGGATGACTTGGAAACGGTCGTTCTCGGTGACCATTATGCCTTCGTCACGGAAAACTCCGCCCACGGGCAAATAAGCGTCGCCCATCAGCACTTCGTCCAAATCCACATAGTTTTCCACCCGGGCCAAATCCTGGGAATATTCTTCCAAAAAGTCGGAACACCCTCCCAAGGCCAGGGCCATTATGAATATGCCTATTATTTTTCTCATATGTGTATTATTTTTTTAGAATGAAACGGTTAAGCCAAAAGAATATGTCGGTCGGTCGCTCAGCTGCGTTTCGGCGAAACCGCTTTGCGTGGGAGCCTGGCCGTTCAATTCCTTGGCGCAAATCGTAAACAGGTTCGAGGCGGACAGGGTCAGGGCCAATCGGGACAGTTTCATCTTGTCGAGCATGGTTTGACCGAACTCGTAGGTCACGCTCAAGTTGGAGCATTTCAGATAATTGCCGCTCACCACCCGTTGGTTGCCGTAATCGTACATTTGCCAGGCCGATTCGGCGAAAGGTTCTACATCCGAATAAGTGACTCGATTTTGACTCCAGTGGTTCTCATATTTCCAATAGGAGTCTGATGAGGGAGTCATGATTGCCGGAATGTCGGTGTGCAACTCATCGCCCGGGCGGCGCCACCGTTTCAGATAATCTTTGTGTACGTTGTACTCGGCGTGAATCTGATTTGCGTTATTGACGTCGGAATCGCTTATGTACATGGCGAACATGCGCACCTTGTTGCCCAGGCTGTAAGGGAATGAGCCGCTTAACCGGAAGTTCCGGTAACGGACGCTTGTGTTGATGGTCCCGGAGATTTTCGGATCACGCAGTCCGGAGGCCTCCAGCACCCGGGTGTAGGTGTCGTATCGGCTGAGGCCCCGGAGGGCTTCCTTGTTGTCCCCGCAGTCGTCGAATATCGGGCCGCCGTCTACGGGGCTTAGGCCCATGAACTTGTAGGAGTAGAACGTCCCGACGGCCTCCCCTTTCACGATGGCCGTGCCGTCCAGGAAATCCTCCCGTTCGTAGGTCTGGCTGTCCGGATTGCTGTCCACCTTGTTGAATGTCTCGGACCACGAGGTGGACAACGTCCAGCGGAACTTGTCGTTGTTGATGGGCGAAACGGTTACTGCCACGTTGTAGCCGCTGTTGTCCACGTCGCCGCCGTTGATTACGTAGGAATTGTTGGCTACTCCGTTGATGGAGGATATCGTTTTGGTCATGAAGGCGTCTTTTGTGTGTTTCCAGTACAACTCGCCCTCGAACGATAGTTTGTTCTGGAACAAGGTGAATTCCAGTCCTAAATTGTACGACGTGGTGGTCTCCCATTTTAGGTCCGGATTCGGATAGCGTTCCACGACGGCCGTGTTTTCATTGAAATAGGCGTTGAGCGGTTCTTTCTGTATGATCATCACCGGCGTTTGGTCCTCCAGCATGTTCCCTTGATAACCGAACGAGAATTTCAGCCGCAGAAGGTCGATCCACGGGCGGGCCATCCAGGCGTGCTCCGAGATGTTCCAATTGGCGGACATGGACCAGATGGGCAGCAATTTGTCGTTTGCCTGGTTGCCGAATCCGTTGGAGCCGTCGATGCGTCCGTTGATGTTCGCCGTGAAATAGTTGAAGTAGCTGTAGGAGGCGGAAGCGTATGCCGACACGGTGTTCGTTTTGGAGTCCGTCAGCGTGGGGGTGTTCTGGGCCAGCCAGTCGCCGTAGTATGGGAAGTCTTCGATGTCGATGTTGGTGACGAAGCTCATGCCCCGGTCTTTGTAATACCCCCGGTCTGTCCGGTTGTAGCTCTTGCTGCGGGTGGAGCTAAGCTCGAAGCCCGCGCTGCCGAAGATGTTGTGTTGTTTTTCTTTGCCGAAGCTCTTGTTGACGTTTCCTTGCAGGCGTAAGGTGTATGACCGGTTGTTGGATTCCGAGCGGCTCAATTCGCCTCCGTACGGCATCTCGCTGTCGCCGCCCTCGCTTTCCCATTCTTCCCTGTAATCGTCCCAGACTTCCGTGTAGGGTTCAGGCAGCACGCCGTATTCCGTCCCGCGCAAACAGGCGGCGTAGTAGGTCTGCTCGCCCCACCACCCCTCGATGGTCGTGTGCGAGGTGGAGTACGAGAAAATGGCTTCGGCGTTCAACCAGTCCCGGATGTCGAATTGCAAATTGACGGTGGCCGTCACGGATTGGCCTTCTTGCTCGTGGGAACTGTTCTCCAGCTCGTTGATGAGGTTGTAATTGAAGTATAAATAGTCGTTGCTGTTGGTGGGTTTTTTCTTATAATAATGGTATTCCCCGTTGTCGTCGTATGCGGGAATGGCGCGGCTGGTCTTGTAGGCGTAATCCATGGGGGCCAGCTCGTCTTGATAGTAGTCCCGGCTGGTGATGCTGGCGTTCAGGTTCAAGGAGGAGCGCAGCCACGGCGCCAGATTGGCGTCCAGGTTCAATACGGCGGTGTATCGCTCGTTGTTGTCTTTCCAAATGACGTCGTTGTCCCGCGTGTATCCGATGGAGGCGTAGTATTGTCCTTCCTCCGAGCCGCCGGTGATGCTCAGCGTGTGTTGGTGGGAGAAGGTGTCGTCGGTCAGGATGTCGAACCAGTCGGTGTTCATTTCTTCCAGCTTGCGCACTTCCGTTTCAAATTGGGCGTAGGTCAGATTCCCCTTGTATAGTTGTTGCATCAGTCCCTCGTAGCCGACCATCGACATGTCGTCGTCATATTCGTAGTGGGCGGCTTCCATGTCCCGTGAGAATTGGATGCGTTCCGCCGAGGTCATCAGGTTGATGTTGTTGTCGGTGTATCTCGGTCTGCGGCGCAGGGTCACGGTGGCGTTGTAGGTGATGATGGGCTTCCCGATGTGGCCTTTCTTGGTGGTGACCACGATGACGCCGTTGGCGGCCCGTGTTCCGTAAAGGGCCGTGGCCGCGGCGTCCTTCAGCACGTCGATGCGCTCGATGTCCTGCGGGTTCAGCCCGGCGATGGCGTTACCGATGCGGTTGATGTAGTCCGGGTCGTTCAGTTCCTCCGGGGCGATGTCCACCGGGTCCTGCACGATGATTCCGTCCACCACCCACAGCGGCTCCCGGTTGCCGATTAGCGTCGATGTCCCCCGGATTCGCAACCGGGGCACCACGCCCACCTCGCCGGAGTTCGTCATCACCATCATGTCCGGAATCTGTCCCAGCAGCATCTGGTCCAACGACGACGCGCCCGGTATCATCAATTCGTCCATGGTCTTGGAGGTCACTGAGGACGTCGATTTCCGCCGGTCCACTTTCTGGTAACCCGTGATGACCACGTCCTGCAGCGTCTCGCTCTCCTCTTCCATAACCACGTTCACTTCCTTGCCCTCCGTCCATTTCACGGTCTGGGTCTTCATCCCCACGAATGAGAAGACCAGCTCGCCCGTCGTGTCTTTGGGTTGCGCCAGCTCGAAGCGGCCCTGCGCGTCGGTGGCCACGCCGACGGTCGTCCCTTTCAGCAGCACCGACACGCCCGGCAGCGGTTGGCCCTGCTTGTCGGTCACCCGTCCTGTGATGCGTTTGATGTCCTCTGGCTCCTCGGAGATGGCCGCCGGGGCCTTCTTGATGACAATCACGTTGTCGATAATCGTGTAGGTGAATCCCGTGCCCGCGAGACAGGCGTCCAGGATGGTCCGTGCGCTGGCATCCGTCTCCCGCACGCTGACGTTCCCGATTTCGTCAATCTCCTCCGCGTTGTACACGAAGGTGTAGTCGCTCTGCGCCTTGATGGCCTCCATCACTTGCCGTATGTCGCCGTTCGTCACGTCCACCGACATCCTCGCCTCCTGGGCAAGGCTTGTCGCCGACAGGTTCACGCAGAACAACAACATGCATAAGCTGCTAAGCTTCATAATACGTAGTAGTTTTTTGATTTTTTCATGCCCGGGGGCACGCGTTTCTCTTGTTTTATTCATACATTTGTGTTGTTAATTCATTATCGCCCTTGCGTGAGCAAGCGCTTACATTACATTAGTTTTAGCGACGGGGACATGTTGAGGCATGTCCCTTTTTGTGTGGGTTCTATCGGATGTGTATGGTTCTTCCCTCCTTTCTACAGGTCACGACGCCTGTCTCTTCGATTAACGTCAGAATCTGGTCGATGTTCTCGTAGCGGGACGATTCCACGGTGAACCGCCTTTGCCGGGCGGCTTCGTTCTCGAACACCACGCCGAACTCGTACCAGCGCGAGAGCGTCTCCATGATGGTCTCCAGAGGCTCCTCGTTGAAGTAGAACATGTCCCGCGTCCAAGCGGTAGCCGCTGCGATGTCGGCCTTCCGCACGTCGATGGCCTCCGAGTCCTGCCGGGTGACGGCCTGTTGTCCCGGGCTGATGACGCGGTTCGCCCGCCCGTTGTCGACGGACACCCGCCCGCTCACGAGCGTCGTCACGGTTTCGCCGTCGGGGGTGTTGGCCACGTTGAACGTGGTGCCCAGCACGCTGACGGTCGTCTCCCCCGTGTGGACCTTGAAGCAGCGGGCCGGGTCGCTCGCCACTTCCAGGTAGGCCTCTCCCGTCAGCCACACCTCCCTCGTCTTGCCCTGGAAGGCCACGGGGTAGCGCAGGGTGCTTTCCGAGTTCAACTTCACCACTGAGTTGTCGGCCAGGCGCACGGTGTATTCCCCGTACTTGGGTACGATGATGGTGTGGTATTCCGTGGCGGTGTCCCGCACCGTTCCCTTGGCGGAATAGTCGATGCTTCTCGCCCGGGGCTTCACGTCCGCCCCGTCGATGCGGGCGAGCTCCGCCGGGCCGGCCTCGTCCAGCGTGACGCTTTGCCCGTCGCCGAACACGAGCCGCACGTTGTCGGCCGGCCGGGGCGGCAGAATCCGCTCCTCCTCTTTGTCCGGCTGCCAGAGCCACGCCACGCCCGCCGCGAACAGCAGGCAGCACGCCGCCGACAGCCACGCGGCCCATCTCCGCCTGCCCAGGCGGGGGTAGACGGGGTATCTCCTGATGAATTGCTTCCATGACTTCTCGCCCTCGGCGGGGGCGATTCGGGGGAGGATTTCCTCCTGCGAGAGCCGCTCGTGGAGCCGCCGGTGCTTCTCGTCCTCCGCAAGCCACGCCTCGAGCCTCTTCGCCTCGCCCGGAGTGAGGAGCCCCATGCGCTGGCGGGCGATCAGCCGCCCCGCCTTGACGCGTCCTGTTATTCGTTCCTTTGTCTTTTGTTCCATAATGCTCGTCTGACATCATAGATACGGGCGAGCGGGCAAAGTGGGTGAGTCATTCCCGCGATTTTTTTTCGAGGAAGTGGGCGACGAGCAGCACAAGGTATTCATCCTCAAGCATGTCTCGCAGTTTGGAGTACATCTCTTTTTTTAAACTTTTAACAGAATTGACCGAGATGCCCAGCGCCTCGGCGATTTCGGGGTTCGTTTTGTTTTGCAGGGAGAGTTCTGCGATTTCCCGGCTGCGGCCCGAAAGTTTCCCGACGGCCTCCCGGACGGTGGCTATCATTTCCTCGCGGGTGATTTCGTCCAGGAAAAAGTCGTCCGACAGCAGGTCGTCCTTCAGCTCGTCGATATCCTGCCGCTTGAATTTCTCGCGCGCGAGGCAGTCCAGGCAGAGGTTCTTGGCCGTGATGTAGAGGAAGGCGAGCATGTTCTCGCGGGAGTAGGACGCGTCGAACCGTTCGTATAGCTTGAAAAAGGTCTCCTGGGCCAAGTCGGAAGCCGTCTCCTTGTCCTTCACGTATTGCTGGCAGAAGCCCCTGATCGCCTCAAACCGCTCCACGTACAATTTTTTAAATGCGTCAATGTCTTTTGCTTCCCGCTCCATGCTGAAAACCTTTGAGTGGCAAATATAGCGAATTTATTGAAACAAGCCTTCTCCCGGCGGAGGTTTGTTCTTTCTTTTTCCTACTGACAATCCACCCTTTTCATTGGGATATCACGCCGTTGTCATTGATGTCCAACGTTACGGCACCGTTACCGGAACGTTTCCCCGTCGTCCGTGAGTGTCGGAGAAACGTTCCGGTAACGTTCCTGTGGCAATGGAACGCGATGACAACCCGATGATAACCCAAGGATGTCTCCGTGATTTCCCTATGCCGGGGGTGTCTGCCGTTTGCGGGCGAAGAAGCGTTTCACGAGGTCGCCGCACTCTTCCGCCAGCACGCCGGCCGTCACCTTGGTCTTGGGGTGGAGCACGCCGGGCGACAGGCGGCCGTAGCCCCGGCGGGGGTCCGACGCCCCGATGACCAGCTCGCCCAGTTGGGCCCAGGCCAAGGCGCCCCCGCACATGGCGCAAGGCTCCAGGGTGACGTACATGACGCAGTCGTTCAGGTATTTGCCGCCTAATGCGGCGGCGGCCGACGTGATGGCGAGCATCTCGGCGTGGGCGGTCACGTCGTTCAGGCGTTCCGTCTGGTTGTGCGCGCGGGCGATGACGCGGCCCTTGCATGCGATGACGGCCCCCACCGGAATCTCGCCCTCCTCCTCCGCCCTCCTGGCCTCTTCCAGGGCTTTCCTCATGTAGATTTCGTGTGTGTCCATGTTTTTCTTTTTGGGACGTAAATGTCTGGTTTTTCTCCGATTGGCGCAAGTTTTTGCGATTTTTTTTGTTGTCTGTGTTTTTATGCCTACCTTTATCTCATAAACTAATTAATACGTACTTTATATGCAAACAATTGATTCCTACAATTTTGAAAACAAGAAGGCACTGATCCGCGTGGATTTCAACGTGCCGTTGAACGATAAATTCGAAATCACGGACGACACCCGGATGCGGGCGGCGCTTCCCACGATACGGAAAGTGCTGGCCGGAGGCGGGGCCGTCGTGCTGATGTCGCACCTCGGCAGGCCGAAGAACGGGCCGGAGGACAAATATTCGTTGAGGCACATCCGCCAGCATCTGGCCGACCTGCTGGGCGTGCCCGTGAAATTCGCGGAGGATTGCGTGGGCGAGGCCGCTGAGGAGGCCGCCGCGGCCTTGAAACCCGGCGAGGTGCTTTTGCTGGAGAACCTTCGTTTCCACAAGGAGGAGGAGAAGGGCGACGAGGCTTTCGCAGGACAGTTGGCAAAGTTGGGCGACGTGTGGATTAACGACGCGTTCGGGACGGCCCACCGCGCCCACGCCTCCACGGCCGTCATCGCGAAGTTCTTCCCGGACGACAAGTTGTTCGGCTACGTGATGCAGGGCGAACTGACGAGCGTCGACCGAGTGATGCGCTCGCCGGAGCGTCCGTTCACGGCCATCATGGGCGGCTCGAAGGTGTCCTCCAAGATTGACATCATCATGAATCTGCTGGACAAGGTGGACAATCTTATCCTGGGCGGCGGCATGGTCTACACGTTCAAGAAGGCCCTGGGCGGACATATCGGCAACTCGATTTGCGAGGACGACAAGATGGAGCTGGCCCTGAACATTTTGAAAATCGCCAAGGAGAAAGGGGTGAATCTGTTGCTGGGCGGCGAGGTGGTGGCCGCCAATGCGTTCAGCCAGGAGGCCGACACGCAGGTCGTGGACGCCATGAACGTGCCCGACGGGTGGCAAGGGCTGGACATTGCGCCCTCCACGCAAGAGGAGTTCGCCCGCGTCATCGAGGTTTCCAAGACGATTCTGTGGAACGGGCCGGTCGGCGTGTTCGAGATTCCCAAGTTCGCCGAAGGTTCCAAGGCGGTGGCCGAGGCCATCGCGCGCGCCACGGCGAAGGGCGCCTTCTCGCTCATCGGCGGCGGCGACTCCGTGGCTGCCATCAACCAGTTCGGCCTGGCCGACAAGGTGAGCTACGTCTCCACCGGCGGCGGCGCCTTGCTGGAGTACATCGAGGGCAAGGAGCTTCCCGGCATCAAGGCCATCCGCGGCTGACGTTCCCCTTGGGGCTGTGCTGTGTCATGATGTTCAATCATACCCCTCCGTCTGCTTTGCAGCCATCTCCTCTCCCTGTTTCAGGGAGGGAGGGGTTTGAATAATTGAATGGCAATGCTGTTCAACTCTCCATCTAAAAAGGAGGGAGTACCCCGGAGGGAGGGTATGAAAAATGCTGTTTTGACACATCCACTAGACAATCGCCGAGCGCGCGAGTGAAGGGGCTGTTCCCCAAATGCGGGAGGCGGGGAGTGTGTCCAAGGCTTTCCGCCACTTTTAAGCCTGCTTTGAGCGTGTTTTCAGTCATGTCGCACGAATGAGGTTCGATGGAGACTCGATGGAGCGATGTCCGTGGACGACCGTCAAACGTCCGGCCATCGTGTGGCATTTCTCCCGCATGACTGAAAGCACGCTTAAAACACACTGATTGCAGGTGGAAAACCCGCTCGCAAGGACGCTTATTTCAATTTTCGGCTAAAAATTGAAATAAGGATTTTTCGTTGTATTTTTGTTTTCCATAATAAAGTAGACGAGTTATGAAAAATTTTGTGTCCGGGACATGCGTCAATCAAGGATATTATAAAAGTTTCCGGCCGAATTTTATTGATAAAGATTGGGCATGGGATAATATGGAAATTGCCACTCTTTTGAGCAAGGCAGACAGGACGTCGGGTCGATTGGACATGTGTTCGGAACATGTCCCGAATATTGATGTGTTTATCAGTATGCATGTGGTGAAGGAAGCTGCGCAATCGTCGAAAATAAAAGGAATCCGGACGAATATGGAGTTGTGTCATGGAAATACGGAAAGCCACGGAGAAGGATGTTGAAAGGTTGATGGCCATTTTTGAGCGGGCCAGGGAGTTTATGCGGAGGACGGGGAACATGACGCAGTGGATTGACGGTTACCCGTCGCTGGAGAGGGTGAGGCGCGATATCGAGGAGGGGAATTGCTATGGAGTGGAGAACGGGGAGGGAAGGGTGGTGGGCACGTTCGTGGCGGCGGAAGGGGAGGAGCCGAACTACCGGGAGATTCGGGACGGGGAGTGGCTGAACGACAGGCCCTACGTGACGATACACCGTTTGGCATCGGACGGCACGGAGAGGGGGGTGGCCGACGCATGCCTGCGCTGGTGCATGGGCCGGTGGGACAATGTCCGGGCGGACACGCACAGGGACAACAGGGTGCTGTTGCGCCTTTTGCCGGCCCACGGCTTCCGGCGTTGCGGGATTGTCCGGGGGGAGAACGGGACGGAGCGGATAGCGTTTCAGTGGGAGCGGAAAGGAAATGTTCCGGAAGGTTGATTATTTTCGCGTATATTTGTCGTATTGCGGAGAGGATTGCTTATCTTTGGACTTTCGAAAAAAAAGAAGCGTGACGGTGAACTATGTCGATGTGCTCATATTGGTTCCTGTGGCCTACGGGGCTTTCCGGGGGTTCCATCAAGGATTGTTGATGGAGGTGTCGACGTTGTTCGCATTGATTCTGGGAGTGGTGGTCGCCCTGCGTTTCGCAGGGGACGTGGAGGGGGTATTGCGGGATTTTGTCGTGTTGTCCGAGCCTTATTCTTATTACGCGGCTTTCGCTGTGACGTTTCTGCTGGTGATTGTTGTGATAAATCTGCTGGGCAAGTTGCTGACTCGCTTGGTGGATGCGGTGTCGCTCGGGCTTTTCAATAAGGTGTTCGGAATTTTGCTGGGCATGTTGAAAGGGGCGTTGGTGGTGTGCGTGGTGTTGTTTGTGGTGAACGCCCTTGACCGGAAATATGATTTTATTCCGGCAAAGACGAAGAGCGAAAGTTTGTTGTACAGTCCTTTCGTCAATTTCGCGAACGGAGTGTATAAGACGGCCGTTGAGGAATAGTTTTTTAGAAACCATATAATTAAAATGTACCGATGAATTTTGTTGAAGAATTGAAATGGCGGGGGATGATTCATAACATCATTCCGGGGACCGAGGAACAGTTGGCCAAGGAGCAAACGACGGCTTACGTGGGGTTCGACCCGACGGCGGACTCGTTGCACGTGGGCCATTTGGTCTCGGTGATGATGATGAAGCATTTCCAGATGGCAGGCCATAAACCGATTTTTTTGATTGGCGGGGCGACCGGCATGATTGGAGACCCGAGCGGGAAATCGCTGGAGCGTAATTTGTTGGACGAGGAAACTGTGCGGAGGAACATGGCAGGAATCAAGGCGCAGTTGTCCAAATTCGTTGATTTTGATTCTTCGGCTCCAAACGCCGCCATCATGGTGAACAATTACGACTGGATGAAGAATTTTTCTTTTCTGGATTTTATCCGGGAGGTCGGGAAGCACATCACGGTGAATTACATGATGGCGAAGGATTCCGTGAAGAAGCGTTTGGCGGCGGACTCCGCCCAGGGGCTGTCGTTCACGGAGTTCACCTATCAGTTGGTGCAAGGGTATGATTTCCTTTATCTGCGGCGCAATTACCATTGCCTTTTGCAAATGGGCGGTTCGGACCAATGGGGGAACATCACCACGGGGACCGAGCTGATTCGCCGCAAAGACGGGGCGGAGGCTTACGGGCTGA
Organism: uncultured Butyricimonas sp.; assembly: GCA_944320555.1. Lineage (GTDB taxonomy): Bacteria > Bacteroidota > Bacteroidia > Bacteroidales > Marinifilaceae > CALUMT01. Next base: position 69,122 of record CALUHX010000003.1, on the reverse strand, counting down.
CGTGGCCGTTGATGACGAAGAGCGACGGGAAGAAGTTCGGGAAGACGGAGTCCGGGAATATTTGGCTGGATCCGAAGCGCACCTCTCCGTACAAGTTCTATCAGTTCTGGTTGAACACCACGGACGAGGACGCAGAGCGGTATGTGAAGATTTTCACGATTCTGCCGCCCGCCGAGATTGACGCCGTGATCGCCGAGCATAAGGAGGCGCCTCATTTGCGCAAGCTGCAGAAGGTGTTAGCCAAAGAAATCACTTGCCTGATTCACGGCGAGGAGGCTTATCAGACGGCTCTGGAGGCCTCGCAGATTTTGTTCGGGAATGCGACATCGGAGGCGTTGAGGCGGTTGGACGAGGACACGCTGCTTTCCGTTTTCGAGGGCGTGCCCCAGTATGAGGTGAGCCGGGCCGATTTGGAGGCCGGGATTCCCATCGTGGATTTGTTGGCGGAGAAGACGGCGGTGATGAGTTCCAAGGGCGAGGCCCGACGCGCGCTGAAGAACAATGCGGTCAGCGTCAACAAGGAGAAGGTGCAGGACGCGGAGGCGCGCATTTCTCCGGATTGTTTGATAGGGGGCAAGTACATTTTGCTGCAGTCCGGGAGGAAGAATTATTATCTGGTGATTGTGAAGGGATAAGGAACGGACTAAGGAAGGGCATCCCAAGTGGTTTGTCCAGTTTTGGGATGCCCTTCTCTTATGTCGTGATTTTTGCGGAATTAGCATTTTGTGCGGAGGAAAACAGCTGTTTGATGTCCTTGTTCAGCAGTTGTGATTTGCTTTCAAATTAGTATCTTTGAGCGATTGGAAACAACTGAAAAAAGTAATTGCTTCCGAATCGGAGAGTTGTGATTTGCTTTCAAATTAGTATCTTTGAGCGATTGGAAACAACTCAAAGCATAATATAAAATGGAAATGTGGAGTTGTGATTTGCTTTCAAATTAGTATCTTTGAGCGATTGGAAACAACCAGCAATAGTCTTAGATACTTGCGCACGATGTTGTGATTTGCTTTCAAATTAGTATCTTTGAGCGATTGGAAACAACTTTAGATTATTTCCCTGGAGGTCGCTTGAGTTGTGATTTGCTTTCAAATTAGTATCTTTGAGCGATTGGAAACAACAAAAAAGAATAAATTATATGCAGGAATAGGTTGTGATTTGCTTTCAAATTAGTATCTTTGAGCGATTGGAAACAACCAGCAGGCGGTTTTGCTGATAGCCGGACACGTTGTGATTTGCTTTCAAATTAGTATCTTTGAGCGATTGGAAACAACAAACTGCGGAGGCATAGACGATAGTCTGATGTTGTGATTTGCTTTCAAATTAGTATCTTTGAGCGATTGGAAACAACTTCGGTTCTACAAATTTGTTATAGATGCACGTTGTGATTTGCTTTCAAATTAGTATCTTTGAGCGATTGGAAACAACTTAATCCGGAGAAGTCTTTGTGTTGTAGCTGTTTAGTTGTGGCGGTAGGATTTGAAAATGGCGTTGTTTCTGAAATAAAGAATCTCAATACATTGAGATTCTTTATTTTTAAAATAGTTCCAATTGCTGTCCGGAGGTGTTGGGAGGACTCGGTTTTCTGCCGTGAAACAGTTCGATGGCGCCAAATTGTTTGTCCGTCAAAGTTATGATTACGATATGTCCATATTCAGGGAGGAAGGATTTTACCCGTTTAATGTGGACCGTGGCATTTTCACTGCTGGGACAATGGCGCACGTATATGGAAAATTGAAACATGGTGAAGCCGTCTTGAATCAATTTCTTTCTGAAATCGGCCGAAGCCTTTCTGTCCCGTTTTGTTTCGGTTGGCAAGTCAAAAAGAACTAAAACCCACATGACTCGATATTGGCTAAAACGGTCCACTATATTTCAGGATAAAGAATACGACGTGATTCTCCAGCAAAACATTTGTAGAGAGAGGCGGTTGTTTGTGACATGGCGACGAACAAAGGACTCTTTTTCCCTGCGATATTCACTTCTATTGTGGGGATGGATAATAACCGGGTTTTTATTTCTTTTGTGATTTCTTGATAATCAATGCCATCGTTGATGATTTTCATGATTAAGTCGTCGACATAGGGGCGATAAGGTTCCATGATGTCGTCGGCAAGGCAATAGGCGTTGTAGCGATTGTGGTGGTGGATGCCTAACGTGGGGAGCAAGCCGCTGCAAACCAATGCCCTTGCCACAATGGCCCTTAGTATCGCATATCCATAGTTGAGCAGATTGTTAGGGGGAATTCCGTCTTTGTCGCGAGTAAATCCTGGAATGTCCCGTAGTAATACTTTCCAATAAAACGCGGCAGCTCGGGCTTCCATGTTGTCAGTGTCTCCACTTTTGACTTCGTTGACCCAAATGGACATGCAGCGCGTGTTTTCTGTCGAGTGGCGGGACAATATTGCGGCTTGATTTGAGATTTTTGTTTTGACGGTTTGTTGCCATAATTGTTTTTTTAGCGGCAAGGAGGCGTCGATTTGTCGTCTGAATCGTTCGTTTTGAGTTGTGTTCCCATATAGCGGTAGCAGTAATCCCACTGGCATGCCTTTGCTGTCGCATGTGATTACGGCGCAATTGTTTTCAAGCAATGCCTCGAGCAATCCATGGGTCAACGTTATTTGCCTGTTGTCAAGAACCACCACGCCGATGTCTTCGATGGGGATTGTCCTTGTTGTTTCTTTTTTGAAACTGTCGGGCATGTCGCTTTTTTCTACCTCCGGCAGTCGCACGACCATTTGTTTGTTGCTCATGGACAAATATGCGGGATTGGTGAAGCATAATGTTCGTTTTATCATGGCAGTTGTTTTAAGGTTAATATTCTCCAGTTGCGACAATTTGTCCGATGTGATTCACACGGACTTTGATTAGTTTGTCCATTTGGCTTAAAGAGCGGATGTTTTTCCAGGCGATGCCTTGCAATTCTTTTTTGTTTTCAACCGTCGTTTCAAGATGGTGTCTGAAAAAGTAGTTCTTCGTTGAGATTTTCTGCACTCTAAATAGGTTGGGACTTATTAGGGCGTAGTTTTCGGGATTAAGCAGGTCTATTTCCGCCGGGTCGAAGCCGGATTCTGGATTTGGGAAAACGAAATATTCGTTTTGCTTCATCGTAAAAAGGAATTGCCATCCCTTGTCTTTTTTGTAGGATTTGTCAATGATTGGTAATCCTTGTATGGCGCGCGTTGTCGCCTCGAAGAATGACACCACGTGTTCTTGCAGGTTGCCTTCCGCGTCCTGGAAAATTGCCACGTGGTGGTTGTTGCTGGTGCTTACGTAGTCTGCCGGTAGTGTCCTGCCTTGGTCGTCGAGAATTGGCCGTCCTTGGTGGTCGTGTTTGTCGTGCAAGGAGATGGCGTTGCTTACACCGGTTATGGTGACATGTTTTATGGCTATGCCTTTTTCCTTGTTGAGCCAAATCGGGTTTTCGTCAAGATTCGAGAATGCTTTTTCTTGGTCTCCGTCAAATTGTTGAATCCGTTCCTCGAGTAGTCTCCGTATTCCGGCGTCTATGACTTTGTCGACCTTCAGGTCTTTGGAGATTTCTTTGCGTTGGGTGAAGATGGTCTCTAACGTGACGGTTTTTACTTTTGGCGGGACTTTTTCTCTATGTGTTTCGTCGGTGAAGACGGGGGTCTTTTCTGGACTGTTCTTTCCGGTGAATGCTTTTTTGGCATCTCCGTTATATTGGTCAAGTCTTTTAAGTAGGGCGTTGCGGTAGATGGGCTTGGCTACAGTCATTATTTTGGCTTCGTTGAAGGAAGCGCCGATTTTTTCCTCTTTCGTCACGTATCGTTTTATGCTGCCGTAAATTGTTTCGTTGTGCAATTGTCCGCGCGGGGTGAGTTGTGCCTTGCGGTTGCCTTCTTTGTTTTTGGAGGTTTTAGTCTTGTTTATGTTAAGAGTGACAACCTTGTTTTTTGCCTTTATCGAAACGAGGACGGCTTCGAGGTGGCGTCTCGCTTCGGCCCGGAATTCGTCGAGGGGCATGGGAGGAATGAATCTTAGTTTGCCTTTGCTGTCCCGAGTCAATTCTTTTTGTTCTATCCCGTAAATGCTTCCTCCTTTATCGTTGCGGGCGTTCAGGTTATTAAGATATTGGATGTAGCTCGGTTTTGTGAAAGCGATAGTCAGGGCGTCCATGGCGTGGTGGCGATGGTCGTTGCGTTTGGTCCATTCCTTGATTTTGCGGATACATTGCCCGTCCTTGCCCGGAATGATTTCTGTGAGTCCTAATTTGTCATATTTGTCCCAATTAAGTTCTTTCATGACATCTATGAGCTGCCAATCCTTGCGCAGGCGATCTGTTATGGCGCCCGTGGTTGTTGTCACGGTCCTTGTCACTTCTTCCAAAATTTCACACGCCTTGCGTGCGATGTATTGCGTGTCGTTGAGGTCTCGGTTAATGAAATCTGCCGGAATCTCACTTTCGCTTGTCAGTAGGCGGTTGTATTTGGTTCTGCTTATCGCTCCATGTTCATATAAACTTGTTATGCGTTTTTTGTAATCTTCAAGCCCTGTTTGACCATATTTGTTGGAAATGAAGTCGTAGGCGGTCATGTCGCCTTTCTCGATGTTTATGTACCTGGCTTCAATTGTCTTGTTGGCAAACGAGTCGTCGAATAGTTTTGCCCGTGGGATAATATGCTCGATGTCGAAATCTTTGCTAAATAATGTCTCTTGTGGAATATATGTGTCAGAGTATAATGTATAATAACGATTTTGTTCTAACTCAAGGTAGAGTTTGTATTTTATGATGTCATTGCGGGTCACATTTTTTAAATGGAATTTATTTTGCAATGTTTGACGGAGTTTCTCGTTTTGTGCGGCGGCTCGGTTTATCGCTTTGGAGATTTCGTCCCGTTCGGCCGCGCTTTTTTTCAATTCCCTCGCCATTTCTATGCGTATTTCGTCGGGAATGCCGTATTGGTCGATGAGCGCATTGACGACATTGATCATCTGATTGAGTATTTTTTCAACTACGGGATTGCGCAGGCTGTTGCGGCGCAGTTGGTCGATGTGGTTCTTTAGTGGTTTGTTGGCGATTTCTTCTTTCGTGAGTGATCTTTGGGAATGGCGGTATCCGGCCTCTTGGCAGGCTTTGCTGAATTCCAGCCCATTTTTCATGTGGGGTAATATTTTGCGTATGGCCTTTGCGCTTAAACTGCCGTAATCTGGTTCAAAGATTATTTTCGCAAAGACGGTAGCGTGTTCTTTGTTGAAGCCGTAAAGCTCTGATATTTTGTTGGTCAGTTTGTCGATTCCTAACGCTGAATCGTCTCCTTCAAACGAGTAGAGCAAATGCCATAGTGCGTAAGCCGGTTGGGAAGTGAGGGCTTTGCCTTTAAGCGAGGAGTCGAAATATAGGATTTGGTCGTTGTAGCCTAAAGTCTTGAAGGTGGAAGAAATGGCGTTTACCGCTTCGTCGGCAGAGATTTTTGATAAGTCGGGCTGTTCGCGGCCGCTCATGCGTAGAATGGTTTGGCATGCTTTTGCCAAAGCCGACATTGTGGTGTTGCCTTTTATTTCTTTGAATTTAAGGTCGACTTCCTTCGGGTCGAGCGACAATAATTTCAAGATGTCGTTCTTGGACAACCTTTCCTTGAAGGTAAGCTCTCTGAACAGTTTTTCTTTTTCGTCTTGCAGGAGGAAACGTTTTCCGGGTTTGTATTTGATATTTTCGCCAAAGAGGTCAAGTTGAATTTCAGGAATAACCATTCCCGACACTTGCACGTTGTTTATTGTCTGCCATAGTCTGAATTCCTGATAAAGTGGAGACGATTTTGGACATGCGCGCGGCCCGATGGTCCTTTGTTTCTTTTTCCCGTCGATATCTATCTCGACTTCTTTGCTTTCAAATTCGCAATGACTGATTCGTTTTTTTTGTGACTTTAGAGGCCGTTGATAAAAAATTATTTTGTCGCGTATCTTGTGTTTTAATTCCGGTGTTAATTCTTTGTGGTAATTAGCCTGAGTCTCCCATATCGTTTCAAACTCGTTCAAGTAGTCTTGACGATAGAACACTTGATTTTTTAGGCTGTTGTTGGGATTTTGGACTAATTCCTCCATTTGGGTTTGCCCTATGGTTTGATTGTTGAAGAATAGTTTTTTGCTTCGATCGCTGATATTGCCTAAATATCCGCTTGAGTCTTTTAATTGGTCGTTTATCTCTTGCAGGATAATGGCAAGCTGCTCCAAGTCCATTTTTTGGGAAAGGGCTTTTGCACGCCATTCATAATTTTCTTTTCTTAAGGCTTCGCCTTTCTTTTCTCGTTTTATCCCTGTTATTCCGAATGGCTTCGAGCATATTGTCCACGTTTGTTTTTTGTTTTTGCCGACGAGTTCGTTTTTTAGGCTGTCTGTAAGTATTTCAGGATAAAATTGCTGCTGGAAATTCCAGATTTGTTCGAATTCTGCTTGCAGGTCTGAATGATAGAAGTCGGGGAGGTATTTTTTGCCTTGTTCCAACAGGGAGAGGCTATATTGACCGGGGGTGAGCTTTTTTCCCATTAGTATTTGTGCGGCGGCTATTCCGTCTATTGGCCGGCCTTCTTCTTGCGATTGGGTTTTGCGGTTGCTTTTGTAGCCGCGTTTTTTATTAATCATTAGTAATACTCGGGCGAGTTCTTCGAGGGTTACTTCTTGAGTGGCCGCTTTGGCTCTTAGCTGGTAAGTTTCAAAAGTAGTTCCTTGGCCGTTTTCGGCCAATATGGTTGCTTTGGAGATGAAATTGTTTTCTTCCAAAATGGCAATCAGTTTTTCCCGCCGCAGCTTATAACGTTGTCGGTTGAGGCGAGCGCAACGTTTTTGCCTTTTCTCTGCATTGGTCGTTAGAGGTTTGCCTTTCTCAAAATTGTTTTGTTCGTCTGCGCTGAGAGGAACGACTCTTGTGCCGATATTTATAATTGCGGACTTCTCTTTATCGTTTTCTTTTTCATTTACGACAGCCCATCCGATGCTGTTTGTGCCCAAGTCTAATCCAAAGATTCTTTTCATACTTTCAAATTTTGTTCAAAAATAAAAAATAAATCGAGCAAAACAAACAGAGTCCGGATTCTTTTTTTATATTTGCTTTACTAATTTGAAGCAAGTCACAATAAGGATTATTCCGTTGTGAAAACATTAGGTCGCCCTCGCCTTAACGGGGGCATTTTTGTTTGCGATAGTTATATGGGGCGGCTACGAGGTCTGGCTCGTAGCGTCCAAAGTTTTTTGAGGAAAGAGGGGGTGAAGGACCTTTTCCGGTCGCTTTCACTCCTCTTCGTATTCTTGATAGAGGAAATCGTTGAAAGGGAATCTTGCCGAGTGGATTTCTTTCACGACGGCATAGAGTTTTTCTTTCAATTCCTCGATGTTTTCTTTGTTCCGGGCGGAGATATATACGGTCTCGCCGCCTTGTTTGCTCATCCACATCTGTTTGAGGTCGTCGAGGCTGTAGTTTTGCCGTTCGACGGGGGTCAAGTCGTCCTCGGCCTTGGGCTCGAAGGTGAAAGCGTCGATTTTGTTGAAGACGGTGATGGTTGGTTTGGGGGTGGTCAGTAGTTGGGAGAGCGTTTCGTTGACGACTTGTATTTGTTCCTCGAAATGGGGGTGGGAGATGTCCACCACATGGAGGATGACATCCGCTTCCCGTACTTCGTCCAAGGTGGATTTGAACGATTCGACCAGATGGGTGGGTAGTTTGCGGATAAATCCGACCGTGTCAGCCAGTAAGAGCGGGACGTTGCGGATGGTGATTTTGCGGACGGTGGTGTCGAGAGTGGCGAACAGCTTGTTCTCGGCAAAGACGTCCGACTTGCTCAACAAGTTCATGAGCGTGGACTTGCCCACGTTGGTGTAGCCGACCAATGCCACCCGGACCAATTTCCCCCGGTTTTTCCGTTGGGTGGTCATCTGTTTGTCGATTCTTTCCAGTTGCTCTTTCAAACGGCTGATTTTGTCCCGGATGATACGGCGGTCTGTCTCTATTTCCGTTTCTCCCGGTCCGCGCAGCCCAATGCCGCCTTTTTGCCGTTCCAAGTGGGTCCACATGCCCGCCAGTCTTGGCAGCAAATATTGGTATTGGGCCAATTCTACTTGCGCTCTGGCTTCGGCGGTCCTGGCCCGTTTGGCGAAGATGTCCAGGATTAAGTTTGTCCGGTCCAGGATCTTTTTGCCTTGCAACTCTTTCTCGATGTTCCGCAATTGCGTGGGGGTCAGCTCGTCGTCGAAAATCACGAGGTCCACGTCGTGTTCTTCCACGTATTTTTTTATCTCCTCCAGCTTTCCTTTTCCGATGAACGTGGCCGTGATGGGTTTGTCGAGATTTTGAGTGAATACCTTGACAGTTTCCGCTCCCGCGGTTTCCGCAAGGAACGATAATTCGTCCAGATATTCCATCATGGTGCCGTAGCTGACGTTTTCAGATTGTAATGCCACGCCCACAAGAATTGCTTTTTCTGTTTCTTTTTTTGTGTAAAAATATTCGCCCATAAAAATGCTAAAAAAAGGGCTGACTTTGAAAGACAGCCCCTTGGTATGAATTTGTCTACTTTTATTGCAATTGGAAGTTGATGGGTACCGTGTAGGAAACGCGCACTGCTTTCCCTCTTTGTTTTCCCGGCTTCCATTTCGGCATGGAAGACACCACGCGGATGGCTTCTTTGTCCAGCGACGGGTCCACCGGTCTCAACACTTTCACGTTACTGATACTTCCGTCTTTCTCAATCACGAATTGAACAAATACCTTTCCTTGGATACCGTTCTCTTGCGCGATCATCGGATAGCGGGTGTTTTTAGCCAGCCATTTAGTCACGTCTCCGCCCGGGAATTGAGGCATGTCCTCAACAACCATGAAGACGTCGGCTTCGCCACCTTCTTCTCCGCCATAGAAACCGTCAGCCGAACCTGTTCCGTTGCCGCTCCAATCCAACGAACCGGCGTCGAAGTTTTCAACATCGGCTTCCATGTCCTCGATTTCCAACTCGTCCTCGATTTCAATGTCGTCTTCCACGATTTCAATCAAGTCGGTCAGTTTGGGGGCAGGAGGAGGTGGTGGAGGTGGTTTCATCATAGATTGAGTGATCGGAATGATCTCCTCTTCCACTGGCTCTTCAGGAGGCATCACAAACACTTCCTCTTTTTTGGTTTCCATCTTGAACGAGAAAGCGGATAATAAAGCTCCTAAAGCCAGAACCAAACCTATCTCGAAGAAGATTCCTTTCTTCCCTTCAAGGTCTGCCTTAGGTGATTTTTTTATTTCCATGTCATTCGTTTAATGTGTTACAATTCAATCTTTATTTTTCTGTGGGTAAAGGTAGGGCATATCCAAATAAAAACCAAATATTGGCGGCTTTTTTTTGAAGAAAATGTTAATCCGGGGCCGGGGAAGTCGTTTGTTTCTTAATGAGGGCTTAAAAAAAGGACGGCCTTTGGGGCTGTCCTTTTTCGGGATGTTCGTATTGTATGTAAATCACTGTATGTTCATTGAAGGCGGAATGTGATGGGCAAAGTGAACTTGACCCGTACGGCCATGTTGCGTTGTTTGCCGGGTTCCCATTTCGGCATGGACTTCACGACCCTTAAGGCCTCCGCGTCCAGTACGGGGTCGGCGGACCGGAGTATTTCCACGTTCGTGATGCTCCCGTCTTTCTCGACGATAAACGTCACGTAGACCCGCCCCTGGATGTTGTTCTCCCTTGCCATTGCCGGATATTTCAAATGGCGGCTCAGCCATTCGTTCAAGTCTCCATTGAAGCGGGGATTCTTTTCGACCACGATGAATATGTCGTTTTCTCCGGTTTCCCCCTCCTCGAAGCCCATTTCGCTCCATCCATCGCCGCCGTTTGCCGATCCCTCGACGGGAGAGACGATGGCGTCGTTCAGCTCAATGTCTTGTTCGGAAATGTCCAGCTCGTCCACGACTTCCATGATGTCTATGAGCGGAAGTTGCGTCAATTTGGGCAATGGCTGGGCGGCACGCTGGGGCACAAAAATAGGCAACACTTCATACACTTCCTCCGCGGTGGCGGGGATGATGATTTCCTTTGCTTCTTCCTGATAGTATTTCGATTCAAATGCGCAAAATAATATAGCCAAGGCTGCAATCAGGCCTATCTCTTGGAAAATGAATCGCTTGTTTTCCAAATTGGCTTTTTCTGTCTTCTTTGCTTCCATGGCGTTCGTTTTAAGAATATGTTATTTAAACGTTAATTTTGCAGTTCAAAGGTAGGACACAAAAACGATATAAACAAGTTTTTGAGCGGATAAATGCAAATATTTTCTTAATTTTGCTCGGCGGCACTCTTAAAGTATGGTTAAAAGGCCTTGCCGCCGCTGGGATTGCGAGGAAAACGCGTGCGAAAACGGAAGACCTTATTTATATTTGTTCTATGCTAAAGTTGTTTTATACACGGCTTCCTGAGAAATTTGACGGCGGATTTCTTGAGCGCATGCGGGAACGGGTGCTTCCCGAAGTGCGGGACGAGGTCGCTTTGTGTCGCAACCGCTCCGTCGTGTCGCGTCGGTTGACGGGAGAGATTATGGTGGGCGAGGCGATTCGCCAGTGTTGGGGACTGGAGCGTTCCGCGTATTCCATCGTCCGTCCCCAAGGGGGAAAGCCTTATGTGGAGAAGCGGAAGGGTATCTTTTTTAACGTCTCGCATTCGGGAGACTATGTGGTGTGCGCTGTGTCCGACCAGGACTTGGGTGTCGATATAGAGCGGCGGGGAAAGGCCCGGCTGGGCGTCGCCCGTCGTTTTTTCCATCCGGAAGAGTTGGCTTGCTTGGAGCGTTTGCCGGAGGACGGGCGGGACCGTCGTTTTTTCGATTATTGGTCCGTCAAGGAGGCTTTTTTGAAATATGTCGGCACGGGACTGGCCCGTCCGCTAAACAGCTTCCGGGTGGAGTTTTCGCATGACAAAATAGGAGTCTTTGAGGGAGACGCGCTTTTGCCGGTGTGTGTGCGGGAGTGTCCGGTGGACGGGGAATATGCCTGCTATCTTTGTTCTGAAAGCGGAGAGCCCGTTGAATGGCAAGAATTCGCCTTATGGCGGGAATGAATGCGGTCTTGCGCGTTGACATGAAGAGGGTCCGCGGACGGGCAAGCGCCCGTCCGCGGACCCTCTTGTGGAAGTGGCTTACGCCTTCGCGACCAATCCGTGTCGGTATAAGTGTTCCGCTATTTGGATGGCGTTCGTGGCCGCGCCTTTGCGGAGGTTGTCGGCCACGACCCAAAGGTTCAGGCTGTTGGGTTGGGAAAAATCCCGGCGGAGCCGTCCCACGAACACCTCGTCGTGTTCGTGCGCGGTGATGGCCATCGGGTATAAAGCGTTGGCGGGGTCGTCTTGCAACACGATGCCCGGAGCTGTTTGTAACAATCTCCTCACCTCGTTGAGCTCGAAGTCGTGGAGAAATTCCACGTTTATGCTTTCGGAATGCCCTCCGACGACAGGCACCCGCACGGCGGTGGCGGTTACTTTGATGTCGGGGTCGTCGAATATTTTGCGGGTTTCGTTGATGAGTTTCATCTCCTCTTTCGTGTAGCCGTTTTCTGTGAAAGAATCGCAATGCGGCAAACAATTCCTGTCAATCTCGTGGGCGTATGCCTTGGCGGCCTGCCTGCCCGCCCGCTCGTCTTCCAACTGGCGTATGCCTTTCAGGCCGCTGCCCGTGACGGATTGGTAGGTGGACACCACGATGCGGCGGATGCCGTAAGCCTTGTGCAGAGGGGCGAGGGCCACTAGCATTTGGATGGTGGAGCAGTTCGGGTTGGCGATGATTTTGTCCTCCGCCGTCAGGATGTCGGCGTTGATTTCCGGAATAATCAGTTTCTTTGTCGGGTCCATGCGCCAGGCGGAAGAATTGTCGACCACTGTGGTCCCGGCTTCCGCGAATCGGGGGGCCCATTCCAGCGACGTGTCGCCTCCGGCCGAGAAAATAGCTATGTCGGGACGCATGGCTATGGCTTGTTGCATGCCGGTTACTTTGTGCGTTTTGCCGCGGAATGTCACCTCTTTCCCGATGGAACGTTCGCTGGCTACGGGAATTAGTTCTGAGACGGGGAAATCTCTTTCCTCCAATACTTGCAACATTTTCCTCCCCACGAGGCCTGTTGCGCCTACGACTGCTACTTTCATATTCTTTTGTTTGTTTGATGTGATTAAATTGCCGTCAAATATACTGCTTTTTTTTCATTCCGAGTGGTCCATCCCTCGCTTGTCTATCATGTCGCGGTCCTCCTGTTTCAGCCCGGCGCGGTAATAGTTGACCGGCTGGTCGTGGTCGTTGAGATACATGCGGGGACGGGCGGTGAATTGGGGATTGACAACGGAGGAGGTGGGGTCCAAATAAGGTGTCTGTATCTGTGCCAGGTCGAGTAGCGTGTGGAACACGATGTTCGTGGCCACCGGAGCGTGGCAATTCTTTTGGGCGGCGCGGTAACATTCCGGTCTCGCCGTCTTGAAATTTTCAGAAAACCATACGAGCATGGGGATATGCAGTTGGTAATACGTGGGATTGGGGGAGGCGTGCAGGAATTTCTTCCGCCTGTCGTCCAACAAATCCTCCCCGTGGTCCGGAGTGTAGAACAGCACGGCGTCGCTTCCCGTTTCTTCCAGAATACGCATGGTGGAATGCAGGAAACGGTCGGTGTACAGGACGCTGTTGTCGTAAGCGTTGATAAGTTCCGCCTTGTTCTTTAGCTCTATCTCCATGGCGTTGTCGGGCTTGAAACGCCCGAAACCTTCCGGGTAGCGCTCTTTATAGTTGAAATGCGAGCCGTAAGTGTGCATCACGATGAAAAGATTGCCCTGCAGGGAGTCTATGCAGCGCCTCATCAAGGGGAGCATGGCCTCGTCGTAGTTGTTGACCGTGAGCAGGCCGCCCTCCAGGGGCGTGCGCACGTTGACCAACACGTCCGCCTCCGCCGCGAAATAGTCGGTGAACGAGCGGTTCGGCACTTGGTTCGAGAGGAACACCGTCTTGAACCCCACCTCTTTGAATGCGGTGATGACGCTTTTGTGCGTGTAAAGTCGTTCGTAGTGGCTGGCATTGGCGGCGGACAAGATGAGCGGCACGCTTTTGTGCGTGGTGTTTGACTGGGTGATGGCGTCTTGGAAGGGAATCAGGTTTCCCATTTCTCGCAGAAGAGGATTTGTTGGCCGTTCATAACCGAACAGTTCCCAATTCTCGGCGCGGGAGGCTTCGCCGATGACCAGCACGTATATCTCCCGCCCTCCGGGGCTCGTGTCCCGCCGGGCGTGGAAAGTGAAGTCCCGGGAGGTTTCCGGATAGGCCTCGCTTCGCTGCCATTTGTGGACGGCGTACCACAAGTTGTAGAAAATGTTCGCCGGATAGAGGTCGTCTCTCACCGAGTAGTCTTTGTTCCGTGTCGTTTCCACCGTCGCCAACCCTCCGGTAAGCGCGCACACGGCAACTCCAGAGACAATCATCCGCCTCCTGAAGCCCCTTGGCATGGCCGTTTTCAATTTGACGCTCCATGCCGCCATGAAGATGGTGGGGATGTACAGGACACACACGAGGATGATGGCCGGCCACAGGCTGTCCAGCAGTTCTCCGGCTTCGGTGGCGTTGGTCGTGGGCAGGTTCAGGAACATGTCCGCCGCGATGACGGATTCGCCGTACAAATAAAACAGCACCAGCTGGAACGCGTGGAACACCAGCAGCGGAATCAGCCACAACTGCGTCACTCCCGTCCGCCGCGACAGGGAGAACAGGAGGAGGTACGCCCCGAGCGGGGCCGACAGCAAAATAACCCGCCCGATGGCTGAAAGCGGTTCCGTGAACACGAGGCAGGCGCTTGGAACCATGTTCACGCCCACGAAAAGCCAAAAGAGGCCCCGCGGATTTCTCGCCAATAGGGTTATTCCTTTAAAAAGCCTCGTTAATGCTGAAGTAGAATGCGCTGACGCCTTTCCCGAATCCATAGTCCAATCTTACGTTTACTCGATTTTTAAATTCCCAGCGGTAGCCGATTCCGTAAGAAGGAAGGGTTTGCCGCCATTTGAAACTTTTGATGTCCGGGAACACGTTCCCGGCTCCTATCCACGCCGTCACGCCGTGCCGGTTGTAGATGTGTTGCCGCAGTTCCGCCTGGGTCTGCACCATGCTGTTGTCCCGGTATTGTCCTTCGTAATATCCCCGCATGCGGGCGGAGCCGCCCAGCAGGGCCATCATGCTCCACGGTACGTTCCCGTAGTTGAACACGCCCTGGATTTCGCCCGCCAGCGTGCAGCCTTTCCAGATGTTTTTGTAAAAACGGAACTCGGCCGACGTGCGGTTGAAGTCGTAGTCGTTGCCCAAAAAGTCGGGAAAAAACTGCTGCTCTATCCGTATGTAAATTCCCCGGCTGGGGTTGGGAATAAAATCCCGCGTGTCGTATTCCGCGATGGCCCCCAGTCCGAAACTTCCGATGTTGCGGTCTTGCCCGCGGAGCAGGCTGATGTCGTCAAAGTCTTTCCCGTTCACGTTGCGGAATATGACGGTCGGCCCCGCGTATATGTTGCCGGCCACTCTCGCGAGGAAGTCGAACTTCAATTGGTTTTCCAGCCGCTTGTAGCTGATCCAGCCGTCATTGTTTTTCCCCAGGTCGTAGCCGATTCCCCAAAACTGGCTGGGAAACGAGAAAAAATAGAGGTTGGCGTCGATGCGGTAGCGGGCTTGTGGAAAAATCGTGTTGCCCCGTATGCCGATTAGGTAGAACCCCGTGGTGGTGATGTCCCCGTACAATGACACGTTCGAGGGGGAAATGCTCTTGTCCTCCCGGTCGATGCGGTAGAGCCCCGACGCAACCATCCCGATGCCCAGCTTCGTGTCGTTCGAGAAATGGGGACCGCCGATGATTGAGAAGTCAAACCGCTTTTCTTCTTTCACGTCGTTTGATTCTTCAAAATAACGGTAGACGCGCTTGAAAAAGTTGTCTCGCTTTTTGACCTCCGAACTGTCGGTGGCGTGTGTGGTTCTTTTCGGCGGTTCCGCTCCGTGGCTCTCGTGTGCCGTCAGGCTTCCGAGCCCGATGGCCATTGCGATGCCCGCGTGTAAAAGTGTCCTCGTCATGCTCTCGTTCTGTTGTGTGTTGTTCGTGCTTTCATGCAATATCCGTGCCAACGGGGGAAAGGCCGTCGGCGCACGTCGTCGCCCTTTATTTGATTGTGAATCGCTTGCATTCGGTGTTTCCCATGATGGGAAGGTCGAGCATGGCCTCTGTCGGCAGATTCAGGCAAATGGCCTCGACGGCGCGGTTTATTACCCCGTGTCCGATGGCCGCCACGGTTTGGCCGTTGAAGTCGGCGCGCAGCCATGCGAGGAAGCGGGCCGCCCTTTGCCTCAGTTCCTCTGGCGTTTCTGCTCCGGCGGGAAGGTTGCGCCAGTCGATGTCGGCCATCCGTTTGCCGGTGTTGCCGCCCCAGTCCATTTCTTGCAAAAGGGGCGTTGCGACGGGAGACAAGCCGTGCCTTGCGGCGACGATTGCCGCCGTGTCCCGGCTGCGGGCCAGGTCGCTGCATACGACCGAGTCCAGATGTTCGGCGGCCAACAGTTCCGCCAGTCCTTCCGCTTGCCGAATCCCCCTGGGAGACAGCGTGCCCGGCATGCGTCCTTGCAGCAGGCCTTGCTGGTTTTCGATGGTTTCTCCGTGTCGGCTGAGAATAAGTTCTACCATGTTTGTTTCGTTTTTTTAGAAACTACAAAAGTAATAAACGATGGCTGCCGTTGTTCGGTGAGGCTCCATTTGTTTTGATTTTTCTCCAAGCGGCCGCGTCAAATGCCCGCGCTTCCCCTGCCGGAGTCCTCCCTTTGTCTTGAAGGAAAGGGTGATCCGCGTTTTTCATGGCGGGCCATCCGTGATCCGGAAATAATTTCTATCTTTAGCCCCGCATACACAAAGACAACGGAATATGGACAAGATATTATTCGTGAACGCGTGCGTGCGTCCGGAGTCGCGCACGCTTTTGCTCGCCCGGCACATTCTGGAAAGGCTCGATGGCGGGATTGAGGAAATCAATCTTCAGCAAGCGGAGATTTTCCCTCTCAACTGGCAAAGGCTCCAGGAAAGAGACGCGCTTGCGAGGCGGGGTGAATGGAACGCTCCCGTTTTCCGGCACGCCCGTCAATTCGCCGCGGCCGACCAAATTGTCGTGGCCGCCCCCTATTGGGACCTCATGTTTCCCGCGCTTCTTAAAGACTATCTCGAGGCGGTGACTGTCTGCGGACTGACGTTCCGCTACACGCCCGAAGGACGTCCGCAGGGCTTGTGCCGCACCCGAAGGCTTATTTACGCGACCACGGCCGGAGGACCGACGGCAGGCGCGGATTTCGGTTTCGATTACATAAAAGCCCTCGCCACCCGTTTCTATGGCATCCCGGACGTTCGTTGTCACCGGGCCGAAGGCCTCGACATCTGGGGTAACGACCCGGAGGCAATCCTCGCCGCCGCCATCGCGGAAGTCGACCGCGCCCTGCAGCCTTAGATTTCTATTTCCGTGACGCTGCCGTAATCCACCATGTCAGAGAAAATCTGGTTGAAGTTGCACACTCCGGCATACACTAGCGCCGCCCGGATGGTGCCGCCGTGTGCGAACACCGCCACTTTTTGGAAAGGCCGCCGGCGCAATTCGTCCAAGAACTCCGCGACCCTCGCGTATTGTTCCAGAAAGCTTTCCCCTCCTCCCGCCTTGGTCGACAACCAGTTGTCGAACCATTCCTGCAAACGGGGGTCGCGGATCTCCTTCCAAAGCTGTCCCTCCCAGTCTCCAAAATCCAATTCCCGCAGCCGCTCGTCCACGAACGGGGAGGGATAACCGCAAAAGGCCGCCAGTTTGCGGCAGCGTTGCAAGGGACTGCTCCACACTGCGTCAAAGCGCTGTTCGGAGATGGCCGTTCTCACTCGCTCCGCCTCTTCCGGAAAAGAGGCCGCCACGTCCACGTCTGTTCGCCCGTAACACATGCCCGGTGCCACATTCACCCGGGTGTGCCTAATCAATGTAACATTCATAACATTCAAATTAGCCAACACAAATGTAACGCTTTTTCCGAAATCGCCGACTCCGCGCGTGTCTCTCTGCGTTCTTTGTGTCTGTATTGCATTGTCAATCAATTCTTTGCGTGTAGATAAAGTGAGGCCTCGCCTGCGGGTGGAGGGGAGGCGCGGGTGAGGGCGGGAAGGGTGGAAGCCGGGGGGTAGGAGGCGTGTTGCTTGCCTGTAGCCGGGGAGTTGCTATTGACTTCCTATTGACCTCCTATTGACTTGCTATTGATAAATCAATAGAAATCCAATGCCAAATTATTCGGAAACTATTCTTTTGCCCCAAGCTGCCCCCAAGTTACCCGCCCCCTGCCCCCAAGATAGTAGTCGTATTCCCCTAAGGAAGCAGCCCGGTGGGGAAGGGGATACGAAAATCGCATTTCGGCGCGCCTTTCTCAAAATGCCGTTTTGATGCGTTTTTGCGGTCAAGCCGGGGACGGCACGGTGACATGAAAAGGGAGGGCGCTCAAAGGAGAGTTTCCTTTGTAAGGATTGAATGTTTGAAACAAAACTCCATTGGGAGTACGGATAAAAAGAGGGGTGAGCCGGACTTTTGACTCACCCCCTTGCGTTTTTATGTGGCTTGCTTGAAAGCTCGGTCATTCCGCGCTTGCGGAGCGGGCGCGGCGTTTGCGCTCCGTGTCGTCGAGGATGATTTTGCGCAGGCGCATGGCCTTGGGGGTCACCTCCACGTACTCGTCCTCTTTGATGTACTCCAGCGCCTCCTCTAGGCTGAAGATGACGGGCGGGGCGATGTTGGTCTTCTCGTCCGAGCCGCTGGCCCGCATGTTGGTCAGTTTCTTCGACTTGCAGACGTTGATTACGATGTCGTCCTGCCGGGTGCTCTCGCCGATGACTTGGCCTGCGTACACCTCGTCTCCGGGATTGATGAAGAACTTGCCGCGGTCTTGCAGTTTGTTGATGGCGTAGGCGAACGAGTCTCCCGTTTCCATGGCGATGAGCGAGCCGTTCGTGCGCATCTCGATGTCGCCCATGTATGGCTCGAAGCCCTTAAGCCTGTGCGCGATGACGGCCTCGCCCGCCGTGGCGGTGAGCAGGCTGCTGCGAAGCCCGATGATTCCCCTCGACGGGATGGTGAACGTCAGGTGGGTCCGGTCGCCCCGGCGTTCCATGTTGGTCATGGAGCCTTTGCGTTGGCTGACCATCTCGATGGCCTTCCCCGAAACGTCCTCCGGGAGGTCGATGGTGAGCTCCTCCACCGGCTCGCACTTCACGCCATTGATTTCTTTGATGATAACCTTGGGCTGTCCCACTTGCAACTCGTAGCCCTCGCGGCGCATCGTCTCGATGAGCACGCTCAAGTGGAGCACGCCCCGTCCGTAGACGATGAACGAGTCCGACGACGGCCCCGGCTCCACCCGCAGGGCGAGGTTTTTCTCCAGTTCCCGGTCGAGCCGCTCTTTCAGGTGGCGGGAGGTCACATACTTGCCGTCCCGTCCGAAGAACGGCGAGTCGTTGATGGTGAAAAGCATGCTCATTGTCGGCTCGTCGATGGCGATGGGGTCGAGCGGCTCCGGGTTCTCGAAGTCCGCGACGGTGTCGCCGATTTCGAATCCCTCGATGCCTACCAGCGCGCAGATTTCCCCGCATTGCACCTCCTCCACTTTCTGTTTGCCCATCCCCTCGAAGGTCATGAGGTCCTTGATGCGTGTTTTCACGCGGGTCACGCCGTCCCGTTTGCAGAGCGTGACGGGCATGCCCGCCTTGAGGGTTCCCCGCGTGAGCTTGCCGATGGCGATGCGGCCCACGTAGGAGGAGTATTCCAGCGAAGTGATGAGCAATTGCGGCGTTCCCTCCCGGACTTCCGGGGCGGGGATGTCCTCGATGATGGCGTCGAGCAGCGGCGTGATGTCCTTCGTGGGTTTCCGCCAGTCGCGCGACATCCATCCCTGCTTGGCGCTTCCGTAAATGACCGTGAAGTTCAGCTGGTCTTCCGTGGCGTCGAGGGCGAACATCAGGTCGAACACTTGCTCGTAGACGAAATCGGGGCGGCAGTTGGGCTTGTCGACCTTGTTGATGACCACGATGGGCTTTTTCCCGAGGGCGAGGGCCTTCTGCAGCACGAAGCGCGTCTGCGGCATGGTCCCCTCGAAAGCGTCGACGAGCAGCAGCACGCCGTCTGCCATGTTGAGCACCCGCTCCACCTCTCCTCCGAAGTCGGAGTGGCCCGGCGTGTCGATGATGTTTATCTTGTAGTCTTTGTAGTGAACGGACACGTTCTTGGCAAGAATGGTTATGCCTCGTTCCCGTTCAAGGTCGTTGTTGTCGAGGAGCAGCTCCCCCGTGTTTTCGGTCTCTCTGAATAAATGTCCTTGAAATATCATTTTGTCGACCAGTGTCGTTTTCCCGTGATCGACGTGCGCGATAATCGCGATGTTCCTAATCTTCTGCATGTTGATAATTTGCTCTAAAACGCCGCGAAGATAGCGATTTTTCCGCAGTTGAAGGCGGAGTGTAAAAGGAAATGTGTTATTTTTGTGGTGGAATTGAGTCGGATTGACGTAAAATGTACATATATGAAAGGGAAGAATTTCCTCACGAAAAGAATGTTTAATGTAGTATAAGATAAAAGGCAATGAGAAAATTAGTGTTGATTGCGATGTTGATGGGCGCGGGCGTCATGGCGGCGAACGCCCAGGACTGGAAGTCCATTTTGTCGGGAGTGGTGAAAACGGTTGTCGACGACAAGTTGACGACGGGAAACAGCGTCGTGGGGACATGGGTGTTCGTCGCCCCGGAATGCCAGTTCGAGAGCGACAACTTGTTGGCGAAGGCGGGCGGAGAGGCAGTGTCCGCGAAAATCGAGCAGAAGCTGGAGCCTGTCTATAACAAAATCGGACTGGACAGTTGCATGCTGGTCTTCAACGCGGACAGCACCTATACCCTGCAATTGAAACGCGCCACCTCGAACGGGACTTACTCCTTCGACGCGGAAAGCAAGACGCTGACCTTGAAAACCAAGGTGGGTGTCTCGGTGAAAGCCCATGTGGAAGTGCTGGGATCGACCATGAGTTTGCAATTCAACGCCGACAAACTGATGTCCGCCCTGCAGGCATTGACCAATCTGGTCTCGAAAATAAACTCCACCGCGTCTGCCGTGAACTCTTTGGCCGACAATTACGACGGCTTGATGCTGGGGTTTGAGTTGGAGAAGGTGGGGGACGAGCAATCCGTCTCCAAATGGGGTTTTTGACGTGACACGGAACAGGGACGCATGGACAAGGTGTTTCAGAGCGAGGGACAATTGATAGCCGCTTTGACCAGAGGGGAGGAGGCGGCTTTCGCCTATGTTTTTAAGCAATATTATGCGATGCTGCTGAATTACGCGAGCCGCCTGCTGCATGACGCGGAGGGGGCGAACGATGTGGTGCAGGAGACATTTTGCCGCCTTTATGAGCGGAGAAAGGCCTTGCATGCGGGAATCGACCTGAAGCCATACTTGTATAAGACGGTGTATAACAGTTGCATGAACGAGCTCAAGCACAGGCGGGTGGAGCAGGACTACGTGAACAAGGAGTTGGAGGAGTTTTATTTTTCCCGGGTCGTCGAGACGCCGGAGGCGGAGCTCGCCTTGCAGGACGAGGAATTGAAGCGGGCCATCGACCTTGCCGTCCAAGGATTGCCGGAGCGTTGCCGGGAAGTGTTTGTGCTGGGCAAGGTGGACGGATTGTCCAACAAGGAAATCGCCGACAAATTGCAAATCTCCATCAAGACGGTCGAAAATCAAATGACCACGGCCCTCTCCAAGTTGCGGAAGGAACTGGAATGGCTCTTGTGCCTGCTCGTCTGGCTGAACAATTGACCCCCGGCGGCCTCTTCTATATATCCCACACATATCCTACACATATCCCAGTCATGCCTAATTCAAATGCGACTCATCTACGACTTTGCTCCGAGTTATCTCCGAGTATTATTGGAGAAAAATAAGTATAAAAACGTCATGTTTTCTCTTGGAATTGGGGCATGGGTGGGAGATATGTGGGAGAAGTGTGCGTGATGTGCGGGAAGGAAGTAGGCGGGGGAGTAGGTAGGGATGGAGCAGGGGGTAAGTGGCGGGCGGGTGGCGATAAGAAATGGCTATCGACAAAATTCAGGCATGGGATTGACTTATTAAAGTGAGTCTAAGTCGCGCCGTTTGCATGCCGTTTTCCCCTGCGTGCATGCTACTTGCTTCCTTGCGATTGGGGGAGGGGAATGTCGGTTTTGGAGAAAAATGGGTGGCGGTGAAATTTTTTTTGGTTTTGGCATAGGGGTAAATCGTCTTTCGGTTGTTATAGGGGTGTAAAAGGACGACATTATGGACACAGATAAAAGAGACGAGCGTATAATTAAAGTGTTGGACGGGACGGCGACTCCGGCGGAGATGCTGGAGGTGGCCCGTTGGGTGGAGGAGCGTCCGGAGAACGGCCGTTATTTCGAGCAGATGAAGAAGGCGTGGAATCTGACGAGCGGAGTGCTCCCTTCTTCCGAGCGGGAGGAACGGGAGCTGAGGCGTTATTTGCGTTACATCCGGGAGGCTCGCCGCCGCAGGACGTGGCGGTCGGTCTGGAGGTACGCCGCGGTTTTGGCGATTCCTTTGTGCTTGGCGGCGTATGGAGTGAGGGAGTGGATGCGGGAGGAGGAGCGACCAGCCGTCGTGGCCCGGGTGGAGCCGGGCGGTTACAAAGCGGAGTTGATCATGGACGACGGGACGGCTGTGGCCCTGCTTCCCGGCGGGGAGCGGCGGATAGAAGTGGAGCCGGGCATGGTGGCCACCAATGAAGGGGGAGGAATCGTGTACCGGGACGGCGGGGAGCGGAAGGCTGCCGACGAGCCTGTGCGGATGAACACGCTGCGGACGCCGAGGGGCGGGGAGTATGGCGTGACGCTGGCGGACGGGACTGTGGTGCGGTTGAACGCGGCATCGGAGCTGCGTTATCCGGTGACGTTCTCGGGCGGAAGTCGGGAGGTGTGTCTTTCCGGGGAGGCTTACTTCGAGGTGGCGACGGACAGTGCGCGTCCTTTCGTGGTGAAAGCGGGGGCGACGCGGGTGAGGGCTTACGGGACGGAGTTTAACGTGAACGCCTATCCGGGGGCGGGGACGCAGGCGGTGCTGGTGGAGGGAAGTGTGGGTGTGTCGGGAGTGGAGTCGCCGGAGGAGCGGATGTTGCGTCCCTCGCAGTTGGCGGTGTACGACGGGCGGGGGGAGTTGCAAGAGGTCCGCGACGTGGAGGTGTTTCCCTATATCGCTTGGAAGGAGGGGCAGTTCGTGTTCAAGGACGAGAATCTGGAGCGTATTCTGGAGGTGGTGTCGCGGTGGTACGACGTGGACGTGGAGTGGCGGGACGAGGCGGTGAAGGCGTTGCATTTCACGGGGCATATCCGGAAATATGACGACATAGAGGTGATATTGAACGCGATAAACCGTATGGTGGGGACCCGGTTGCGGGTGGAGGGACAGACGGTTGTCGTGACGAGATAAAAGAAAACGGAGAATGTTGGCGCATTCTCCGAGAGTGTGATAATGTGGCCCACTCGTGTTCGCGAGGCGGGTGTGCCACGAGTAACAATTAATAGTACAAATATATGACGAAAAAACGAATCTGTCGACATCTTTGTCGATATGGTGGCAAAAAAATGTTGTTGCCTATGAAACTTTTTGCGGTATTGATGTTTGTGTTCACCTGTGGGCTGTCGGCTTCCACGCTGGCGCAGCAGGAACGGGTGAACTTGGATCTGAAAGACGTGTCGTTGGATGAGCTTTGCGGCGAGATTCAGCGGCAGACGAGCTTGTATTTCATGTTTAACACGGAACAGGTGCGGCAGTTGGGGACTGTCTCCGTGAAGGCCGTCGGCGAGACGGTGGAGAGCGTCCTGCACCGGGTGCTGGCCGGCACGGGCCTGACCTTCGAGTTCAGCGGCAGCCTCATCGTCATCGCTCCCGCCCCGGACGAGGAGGATGAGAAGACAAAAAAGGAAACTCCGGATAATTTTAATGTTTCGGGAACAGTGAAGGATAATGATGGGATGACTATGCCTGGAGTGACGATTCAAGTAAAGGGTACCACGATTGGTTTTGTCACGGACGAAGAAGGAAAGTTTGACATAGATCTTCCTAGAAGGGATAGTCTTACGCTTATTTTTTCGTTCGTGGGTTATCAGAAAAAGGAAATAGAGGTGAACGAGAAGACGAAAGTGTTGGATGTGGTTATGAAAATCGATATCGCTGAGATCGATGAGGTGGTGGTGACTGGTATTTTTGACAAACCCAAGGAGAGTTTCACGGGGGCCGTGACCCATGTTACCAAGGACGAGATAATGGCATTTGGAAATAGGAATTTGTTACAAACGTTGAACAACATCGACCCGGCGTTTGTCATCCGGGAAAATAATACTTACGGGAGTGATCCGAATGTTTTGCCGGAAATTCAAATACGAGGAATTTCCGGTTTGCCGGATATCACGAATTTGCAAACTCTCGCCCGGGCCGAGTTGAACCAACCGCTTTTTATTCTCGATGGTTTCGAGGTGACGTTGGAGCGCGTCATGGATTTGAACCCTTCCGACGTGGAATCCATCACCATCTTGAAGGATGCCAGTTCCACCGCCATGTACGGGGCCCGCGGAGCCAATGGCGTGGTGGTTATCACTTCCTCCAAGCCCCGACAGGGGAAATTGCGAGTGTCCGCCACGGTGGGTATGAACATCGAAATCCCCGACCTTTCCAGCTATAATTTGTTGAACGCACAGGAGAAGTTGGACCTTGAGGTGCGCGCGGGATTGTACAACAGCTCCGAGCGGGAGATACTTTACCGCCAGAACGTGAAGGCCGTGGCCGAGGGCGTGGACACCTACTGGATTGGCAAGCCGGTGCGCACGGGTGTCGGCCAGCAATATATGCTGAATTTCAACGGCGGCGACGAGAATTTCCGCTATTCCATGAACCTTTCCTACAACTGCGTGGCGGGCGCCATGAAAGGCTCGTTCCGCAACAATTTCAATGGCGGGCTCACCATCAGCTATCTGTTCAAGAACATCCGCTTCACGAATAGCTTCACTCTTGGCTTGAACAATTCAGAGGACAGTCCGTATGGCACGTTTTCGGAATATGTGCGGTTGAATCCTTATTTCTATCCATACGATGATGAAGGACGGTTGGTGAGATCTTTTATGACTTTTGGTTCCTCTACTGGAGTGACCACGACGGCCAATCCGCTTTGGGAAGCCTCCATCAACAAATTCGATAAAGAGAAGTACACGGACATCCGTAACGCTTTCACTATCGAATGGGATGTGGTGAAGGGGCTGAAGTTGCGCACCAATATCGGCTTTTCCAAGCATACCGACCGTTCCGACCAATTCTCTCCGAAATCGAGTAACGACTTTAACCAAGTGTCTGACCCGGATGGCATGGGAAGTTATACCTGGGGTTATGGAGAGAACAGCTCCTGGCAGTGGAATTTTAATGCGAGCTATGGAAACACCTTTGGACGGCATAGCGTGTTCGCGGGTATCGACGGAAGTTTGTATGAGACGAAGAACCTGCAATACAGTATTTGGGTGCGTGGATTCGCCAACGACCATCTGACCGACATTTCCAACGCCGCCGGTTATGCCACGGAGCGTCCCACGGCCACGGATACGAAGAACCGCACCGCCGGGTTTGTGTTCACGGGCAACTACAATTACGACAGCCGCTACTTCTTTGATTTCTCCTACCGTTTGGATGGCTCGTCCTCCTTCGGTTCCGAGAATCGGTTTGCTCCCTTCTGGAGTGTCGGTTTGGGTTATACGGTCAGCCAGGAGAATTTCGTGCAGGAAAACCTGCCTTGGGTGAACCTGCTCCGCCTGCGTTATTCTTACGGAGTGAACAGCGCGCTCCCCTCCGATCCTTATCAGACGTTGACCACTTACGAGTACGACCGCGACCAACGTTACGACGGCACGATGGGTGCCATGCTCATGGGCATCGGCAACGACAGGCTCCGTTGGCAGGACACCTACCAGCACAACATCGGTTTGGATGTCACCCTTTTCAACGAGATTCTCTCCATCACGGGTAACTACTACCATAAGGAAACGCAAAACTTTATCGCCGACGTGGGCTTGACCTATTCCCATGGATTCGACTCTTTTATGGAAAACGTGGGTGTGTTGCGCAATGTGGGTGGCGAAATCAATTTGTCGGTCAATCTTTTGCGGAACAAAAACATCGTCTGGTCGGTGCGTGCGGCCTCTTCGTGGAACAAGAATACCATCGTCAAATTGTCCGAGAAGATGAAAGAGCGCATCGAGAGCGAGGTGAACAACCAATCCAGCAGTTCCTACTATTATCAATACCGTGAAGGAGAGCCGATGGAGGCGATATATGCCTTTATCTCTCCCGGAGTGGACGCTTTGACGGGCGAGGTGCTTTATCTGGACCGCAACGGAAGGGCTTCCACCACTCCCGACATGTTTGCCAAGTACAAGGTGGGCGTGGACATGCCGAAACTCAATGGGCGTTTCAGCACCATGTTCCGCTACAAGTCCTTCTCGCTCAATGCCGGTTTTGAGTTGCGTTTGGGCGGGCAGAAATTGAACTCGACCTTGCTGAACAAGGTGGAGAACGCATACGTGCAAGTGAATGTGGACAGGCGGGTGTTGACCGAACGGTGGGAAAAGCCCGGCGACGTTACCCGCTACAAAGGGCTTGCCAACACGAGAAACACGGACGCCAATGACCGTTTCGTGATGGACGAGTCCACGTTCATTTGGCGGAATCTCAATCTGTCGTATGATTTCCCGCGGCGGATGTGTAAATATTTGGGCATGGAACGGTTGAACATCTCCGCCAGCATGATGGATTTGCTTTACCTTTCCACCATCGAGCAGGAACGGGGCACGGCTTATCCCTTCTCCGTGAAACCTTCCATTTCGATATCATGTACCTTCTAATTAAACAACGAGCGATATGAAAAAGATAAAGAATTTAGCGATACTGCTTTGCGCCTTGTTTGCCTTCTCCTCTTGCCAGGAATGGCTCACCATCCAGCCGGAGACGCAGGTGACCAAGGACGAGATGTTCAAAACCCAGGCGGGGTTCTACGACGCTTTGATGGGGTGCTACACCGTGATGCGGGACAATTATTCGCCGGATGGCGGCATGGTGGTCGGGGCGGTCGAGTTGATGGCCAATCTGTGGAACGTCACGGTGGACGGAGGCACTTCTTACGAGTTGGCCACGCACAACTATCGGGAAAGTCTGGTGGACGGCATGCTGGGGACATTGTTCTTGCAGCAATACGAGGTGATTGCCAACTTGAATCTGATGTTGGAATACATGGAAACGCAGGACGGAGTGCTGTCCAACGACGAGTACACGATGTACAAAGGGGAGGCGCTTGCTTTGCGGGCGTTCATTCATTTCGACCTCATCCGTCTGTGGGGACCGATGCCTTCGCAGGTGAACGACGCTTACGAGTACTTGCCTTACGAGACGACGGTTCAATTGGAGGCTTATCCTTACTCCACTTACCGGGATTATATGGATGACCTTTGCGCCGATTTGGACTCCGCCGAGGTGCTGTTGACCCAATTCGAGTCCGTCGCGTCTGTTTACAAGAATCGGATGAACTATTACGCCGTGCTGGGCTTGCAGGCGCGTGTCCACTTGTGGTTGGGCGAGAACGACGAGGCGTTGCGTTATGCCCGTTTGGTGAAGGACGCTGTCGACGGGGAGGGTTTGTCCGTGTTCCAGTTGGGCACGCAGGCCGATTTGAATCAATACGACCGGGTGTTTTATGGCAGCGAGCAACTTTTTGGATTGGAGTTGGAGGAATTCAACGACAACATGCTTGCCGATGGCGACCTTGCCCAGTTTAGTCAGCGTACCTCTTATCTGACGGAATTGTATCCCGCGGGCGACATCCGCCTTTCGCTTTTCTTTCCCGACGACGGCTCCGGATTCCGTTCCACGAACAAGTACGACAACTGGGCCTCTTTCGACACGGAAGTGCAGAACCCGGATATGTACGTGCCCTTGATTCGTTTGTCGGAGATGTATTTGATTATTGCGGAGTGCGCCCCGTTGGAAGAGGCCAACGCCGCTTACAGCGAATACCTGATTTCCCGCGGGGTGGTCGCCGAGACGCTCACGGACGCCAACCGGGAGGAGATATTGACGGCGGAATACTTGCGCGAGTTCTATGCCGAGGGACAGATGTTCTTCGTCTACAAGCGTTTCGGCACGGTCACCATGCGTTGGGCTTCCAAGCAATGCGGAGCCGACGTGTATGTGTTGCCATTGCCGACGGGAGAATTGAGTTCGGATAACTAACAGAAAAAGACAGTGGATTATGATACGGAAATTTATCTTATCGATAAGCGTGGCGTTGGGTTGTTTGGCTTGCGAGGAATCCTTGCCGAAATACAACACCGACTGGATTGGCGTGCAATTCGTGTTGGACAATAGCAGCCTTAACCCGAATGAATATGCCTATTCTTTTATTGGACAGGATGAGACGGTGACACAGGACACCGTGTGGTTCACCGTGCGTCCCTTGGGATTGGTGCCCGACCATTCCTGCCGCATCAAGCTGGAACAATACGAGGGCACCGAGTGGAGGTTTGAATATGGAGCGGACGGCGGCGTGGTCGATTCCGTGTTGCGGGTGATACCCCGCCAGGCGGAGCCGGGCGTGCATTACGTGCCCTTCGACGACGAGCGGATGGCGCCTTGGCTGACCCTTGAGCCGGGGGAAATGGAAGCGCGGATTCCGGTGATTGTCCTGCGCGACGAGACGTTGAGCGACACCACCTACACGCTTTTCTTCCGCATAGCGGATTCCGAGGATTTGTATGCCGGAGTGGAGGAATTGTGCAGTGTCGAGTTGCGCATAGCTGATTGCTTGTCGAGGCCGAGTGCTTGGAACGATTGGTTCTTTGCCGGCACATGGAGCGCCATGCGCCATGAGTTTATGATAGAGGTGACGGGCGAGCCGTGGGATGACGAGTTTATCGGGACATTGACTTTGGACGACAAGAATTATTACCTCTATGTGTTCAATCGTGAACTCAAGCGGGTGAACGCCGAGCGCGCCGCGCAGGGATTGCCGCCTTTGCGGGACAATCCGGACGACGCCGCCACGGAAATAACGTTCTCGACGGTTGCTTTCTTTTAATGATTACAAACAAAAGAAGATATTGATATGAAAAGATACACATTATATGGATTTGCGGCCTTGTTGGTGGGTATGTTGCTCACCGTGGCCTGTTACGACAAAGACAATACCATCCATCCCATTCCCGATTTGGTCATTGAGAACATTTCGGGAGGCAACATCGGTGCCGGGGAAATGTTGGAGTTGACTCCCGTCGCCACCATGGGCGGCTCGGAGGTGGAATGTACCTACCAATGGTTCATTTACCGCGACACGGTGGCTACGTTGATTTCGGAGGAGAATACCCTCCAATACCGAGTGGACACCACCGGCACCATTACGTTCAATGTGGAGGCCACCCATGTGGAGACGGGCATCCAGTCCGTGCTCACGTTCTATTACACGGTCGTGCCCCGCATCAATCACGGTTGGCTTATCCTGAAAGAGACGGCGGACGGGAACACCGACATGGACATGCAGCTGATTCAAGGCGGCGACACCATCGAATTTGCCGAGGATCAGTTGTCGTTGGCATTGGGTGCCCCCATGCAGGGGCGGCCGGTGTCCCTGCTTTGGACGGATGGGACGTATAAGTACGTGAATCCGGAAACGGGGATAGAAGAAGACGCTCAAACCTGTTTGGTGCCGGTTAGTCAGAAGGACATTTTGATGTACCGCGTGGCGGACGAGAAGGTGCTGGCGACAAGTGATGAGTTGTTTTATGAGGTGCCCGATTTTTCCACAAGCAATATTGAGGCTTTTATGTATCAATCCAGCTTGGCCGGATTGATTTACGATGGGCAAGTGTGTTTGTTGAAGACACGGACCCCGACATTCATGCCCCCGTTGCTGGGCGATTACCATCTGGCTCCTTATCTGGTATGCTGGGGATATGCCAACAAATTCGTGGTCTATGACGACAAGAATTGCTCGTTTGGCGTGATTTATCCCTCTGGCACATTTTCCACGACGATGGAAATCAAGTATTTCCCGGACACTTACCGGGATGCGGACGATTTGCGGATTTCCCCCAACAACATGAACGCCGACATGCTGTATTTCGGGCAAACGGACGGGAGTGTCGATCCCGAGATGCAGACGAATAATGGAACGCTTTACGCTTTGATGCAAAAGCGGGACGATGCCGCGAATGTGTGGTTGTACGGCTTGAACAATTACGAGATGGCCTCAGCCACGTACGGGCCTATCCGTTTTGCCCGGGAGATTCCGGTTTCCCGTTGTCCGGAGTTCGCCGATGCCGATTTCTACACGATGCACCAGACCCGCAACATCATGTATTTCATCAAGGACAACGTGCTTTCATACTACGACATCGACCGTGACGAGTTCGTGATGGATGTCTATTCCTTCAGCGGCGAGGTGACGTATTGTAAATTCATCAACAACACATACGCTTACAATACGGCTTCTTGGCTGGGCGACATGTATGACTATCGCTTCACTTATTTGGTGGTGGCCACATCTTCCGGCGATGAATACACGGTGAATTGCTTCGACGTGGTGCTGGACAACTTGACGCTCCTGCCGGAAAAGACGATTACCGGAACGGGAAAAGTGAGGTTTATGTCTTGGTTTGCGCCCAGTTTCGAGTATAGCAACGACGTTTATATTTACAGCTAACCCTTTTGGGAGGATGCCTGTTGGTGCGTGCGGGTGTCCTCCTTTTTTATCTTGACAGGCTGTTGGGACGAGGGGAAAAAGACTTGCGGATGTTGTCCCTTTGGAGTTTGGATTGTCGTTCGCCTGTTGGAAAAGAGAGGGCAACGCCATGCTTTCGCCGGGGATTCGCCTGCTTTGTGGGGCATTTGTGGGGTGTTTGTGGTGAGTCTGTCGAGTTTCGCGGCTCCGTAAATGCTTTATATATTCCCGGCAAATCTGGCGAATTTCTGGCGGAGATGTGGCGGAGCTATGGAGTAGAAATGAATTAAAAATAAAGAATTGATTGACATGAGAAAGTTTGTATTGTTGTTTTTGTGTGTGGTGATGGGTGGGATGGTGTTCGCCCAGACGAATTTTCAGCAGTTGAGCTTCCGCGAGGCTTTGGAGAAGGCCAAGGCGGATGGAAAAATGGTGTTCGTGGATTGCTACACCACGTGGTGCGGCCCTTGCAAGATGATGGCGGATGAGGTGCTGCCGCTGGCGGAGGTGGGCGAGTATCTGAACGCCCGGTTTGTGTGCCTGCAAATCGACATGGAGCGGGGTGAGGGTCCGGAGTTGGCGAGGAAGTATGCCGTAGACACTTATCCGACCTTTCTGTTGGTGAATGCGGACGGCTCGTTGAAGAACCGCCATGTGGGGGCGGTGTTTTCGGGGGCGGATTTTGTGGCGCGGGTGAAGATGCTGGCGGGTGAGAGTCCGACGGTGCGGATGGATTCCTTGTACGCTGGAGGGCTTCGTATGACCAGTTTTCTGGTGTCTTATTTGCAAGCATTGGATGCGGCTGGTAACACTGAACAGGCTCAGCGGGTGTTGGCGGAGTTGATGCCTACATTGAACGAAGGGGCAAGAACTTATTCTTCTTATTGGTTCATTTACGAGAGTCCGATGCTTACGCCTGACGGTTCGGAGAACGAGTCCTACCTGTTGAGCCATGTGGACGCTTTCCGCAAGGGCGTGGGCGAGGCGGTGGTCAACCGGCGGGTGTATGGCATTTTGGAAACCCGGCTGGAGGACATCGTGCGGGGACGCAATCGGGGAGCTTCCCTCGAGGACGTTCGGGCGATAGAGCAGATGCTGGATTCTATCGCTTTGCCGGATGCCCAGTATCTGACAGAACTTGTCGCTTTGGCGAAAGGTATGAAGGCGAAAGATGCCGACGAGGCATTTGCTGCCGTGACTAAGCTTTTCCCGACGCTGGACGAGAAGAAGGTGGCCTATCTTTACTTTCAGCCGCTGGTCGCCCTGAAAGGCAAGTGGTCGGCAGATCAACGGAAGGCATTGGCGACGCTGACGATGGAACTTTCCAATCGAGTGACAAGCGTTGCGCTGAAAGACGGCTTGAAGCATTTTGCGGAGGAGGTTATCCCGGCGTTGTGAAAAATTAGAATCGAGGACAATGGCGAAATATTCGACGATTATGGCGATGTTATGAGCAGATTACTGATGTTGATTTTGATGTTGGCGGCGATGTCGGGAGTGGCGTCGGCCGCGGAGCGGGCGGACACGACGGCCGTCCGGGAGGGGAAGCGTTGCCCGGAGTTCCGGTTTAAGGACACGGAGGGACGGGAGCGGACGCTTGGGGAGTTCAGAGGGAGTTATGTGTACATTGACGTGTGGGCGTCGTGGTGTTATCCTTGTAGGCGGGAGTATCTGCGTTTGCAGGAGTTGGAGAAGCGGTTGAAGGGGCGGAACATTGTGTTTGTGGGGATTTCCTGCGACCAGACGGAGTTTCGTTGGCAAGGGGCGGTGCGGATGATGGAGGGAGAGCAGTGGTGGACGGCGGGGGACGCCGCGTTCGAGAAGGCTTTTGGGGTGGACAGGATTCCCCGGTTTATTTTGATAGACCGGCGGGGACGGGTGTTGAGGGCGGAGATGAGTCGTCCGTCGGATCCGGCGACGGAGGCGTATTTGAAGGAGTTGCCGGGAATCGACAAGGCGGCGGGGAAGGCGAAACGGGAAAAGAAGAAGAAGTAATGTCGGATTTTAATGATGGTGTGACATGATGAAAAAGATTGTATTGTTTATGGCCGTGTTGATGGCGGTGGCCGGAGGTTGCGATGGGAAGCGGGAGACGACTTTCGTGTTTCGGATGCCGGCGGACGACGACAGGCCGGTGGAGGTGGAGTTGCCGGGGAGTCGGCAACGGTTGGAGTTCGCAGTGGCGGACACGGTGAGGGAGGCAGTGTTTTCGACGGCGCTTGACGGTGGGGAGTACGCCCGGGTGTGGGTGGGCGACATGCCCGCCGTGGTGTGGATGGAGGCGGGGCGGCCTTGGACGGCGACGCTGAAGTGGAACGAGTGGCGTTTCGAGGGGGCTGGAGCCGCGGAGAGCGGTTATTTGAACCGGCGTTATGTGTGGGAGATTTATTTCACGGATTACGGGCGGATGCCGGAGGAGGCTTTCCGGGGGAAGTTGCGGAATGTGGTCGGAGAGCGGGAGGCGGCGTTGCGGGAGTTGTCTCCCGAAGGAGAGTTCGCGGAACGGGAGGCGAGGCGGTTGCGGTGGATGAGGAGCTTGCAATTGGCCTCGTTCGCATTGTACGGCGGGCTTGGGGACGGGAAGGTGTTGTCGGACTCGACGGTGGCGGAGTTGCGCGCGGCCTTGACGGAGGACGAGGAGGCGTGGGGAATCCCGGAATATCCGGAGGCGGTGAGGCGGACGTTGGACGTGCGGGCGATGGCGGAGGGAGGGACGGGGACGCCTTATGAGCGGTTGTTGAGCGTGTTGGGAGGAGTGACGGAGAAGTTCCGGGATGCGAGGTTAGTGGAGGAGGTGGTTTACCGGAGCGTTATGGATTACGCGCGGCAGAAAGGCATGGAGGATGCGGAGGAGATGGATTCGGTGTTCCGGAGGACGGTGGGGAGGCCGGATTACGCGGCCGCTTACGAGCGGGCGTATGCCGCCAACCGGCGGTTGTTCCGGGGGCAGCCCGCCGTGGCGTTCACGTTCGAGGACCGGGAGGGGCGGCGGGTGAGCCTGTCCGATTTCCGGGGGCGTTATGTGTTCATTGATTTATGGGCGACGTGGTGCGGCCCGTGTAATGCGGAGATTCCCGCTTTGCGGGAGTTGGAGCGGGAGTTCGAGGGACGGAATATTGTCTTTGTGGGAATTTCATGCGACGGCGACCGGGAAAGTTGGGAGCGGTTTTTGGACCGGAATCCGATGGGCGGCACGCAGTTGTTCATGGGGGACGACAGGAGTTATATGGATTCTATTCAGTGCAAGGGGATACCCCGCTTCTTGCTTGTGGACCGGGAAGGGCGGTTCGTGAACGCCAACATGAGCCGTCCGTCCGATCCGGCGACGGCGGCCACGCTGCGGGCTTTGCCGGGAATGTGAACGGGTGACTTTGGGAGGTGGGCGGATGGAAAGAGAATTCGACGGGATGTCGCAGCCTGAGGAGGAGTCCGGAATGTATGGCATGGCCGGTCGGCGGCAAAGGGGGAAAGGATGGGGAGAGGGGAAGAGGTTTGGTCGATTTGGGGAAATATCCGTATATTTGTGGTGTGCTAACATTAAAAAGGAGAAACGTCATGGCGACAATGAAAATACCTTACGGTATTAGTGACTTCCCGTTGATTTCCATGGAGAATTATTATTATGTGGACAAGACTCGGTTTATCGAGGAGGTGGAGCGGGCTCCGCACTTCCTTTTCCTGATACGACCGAAGCGGTTCGGGAAGTCGCTGTGGCTGGCGGTGTTGGAGTCGTATTACGACATGGCCATGCGTGACAGTTTTGATGAATTGTTCGGAAAATATTATATCGGGCAGCATCCGACGGAGGAGCGGAATTCCTATTTGATTTTGAAATTCAACTTCGCAATGGTGAATCCCGACCCGGAGGCGCTGAGCGCATCGTTCGAGGAGCACGCTGCCAATTGTTTCGACGACTTTAATGCAAAATACGGGCATTTGCCCGGAGAGGGGTATTTGGAGGGATATGCCCGGAGGCCTAACGCAGAGAGCCGCTTGGAGTATGTGGGAGTATGTTGCAAGCGAGCAGGATTGCCGATATACCTTATTATAGATGAGTACGACAATTTCACGAACGTGGCGCTTTCGAGACATGGGCACGGACGTTACCGGGCGTTGACGCACGGGGCGGGCTTCTTCCGCTTCTTTTTCAATAAAATAAAGGGGGTGGCGACGGGTGCCGGGGCTTCCGTGAAGCGGATGTTCATCACTGGAGTTTCACCGGTGACATTGGACGACGTGACGAGCGGATTCAACATCGCATCGATGGTCACGACGGAGCCGCGGTTCAACGAGGTGCTTGGTTTCACGGAGGACGAGGTGCGGGAGATGTTGGAATACTACAAGGGGGAAGGATGTTGGAGCGGCGGGACGGAGGAGACGCTGGATGTGATGCGGGAGTGGTATGACAATTATTGCTTCTCG
This sequence comes from uncultured Butyricimonas sp., assembly GCA_944320555.1. Lineage (GTDB taxonomy): Bacteria > Bacteroidota > Bacteroidia > Bacteroidales > Marinifilaceae > CALUMT01. The sequence continues at coordinate 34,886 of CALUHX010000003.1, read as the reverse complement.
AAGAGTTGTTGCGGTGTGAGGATGTACAATCCGGACATGGTGCTTTATTTCGTGAATTCGTTGGTGAGCAACGGTGTGGTTCCGGATGCGATGGTGGACGTGAACGTGAGGACGGATTACGGGAAGCTGCGGCATTTGATTATCTTGGACAAGCGGCTGAACGGGAATTTCTCGCGGATACGGGAGATAGCGGAGCAGGGGGAGGTGGCGTTGGACATTGTGCCGAGTTTCTCGGCGGAGGAGTTGGTGAAACCGGACAATTTCACGTCGCTACTGTTCTATTTTGGGATATTGACGATAGACCGTGTGGACGAGGGCGAAACGGTGTTGCGTGTGCCCAACCTGACGATACGGCAGATTCTGTTTTCGTACATCGAGCAGGGATACCGGGAGGCGGACGTGTTTGATGTGAAGGCCGCTCGCCTGAGGGAGTTGATGAAGGGCATGGCTTACCGTGGGGAGTGGCGTGCGGTGTTCGAGTATTTTGCGGAGGAGTTGAGGGAGCAGACGAGCGTGCGGGACTATCTGGAGGGGGAGAAGGCGGTGCAGACGCTGCATTTGGTGTACATGAATCTGACGAGTTATTTCGTGATATGGCCGGAGCGGGAGATGAACAAGGGGTATGCGGACTTGTGGATGTCGCCCAATTTGCTGAGGCATCCGGAGATGAGGTGCAGCTATTTGGTGGAGTTCAAATATTTGAAGCATGACGCCTCGGACGGGGAGGTGGCGGCAAAGCTGGAGGGGGCCCGGGAACAGCTGCGGCAATACGCCGGAGAGGGAAAGGCGGAGGCTTCCGCCGGGGGAACGACGGTGCGTTACATTGCCGTGGTTTACCGGGCGTGGGAGTTGGCCGCATTGGAGGAAGTGGGTCGATAAGGTGCAGATGAGGAGGCAGGGAGACGGATGGAGGATGTGGGTGCCACCTCGTTTGTCGATAGATGAAAGGGGAATTTGTTTGAAAAGTGTCGTTTTTGATGAGATAATTCTATTGAAAAGTGTAATTGTTGGAGGAGGATAGGTGGTTGCGTGCGGGGGACGTGGGAGATTTCACGTTTCCCGCACGCAATTGTGTTGAATCATAGGCGGGAGTCGATTTGATGAAGGGCGAAGGCGTAGGCGCCAAGGGCGATGGCGCGGTTGGTGCCGATCTTGGTGGTCATGACTCCGATGCGTTTTTGGGGGTCGTAGACGATTTTGTCGGACGAGCCGTAGATTTCGATTTCCCGAGAATCGCCACGGGCAAACGCAGCGAATTGGGAATCGTCGTCGAGGTCGTAGACTTTCATTTGCACGCGGTTGAGTTCGTCGCCACTCATGGTTTTTATTTTGCCGCGCATTTCCCGCAAGAGGGCGGGCATGAAGAATTCACGGGCAGCGGATATGCCTCCGCCGATGACCACAAGTCCGTCGATGAGGGTGGCGGAGGTGGCGATGGCATCGCCGAGAATGGTCCCCAGTTCTTCGAAACTGCCGATGGCGGCGGATTGGTCGCCGGGGAGGATGCCTTTGGCGATGTCGTAGATGTCTTTTGGGGAGAAGCCGTGATTGCGGGTGCCGGACAGTTCTCCGTAGACGCGTTGCACGGCCCGAATGGAGGCCCCGTCTTCGAGCATGATGCCGGGATGGTTTTTGAGAGGCAGGCAGAAGGTTTCGACGCAGGAGTTATCCCCGCGGTTGAGATGGCCGTCGATGACGATTCCTATGCCGAGGCCGGTGCCGATGGTGTAGCCGATGAGGTTACGGTATTGTTTGTTACTCCCGGCTTCCCGTAGTTTGCGGTTTGTCGCGGGCAATGTGCCGGCGAGGGCTTCGCCGTAAGCGTAAAGGTCCCCGTCGTTGTTAATGAAGACCGGGAGGTTGAATTTTTTTGAAAGGAAGGGGCCCAAGGCCACGCCGTCGCGGAATGACGGGAAATTGGGCAGGTAGCCGCCGATGATTCCTTGGGGGTAGTCGGCCGGACCGGGGAATGCGAAACTGATGGCCACGGGAGGCTCGTCGAGCCGGTCGATGACGGACGAAAAGCCTTGCACAAACGAGTTGATGCAGGTGTCCAACCGCGCGGCCCGGGAGGGAAGAGTGAGCGGAGGAACGATTTCTTGGTATCCTTTCAGGGCGCCGAACACGAAGTTGGTCCCGCCCGCGTCGAGGGTGACGACGATTCGGTTGTCGTTGCTGTACATGATTATTTAGTTGTTTTTGCGGTTAACGAAAAAGTGACAAGGTAAAGGATGCAAATCGAGATGACAAGGACGGAGCCGACCTGCGAGCCCGTGGCGTCGCTGAGAATGCCCATGGCGGGAGGGATAATGGCACCGCCGCAAATGCCCGTGACCATGAGTCCGGAGATTTCGTTCGCTTTTTCGGGACGCGCCTTGAGTGCGATGGAGAAAATGACGGAGAAAATGCTGGAGCACGCATAACCGATGACTCCCACCAACGCAAGGATGGCTATTTCCGCCTGAGCGAAGAAAAGGACGGCAATGGCGAGGAGGGCGATGAAGATGTGTATCTTGTAATATTTCATGTCGGACATTTTTAGCAACATGGCGGCTCCAATCAGGGCGCCTATGGTGCGGCAAAGCGAGTAGACGCTAATGCCGAGCGTGGCGTTGGTGTATTCCATGCCAGCCCGTTCGATGAGCAGTTTTGGGGTGACGGTGTTCATGCCCACATCGACTCCGACGACAAACAAGATGCCGATGAAGCAAAGCAACACTGTACGGTCGGAAAGGAGGCGGAAGGAACTCGCAAGAGAGGACGAGGCCTTGCCGGGGGCTTCCTCCCGGATGGGGGTGGCCAGCAGCCACAGGGAGGACACGATGGTGATGACGGCGTAGATGGGGAAGATGTATTGCCAGTTGCCCAAAGTGTTGGTGGCAAAGAGGGCGATGAATGGGGCGCACACGGCCGAGACGGCTTTCACGACTTGCCCGGCCGTGAGCGAACTGGAGAGCATGTCGCCCTTCACGACGTTGGTGAGCAGCGGGTTCAAAGAAACCTGCAGGATGGTGTTGCCTATTCCCAAGAGGACGCAGGCGAGCATACAGTTGTGGAAATTGAACGAGATGAAAGGAATAATCATTCCGATGATGGTGATGACATTGCTGAGCTGCACGGTCTTTTTGCGTCCGATTTTGTTCATGAGCGAGGCGGTGGGGACGCTGAGCAGCAGGAACCAGATGAAAATCATGGAAGGAATGAACCCTGCGAGAGTCTCGCTCAGGTTGAATTCTTGTTTCGCATAGGCTGTCAGCGTGCCCACGACATCAACAAAGCCCATGATGAAAAAGCCGAACAGCACGGGTAGGATTTTGGATAAGGGGGTTGAAGAGTTGTTCGTCATAATGTAATGTTATTATTGTGTTGTTAGAATCATGATGGATAGGATTCAAAAGTAAAGAAAATTGTTGTAATAAAGATGATGACTGTGGCAAAAAGTGAAAATATTTTCATGCGCAGCACGCAGGTGGTTGTTTTTTTGTGAAAATTGTGATAGTTTTGTGGATAAACTGAAGGGAGGGAACGGATAATTAAAAAAGATAGACTATGATGAGAAATAATGTGTTTAAGGTGGTTTTTGTGGTAATCCTGTTGGGATGTTACGGAGTGACCATGGCTTCCGATGAGAGGAAAGAGTTGCGTTTGTTGAAAAAGTTGGAGAAGGAGCTTGTTTCGGCGAGATTGAAGTTGAATCAGTTGGAGTTGAAAACTTATTTGGAATGGGTGCGGGTGGCTCAAGAGACTCCTGCGATTTATTCCATTCAGGTTTTGCCGGAGAAGTTTGTTGAGCGCTATCCGGAGTTGCGAGTGTTGAGGGAGGAGTTCGAGGCGAAAGACAAAGTGCTGCTGGAAGTGCTTATGAGGGAGTCGGAATATGCGGTCAATATGTCGTCTCGAGAAAAGACAGCCATTTATCGCCGTTTGGAGGCCTCCAGCGCAGCTTATCGAGAGGCGAGACGAGAGCGGGACGAAGCGTTGTATCAAAGCAATGTGTTGACGTTGGTTTATTTGATGGACTGGTGCAAGCAAAATGACTGGGTGTTGCCTTTGGCTTTCATGAACAAAGACACCGGTTACAGGCGGGTTGTCAGGAAGCCGCAGTTGGAGTCGTTGCGGCAGCGGGTGGAGTATTTGGAGCGGGAAGTGGGCAATATCGTGAGCGGGAAAAAGAAGAGATGGGAATGGTGATTCAGGCGCGCGGCCCAGGAGGGGACGGGGAAGCGAGTCCTAACGTTCTCAAAATCTTTTGTTTTTCTGAAGAAAAAATGTTGGAAAAGTTTGGTGGTGTGATTTTAAGTGCGTACATTTGCAGGCCAAATTGAATAAAAGTAATTAAACTAAAAGTACTTGTATGCCAACTATTCAACAGTTAGTAAGAAAAGGAAGAAAGAAGATTGTGGACAAGAGCAAGTCTCCAGCTTTGGACGGCTGTCCGCAAAAGCGGGGTGTGTGTGTACGTGTTTACACGACGACCCCGAAAAAGCCGAATTCGGCCATGAGAAAGGTGGCCAGGGTTAGATTGACCAATGGCAAAGAGGTGAATGCCTACATTCCGGGAGAAGGCCATAACTTGCAGGAGCACTCTATCGTGCTGGTGCGGGGCGGTCGTGTGAAAGACCTTCCGGGAGTTCGTTATCACTTGGTACGCGGGACGTTGGACGCCGCCGGAGTGAACGGGCGTTTGCAAGGACGTTCCAAGTATGGGGCCAAAAAACCAAAAGCCGGGAAAGGCGGCGCAGCTGCTGCTCCTGCAAAAGGCAAAAAGTAAAAAGAGTTATTAATTAATTGGGAGTTGTTTATGGGTTGTTCCTTAAAGTTGAGTAAATGGTCGGGAGACCGCTGAAGACCGAAAGGGCAGCGAACGAACAAATTCGTAAACTTGAAGAGATGAGAAAATCGAAACCGAAAAAAAGAATTTTGTTGCCGGATCCGAAGTATAATGATGAGTTGGTTACCCGGTTTGTTAACGATTTGATGGTAGACGGGAAGAAGTCTATCGCCTATAGGATTTTCTACGACGCGATTGATATCGTAGAGGAGAAGATGGCCAAAAAGGAAGAAAAGTCCGCATTGGATATTTGGAAGCAGGCCTTGGAGAATATTACTCCGCAAGTGGAAGTGAAGAGCCGCCGCGTGGGCGGAGCCACATTCCAAGTCCCGACGGAAATCAATCCGACTCGGAAAAGAGCCATTTCCGTAAAGAACATGATATTGTATTCTCGCAAAAGGAGTGGCCGAAACATGGCGGAGAAGTTAGCTGCGGAAATTATGGCAGCCTACAAAGAAGAGGGAGCCGCTTTCAAGAGGAAAGAGGATATCCATCGTATGGCAGAGGCCAACAGGGCATTCGCACATTTCAGGTTTTAAAGAGGAGTAAGGAAAGAAGATGGCAAAAAGAGATTTACATTATACGAGAAATATCGGTATCATGGCTCACATTGATGCCGGGAAGACTACAACGACAGAACGAATCCTGTATTTCACAGGCGTGAATCACAAGATAGGTGAAACACATGACGGCACTGCGACTATGGACTGGATGGTTCAGGAGCAGGAAAGAGGTATCACGATTACTTCTGCCGCCACGACTTGTTTTTGGAATTATCAGGATCATCAATATAAAATTAATATTATCGATACTCCGGGGCACGTTGACTTCACTGTGGAGGTGGAGCGTTCTTTGCGTGTTTTGGACGGCGCTGTGGCGTTGTTTTGCGCAGTGGGCGGCGTGGAAGCACAATCGGAGACCGTTTGGCGTCAGGCAAACAAGTACGGGGTCCCGAGAATTGCTTTTGTGAACAAGATGGACCGTTCCGGCGCAGATTTCTTTAAAGCCGTTCGCGAGATTCGTGAAAAATTGCACGCCAATCCCGTGCCTTTGCAATTGCCGATCGGAGCAGAGGAGGCTTTCCAAGGAGTGATCGATTTGATTGAGATGAAGGCGTATGTGTGGGAGAACGGAGAAATGACCGCTACGGTGAAGGATATTCCTGCGAACATGATGGCAGAGGCTGCGGAATGGAGGGAGAAGTTGGTGGAAGCTGTAGCCGTGCAGGATGAGGCTTTGATGGAGCGTTTCTTTGACGATCCGGACTCAATCACGGTAGAGGAGTTGAAGGCAGTGGTGCGGAAAGCTGTTATCGCAATGGATTTTTGTCCGGTGATGTGCGGTTCCGCCTTTAAGAATAAAGGAGTACAGAATTTGTTGGATGCGGTAATCGCTTATTTGCCGAATCCTTTGGACATTCCGGCGGCCGCAGGCAAACGGCCCAGAACCGATGAGCCTGTGACGTTCCCAATCGATCCGGACGCTCCGCTTTCCGCTTTGGCCTTTAAGATCGCAACCGACCCATTCGTGGGACGTTTGTGTTACACGCGCGTGTATTCCGGAAAGATAGAGTCCGGTTCTTATGTGTATAATCCACGCACGGAAAAGAAGGAGCGTATTTCCCGTTTGTTCCAAATGCACTCCAACAAACAACAACCGAAGGATGTCATCGAAGCAGGCGATATTTGCGCGTGTGTCGGATTCAAGGATATTCGGACCGGAGACACGTTGTGTTCGGAGGAGAATCCGATTGTGTTGGAAAGCATGACTTTCCCGGAACCTGTGATCGGAATCGCAGTCGAGCCGCTTACTCAAAAGGACACCGACAAGCTGGGCATGGCTTTGGCGAAATTGGCCGAAGAAGACCCGACATTCCGCGTGAAGACGGACGAGGATTCCGGTCAGACGGTAATCAGTGGTATGGGCGAGTTGCACTTGGATATTATCCTTGACCGTTTGAAGCGGGAGTTCAAGGTAGAGTGTAATCAAGGAGCTCCTCAAGTCGCATACAAGGAGGCTATTACCGGCACGGTTGAGCATCGTCATGTGTTCAAGAAGCAAACCGGAGGTCGTGGAAAGTTCGCCGATATTATTTTCCGTATGGAACCGGCGGAGGACGGCAAAGAAGGTTTGACTTTTGTGAACGAGGTGAAGGGTGGCAATGTGCCTAAGGAGTTTATTCCTTCCGTGGAGAAAGGATTCAAGGATGCGATGGAGAATGGCGTTTTGGCTGGTTATCCGTTGGAAAGCTTGAAGATTACTTTGCTGGACGGTTCTTTCCATCCGGTGGATTCCGATGCCCTTTCGTTTGAGATGGCCGCCAAGATTGGTTATAAAGAGGCAGCTCAAAAAGCCCGTCCTGTATTGCTGGAGCCGATTATGAAGTTGGAAGTTGTGACTCCGGAGGAGTACATGGGAGACATCATTGGAGACTTGAACCGTCGTCGCGGCCAAGTTGAAGGCATGGAGTCTAGAGCGGGAGCCCGTGTTATCGAGGCCAAGGTGCCTTTGGCAGAGCAATTCGGTTATGTGACAGTTTTGAGAACTTTGTCTTCCGGACGTGCAAGTTCTTCGATGGAGTTCTCTCATTACGCAGAGGTGCCGAAGGGAATCGCAAAGGAAGTAGTAGAGAAAAACAATGGTAGAGTAGATCTGTTATAATTCATAAATAGAAACAATGAGCCAAAAAATCAGAATTAAGTTGAAATCTTACGATCACAACTTGGTTGACAAGTCTGCAGAGAAGATTGTGAAGACAGTAAAGGCTACAGGGGCGGTGGTGAGTGGGCCTATTCCACTTCCGACGCACAAGGGAATATTTACTGTTAACCGCTCAACGTTCGTGAACAAAAAGAGCCGTGAACAATTTTTGGTATGCACATTTAAGAGATTGATCGATATCTACAGTTCTACTGCGGGTACGATTGACGCCTTGATGAAGCTTGAATTGCCAAGTGGTGTTGAAGTAGAGATTAAAGTGTGATAACGGCGAAAACCTATGTCGTTATTTGAGAATTGAAACCTAATAAAAAAAAGAAAAAGAGATGCCAGGTTTAATTGGAAAAAAAGTCGGAATGACTTCCGTATTCAGTGTTGAGGGAAAAAGTATTCCATGCACTGTGATTGAGGCCGGTCCATGTGTAGTAACCCAAGTAAAGACAATTGAAAAGGACGGTTACGCAGCACTTCAGTTGGGATTTGACGAAAAGAAAGAGAAAAACACAACGAAGCCGCTATGTGGACATTTTAAGAAGGCCGGCACAACTCCGAAGAGAAAGTTAGTGGAATTCTCTGGGTATGATGCCGAGTACAAGTTAGGCGATGTGATTGACGTGACTTTGTTTGAAGGAACAGAGTTCGTTGATGTTGTCGGAACCACAAAAGGAAAAGGTTTCCAAGGTGTTGTGAAACGCCATGGTTTCGGCGGAGTGGGAGAGGCTACCCACGGACAGCACAACCGTCAAAGGAAGCCGGGGTCTATTGGAGCATGTTCTACGCCGTCTCGCGTGTTCAAAGGAATGCGAATGGGCGGACGTATGGGCGGAGACCGAGTAACCGTGCAGAATTTGCGAGTGTTGAAAGTGATAGCCGAAAATAATTTGTTGTTGGTGAAGGGATCCATTCCCGGAGCTAAAGGTTCATACGTAATTATTGAGAAGTAATGGAGTTAAGTGTATTAAACATTGCCGGACAAGAGACAGGCAGGAAGATTGTGTTGGATGACGCTATCTTTGGAATAGAGCCTAATGAACACGCTATTTACCTTGATGTAAAGCAGTTTCTGGCAAATCACCGCCAAGGAACTCACAAATCAAAACAGAGAAATGAGGTTTCTGGTAGTACCAAGAAGTTGAAAAAGCAGAAAGGTACAGGAGGAGCTCGTTGTGGCGGAATCAAGAATCCGTTGTTCAGAGGTGGTGGTAGAGTGTTTGGCCCCGTACCAAGAGACTATAGCTTCAAGTTGAACAAGAAGCTGAAAAGATTGGCCCGTAAGTCAGCGTTGTCTGTCAAGGCTGCGGAACAAGCAGTGACTATCGTTGAGGATTTGCATTTTGAGGCTCCGAAGACGAAGCAGATGATTCAGTTGATGAATAATTTGAAATTGGAGAACCGTAACATTTTGTTGGTGATGAGTGCCGTGAACAACAATGTGTTGTTGTCGGCTCGGAATCTACAATACGTGGATGTTATGAGAGTTTGCGATTTGGCTACTTATAATATTATGAGGGCTAAGAGTCTTGTGTTCGAAGAAAGCTCAGTCAAGGGCCTGAATGAAATGTTCAATCTTAATGTAGAGTAAGAGATGAGAATCGATGAAGTAATAGTAAAGCCCATATTGTCAGAGAAGATCTCTGCATTGACTGAGAAAGAGAATAAGGTTGCTTTTGTTGTGGATAAAGCAGCGAATAAGTATGAGATAAAGGCCGCAGTTGAGAAAATGTACGGTGTTACCGTAAAGGCTGTTAACACAATGATTTATCAAGGGCGCGTGAAATCCCGTTACACGAAAGCCGGTGTTATCACAGGTAGAACTGCTTCGTTCAAGAAAGCGATTGTGACCTTGGCAAAAGGTGATAGTATTGATTTTTTTAGCAATATTTAATTGAGATGGCTGTAAAGAAATATAATCCTGTAACTCCTGGTCAGAGACATAAGATTGGTCTTCGTCGTGACCAGTTGACTACAGATAGACCTGAGAAATCATTGTTGAGACCAATAAAGAAGACCGGCGGTCGTAATAACTCCGGTAAAATGACAATGAGATATATAGGTGGTGGTCATAAACGAAGATACAGAGTGATAGATTTCAAGCGTGACAAGGATAATGTTCCGGCTCGCGTTGCGACGATAGAATATGATCCGAATCGCACGGCGTTTATCGCTTTGTTGGTGTATGCGGATGGAGAGAAACGTTACATGATAGCTCCGGATGGTTTGCAAGTGAATCAAACTGTGGTGAGCGGTGCAGGCGTGGCTCCGGAAGTGGGGAACACATTGTTCTTATCTGAGATACCGTTGGGAACGATTATTCATAACATTGAGTTGCATCCGGGCCAGGGGGCTGTGATGGCCCGTAGTGCCGGATCTTATGCTCAGTTGGTGGCGAGAGAAGGGAAGTATGCTTCGATCAAGTTGCCCTCTGGAGAAGTTCGTATGGTGTTGTTGACATGCCGCGCGACGGTTGGAACTGTTTCAAACTCAGACCATGCGTTGGTGCGTTCCGGTAAAGCAGGACGTTCCCGTTGGTTGGGACGTCGCCCTCGAAACAGAGGTGTTGTAATGAACCCGGTGGATCACCCGATGGGTGGTGGAGAAGGACGTGCTTCAGGAGGACATCCGCGTTCTCGGAAAGGCTTGTTAGCTAAGGGCTACAAGACGAGAGCTCCGAAGAACCTTTCGAATAAGTTTATCGTAGAAAGAAGGAAAAAATAACTGATTAATTATTGATGTTATGAGTCGTTCGTTAAAAAAAGGCCCTTTTATTGATTTCAAATTAGAGAAAAAAATATTGGCGATGAATGAGTCCAATAAGAAGTCGGTTATTAAAACCTGGGCTCGTCATTCCATGATTTCTCCTGATTTCGTGGGGCACACTATCGCAGTACACAACGGTAATAAATTTATTCCAGTTTTTGTGACTGAAAACATGGTAGGTCATAAGTTGGGTGAGTTTGCGCCGACACGTACATTTAGAGGCCATGCTGACAAGAAGAAGAAGTAAAGCATGGAATGTTGAACTAAAGAAAATGTATTAAAATGGGTGCAAGAAAAAGATTAAGAGCAAACCAATATAAAGAAGCCAAGAAAGAAAAGGCTTTTGCTATTCTTCGCAATTGTCCTACGTCGCCTCAGAAAATGAGATTGGTGGCGGATTTAGTTCGCGGAGTGGAAGTACAAAAGGCTTTGGATATGCTTAAGTTTTGTCCGAAAGAAGCTGCTCGTAGAGTTGAAAAGTTGTTGCTTTCAGCTGTCGCAAATTGGGAAGCCAAAAATGAAGGTAAACGTGTTGAAGACGCTTCCTTGTTCGTGAAGGAAATCTTCGTTGACGGTGCCGGCATGTTGAAGAGATTGAGACCGGCTCCGCAAGGTCGGGCTCACAGAATTCGCAAGCGTTCGAATCATGTAACGATTGTGCTCGGAAGCAAAACAGCTGTTGAAAACATTACAAAAGAATAAGTTAGCATGGGACAGAAAGTTAATCCAATAAGCAATAGATTAGGAATCATCAGAGGATGGGATTCCAATTGGTTTGGCGGTAAGAACTATGGTGACAAGTTGGTGGAAGATTATAAAATCAGGAAATATCTGAACGCCCGTCTCGCCAAAGCCAGTATCGCTAAGATTGTTATCGAGAGGACTTTGAAACTCATCACTATAACGATTAATACTGCTCGTCCGGGTATCATCATTGGTAAAGGCGGTCAAGAAGTGGACAAGTTGAAGGAAGAGTTGAAAAAGATCACCGATAAGGAAGTTCAAATTAATATATTTGAAATCAAACGTCCGGAATTGGACGCAGTGATTGTGGGTAACAATATCGCCCGCCAGCTTGAAGGGCGTGTCGCTTACCGCAGGGCAATCAAGATGGCTATCGCTTCTGCCATGAGGATGGGTGCGGAAGGAATCAAGATTTTGATTTCAGGCCGTTTGAACGGAGCCGAGATGGCAAGGGCAGAGATTTATAAGGAGGGACGGATTCCTCTGCATACATTCCGAGCCGATATTGATTACGCTCAAGCTGAGGCATTGACCACTTACGGACAATTGGGTATCAAAGTTTGGATTTGCAAAGGCGAAGTCTATGGGAAGCGCGAGTTGGTTCCAAATTCTTTGCTGGGAAGTTCCAAAGAGAACAACCGCCCGAACAATGGCGGAAAGAAAGGCGGATTCAAGAAGAGAAAGAAGTAGTTTTGAACATTTTAATTAGAGAAAAACTATGTTACAGCCAAAAAGGACTAAATACAGAAGATCTCAAAAGGGACGCATGAAAGGGAATGCCCAAAGAGGACATGAACTGGCATTCGGTTCTTTCGGGATTAAGGCGTTGGAAAGTATGTGGATAGAACAACGTCAGATAGAAGCAGCCCGTGTCGCAGTGACCCGTTATATGCAAAGACAAGGTCAGATTTGGATTCGGATATTCCCTGACAAGCCTATTACGAAGAAGCCCGCAGAGGTTCGTATGGGTAAGGGTAAAGGATCTCCAGAAGGTTTTGTCGCTCCCGTTACTCCCGGGCGTATTCTTTTTGAGGCGGACGGGGTGCCTTATGAGGTGGCGAAAGAGGCGTTGCGTTTAGCAGCTCAGAAGTTACCAATCGCTACAAAGTTCGTGGTTAGACGTGATTACGCTGAGTAAGCGGAAAAGTGATTAAAAGTTTCATGACTAAAAAGTTTCAAAAATGAAAGCATCTGAAATTAGAGATTTAACCACTGAAGAGATAAAGGAAAAAATCAATGCGGAAAGGAACGCATTGTTGAAATTGAGATTGAATCATGCAGTTTCTCCTCTTGAGAACCCGATGCAAATTCGTATGGCGAGAAAGAATATTGCAAGATTGTTGACAGAGTTGCGTAAACGTGAATTAACAGTAAAGTAATAGTACGATGGAAAGAAATTTGAGAAAAGAGCGTGTCGGTCTTGTTGTGAGCAACAAGATGGATAAATCTATCACTGTTGCTGTTCATTTCAAGGAGAAGCACCCGATTTACGGGAAATTCGTTAGCAAGACTAAAAAATTCACTGCTCACGATGAGAAAAATGAATGCAATATAGGTGATACCGTGAGAATTATGGAAACCCGTCCTTTGAGTAAAACCAAAAGATGGAGATTAGTTGAAATTGTTGAAAGAGCTAAGTAATCATGATACAACAAGAAACCAGATTGACTGTGGCAGACAACAGCGGCGCCAAAGAGGTGCTTTGTATCCGTGTTTTGGGCGGTACGAGGAAAAGATATGCCCGGGTTGGCGATAAAATCGTTGTTGCCGTGAAGAACGCTTTACCCAATGGTGACGTGAAGAAAGGTTCCGTCAGCAAGGCGGTGGTTGTTCGAGTAAGTAAGGAATACAGACGTCCGGACGGATCTTATATCCGGTTTGACGACAATGCGTGCGTATTGTTAAATAATGCTGGAGAGATGAGGGGAACCCGTATCTTCGGACCTGTAGCTAGGGAAGTTCGTGAGGGATATGCCAAGATTGTGTCATTAGCCCCAGAAGTACTTTAATCATTAAATTTATGAACGATGAATAGAAAGTTTCATATAAAGAAAGGTGATTTGGTTCAGGTGAATACAGGAGAAGACAAGGGGAAGCAGGGGAAAGTGCTTGCCGTATTGCCGAAAGAAGAGCGGGCTATAGTAGAGGGGATTAATATGGTGAGCAAACATACGAAGCCTAACGCTGCACATCCGCAAGGAGGCATCATAAAGAAAGAAGCCCCGATTCACATCTCGAACCTGAATGTGGTGGATCCTTCTACCGGCAAGCCGACGCGTATCGGACGTAGAAGAAACGCAGAGGGAAAATTAGTGAGATACGCTAAGAAATCCGGAGTAGAATTGAAGTAACTCATAAATTAATTGCAAGTTGTTGACGAAACAATTTGCAATTAATAATTTAAGTTTGTAGCTTTGCGCCGCAAATTTGAATAATCGTGCCGTGAGGCATTTTAATTATAATTAGTTTAGATGAAATACGTACCAAATTACAAGAAGAAGTATAACGAAGAAATTGTACCGACTTTGATGAAAGAGTTCGGATACAAGTCAGTTATGCAGGCACCTCGGTTGGAGAAGATAGTAATCAACCAAGGCGTGGGGTCATCCATCCAAGACAAGAAGATCCTTGAGTTCTCAATGAATGAGATTGCGGCTATAACGGGCCAGAAGCCAGTCGCTTGCATGTCGACCAAGGATATTTCTAATTTCAAGTTGCGTAAAGGGATGGCGATAGGCGTGCGCGTCACGTTGCGTAAGGACCGAATGTATGAATTTTTGGAGAGGCTTATTGTGTCCGCACTCCCGCGAATCCGGGATTTTAAGGGTATAAACAATAAGCTTGACGGAAGAGGAAATTACACATTAGGAATAGAGGAGCAAATAATATTCCCTGAAATCGTGTTGGACAATGTTCATAAGATTATGGGTATGAATATTACGTTCGTGACTTCGGCTAATACCGACGAAGAAGGTTTTGCTCTGTTGAGAGAGTTTGGATTACCATTTAAAAAGAACTAAAGGAGTACGAAATGGCAAAAGAATCAATGAAAGCTCGTGAAGTGAAGCGTGCAAAATTGGTAGAAAAGTATGCTGCAAAACGGGCAAAATTAAAGGAGGAGGGAGATTATGTAGGATTAAGCCTTCTCCCAAAGAATTCGAGTCGAGTTCGTTTGCATAACAGATGCAAACTGACAGGCAGACCGAGAGGTTATATGAGACAGTTTGGTATAAGCAGGATTCAGTTCCGCGAGATGGCTTCCGCAGGGCTTATACCGGGAGTGAAAAAGGCTAGTTGGTAATTAAAATTAGAAAGAGATGACAGATCCAATAGCAGATTTTCTTACTCGCATTCGGAATGCGATAAGAGCTGGTCACAAGGTTGTAGAGATTCCAGGGTCGAGATTGAAGCAAGAGATGACCAAAATCTTGAAAGAGAAGGGATATATATTGAATTATAAGTTTGAACAGGATGGTGTACGAAGCAATATAAAGATTGCCTTGAAGTATCATCCAGAAACGAAAGCACCCGCAATAAGAGCATTGACGCGAGTTTCAAAACCAGGACTGAGGCGTTATACAAATGTGGATGACATGCCTCGCGTGTTGAACGGTCTGGGGATTGCTATCTTGTCAACCTCGATGGGGGTAATGACAGATAAAGAAGCCCGTCAAAAGAATGTCGGCGGTGAAGTTTTGTGTTATGTTTATTAAAAAGGGTGTAAGATGTCACGAATAGGAAAATTGCCAATAGCTATACCACAAGGTGTTACAGTAACTGTAAAGCCTGATAACACGGTTTTTGTCAAGGGTCCGAAAGGCGAATTGCTTCAACCCGTGCATAAAGAGATAATCGTGAAAGTTGAAAATCAACATGTGATAGTGGAACGTCCGTCGGATGACAAAACACACAGGGCGTTGCATGGCCTTTATCGCGCATTGATTCACAATATGGTCGTAGGAGTTTCTGAAGGCTACACAATAAAGCAAGAGTTGGTTGGCGTGGGTTATAGAGCGAACGCAGACGGCCAGGTGTTGGAATTGGGATTAGGTTATTCTCATGGAATTTATTTCGTTTTACCGAAAGAGGTGAAAGTAAGTGTGCTCAATGAGAAGCGTTCTAATCCAATTATTACGTTGGAGAGTTGCGACAAGCAACTTATTGGTCAGGTAGCAGCGAAGATTCGTTCATTCCGCAAGCCGGAACCTTATAAAGGCAAAGGTATTAAATTTGTGGGCGAGGTACTTCGTCGTAAGGCTGGTAAGTCAGCTAAAGTTTAATCACCTGTAAAGAGTAATGTTATGGCTTTAACAAAGGTAGAAAGAAGAATTAGAATAAAGAAAAGAATCCGCAAGGTTGTTTTCGGAACGGCAGAAAGACCGCGTTTGTCTGTATTTCGTTCAAACAAGCAAATTTCTGCTCAGTTGGTAGATGATAATGCCGGCAAGACATTGGTTTCTGCATCTTCGCTTTGTAAGGAAATCGCAGAGAAGAAGGGAACGAAGACCGAGCAAGCTCAATATTTGGGGGCGTTGCTCGCAGAAAAAGCTAAAGCTGCGGGCATAGAGAAGGTCGTGTTTGACAGAAATGGTTATTTGTATCATGGACGAGTAAAAGCATTGGCAGATGCTGCTCGTAACGGAGGTCTTAAATTTTAAAAGTAGGCAAGAATGGAACAAAAGATAAGTAATACGTCTGACTTGGAATTAAAAGACAGGTTGGTTGCCATTAATCGTGTGACTAAAGTTACCAAAGGTGGTAGAACCTTCAGTTTTTCTGCTATTGTAGTGGTTGGTGATGAGCACGGAGTTGTCGGTTACGGATTGGGTAAAGCCAATGAGGTAACAATGGCAATTTCCAAAGGCGTGGAGGCTGCCAAGAAGAATTTGATAAAGATTCCGATTTTGAACGGCACGCTGCCTCATGAACAAACAGCTAAATTCGGCGGAGCCCGTGTGTTTATGCGTCCCGCTTCTTCTGGTACAGGATTAGTGGCAGGAGGTGCCATGCGTGCGGTATTGGAGAGTGTGGGAGTGAAGGACGTGTTGGCTAAATGTAAAGGGTCCTCCAATCCTCATAATTTGGTGAAAGCTACGTTCGCTGCATTAAAGCAATTGAGAGATGCCCGTATGATTGCACAGCAAAGGGGAATAAGTCTCGATAAAGTATTTAACGGATAATAGAAGTACGGACTATGGCAAAGATAAAAATTACCTTGGTAAGAAGTAGAATCGGGCGTGACAAACGCCAGCGGGCTACTCTTGATGCGCTAGGATTAGGGAAAATTAGCAGTAGTGTGGAGCATGAAGCTAATGCACCAATCTTGGGCATGGTCGCAAAAGTGAGACACCTTGTTCGTGTGGAAGAGGTGAAATGATTGTTAAACCTGTTTTTTAAATTAGTATACGATGGATTTAAGTAACTTGAAACCTGCAGCCGGATCAACACACAAGGTGAAACGGATTGGTCGAGGCCAAGGCTCAGGAAAAGGAGGTACTTCTACGAGAGGACATAAGGGGGCTAAATCTAGATCGGGATTTAAGTCCAAGATTGGTTTTGAGGGAGGCCAAATGCCGTTGCAAAGACGTTTGCCGAAGTTTGGCTTCAAGAATATCAACAGGATAGAGTATAAAGCCATTAATGTCGGCATGCTACAAGAATTGGCAGAAAAGAATAATCTTACAATGATTGATAAAGACGTTTTGATTCAGGCCGGTTTGATGTCGAAGAACGATCTTCTTAAAATATTGGGAGATGGCACTTTGACGACGAAGCTAGAGGTTAAGGCTGACGCTTTTTCCGCCAAAGCGGTGGAGGCTATTGAGGCTGTGGGAGGAACGGTAGTTAAGTTGTAAGATTAAAAATTTGGGTTATTAAAGTTGTTTTCAAAATAGATTTACTATTTTTGAAGCAATTTTAATACGACCCAGATTTAATGCCTTAAAAGAAAGACGTATGAAGTTATTTGATACTTTAAAGAACATTTGGAAAATCGAGGAGCTCAGGACTAGGATTTTAACTACGCTTGGGCTTATTCTCGTTTATAGATTAGGAACAGAAGTAGTATTACCGGGTATTGATCCTCATCAGTTGCAAGCCTTGAAAGATCAGACCGCAAGTGGCGTTTTGGGCTTGTTGGACATGTTTTCGGGAGGAGCATTTTCAAACGCGTCCGTTTTTGCCTTGGGAATTATGCCTTATATTTCCGCCTCGATTGTGGTGCAGTTGTTAGGGATAGCTGTTCCTTATTTTCAACGTTTACAGAAAGAAGGGGAGAGCGGCCGTCGCAAAATCAATCAAATTACGCGGTATCTTACTTTGATAATCTTGATTTTACAAGGTTCTGCGTATCTCACGAACTTGCATGCACAATTGCCCGCCGAGGCTTTTATGCTTAAAGGAGCTTTCTTTACAATTTCTTCAATAATCATCATGGCCGCAGGTTCCATGTTTGTTTTGTGGCTAGGAGAAAGGATTACGGACAAAGGGATTGGCAATGGAGTTTCCATTATCATCATGATTGGTATTATTGCCCGCTTGCCGTTTGCATTTTTTGCAGAACTTACTTCGAGAGTCACTCAGCAAGGAGGCGGTTTAGTCGCTTTGTTAATTGAGTTGATTATTTTGTTTTTGGTATTTTGTGGGTCTATTTTGTTGGTTCAAGGGACGCGCAAAGTGCCAGTGCAATATGCGAAAAGAATAGTGGGAAATAAGCAATATGGCGGTGTCCGTCAATATATACCATTGAAGATTAACGCCGCAGGCGTAATGCCTATTATTTTTGCCCAGGCCATCATGTTGTTGCCGGTTTCCTTGATTAACTATGCGAATTCGGAGTCTTTGTCTGGTTTTGCTGCTGCTTTTTCTAATTTCACCGGCTTTTGGTATAACTTCACTTTCTTTGTGTTGATTGTCGCATTCACTTATTTCTATACCGCAATCACTGTGAATCCGATGCAAATGTCGGAGGACATGAAGAAGAATGGCGGATTTATTCCGGGAGTGAAGCCAGGCAGGAAGACGATGGAGTTTTTGGACACGATAATGTCTAGAATCACCTTACCGGGGTCTATATTCTTGGGAATTGTGGCGATATTGCCGGCATTTGCTCAGATTGCGGGCGTTAACCAGCAGTTCGCACAATTTTATGGAGGGACCTCGTTGTTGATTCTTGTGGGAGTCGTGTTGGATACATTGCAACAGATAGAATCTCATTTGTTGATGCGTCATTATGATGGATTAATGAAGTCTGGACGTATCAAGGGTAGAAATCCTGGAGGACCTGCTGCGTATTGAAAAATAATTTGTAATTTTGCGGCATGATTTTTTTGAAGACACAGGAGGAGATTGAGTTATTGCGAGAAAGCAACCGCTTAGTTGGAAAGACACTGGGAGAAATATCTAAACATATTCTTCCGGGTGTTTCCACGTTAGAGCTGGATGAAATTGCGGAAGATTTTATCCGTTCGGAGGGGGGCATTCCCGGTTTTCTTGGTCAAGGAGGATTTCCGAACACGCTTTGCATTTCGATAAATGACGAGGTTGTGCATGGAATCCCCTCTTCCCGGTGTTTGAAAGAAGGTGATATCGTATCTGTTGATTGCGGAGTTGTGAAGAATGGTTTTTATGGCGACAGCGCCTATACTTTTGCAGTAGGAGAGATTAGTGAGGAGGTGAAAAAGCTTTTGCAGGTGACGAGACATTGCTTGGCTTTAGGGATTGGGCAGGCGGTGGCGGGAAAGCGAGTGGGAGATATCGGTCATGCCATACAGTCTCATGCGGAAGCGAATGGTTTTTCTGTCGTGAAGGAGTTGGTTGGCCATGGCGTGGGAAGGAGTTTGCATGAAGAACCTCAAATTCCGAATTATGGGAGAGAGGGACAAGGGTGCAAGTTGAAGACTGGAATGGTCATTGCCATAGAGCCGATAATAAATTTGGGGGAGCGAGGAGTAAGTCGTAAGACAGACGGGTGGACAATGGCGACGCGGGATCAATTGCCTGCGGCTCATTTTGAGCATACCGTGGCGGTGGGGAAAGGAGAAGCAGATATATTATCGACGTTTGAATTTATTGAGGATAATCTTTTAAACTGAAAAAGCATGGCGAAACAGCCGTCTATAGAGCAAGATGGAGTAATAACAGAAGCATTATCTAATGCGATGTTCCGTGTCGAACTTGAGAATGGGCATGTGATAACAGCCCACATATCGGGTAAGATGCGGATGCATTACATAAAAATCCTTCCGGGAGACAGGGTGAGGGTTGACATGTCACCTTATGATCTCACGAAAGGGCGGATAACTTTCAGGTATAAAAATTAAATTGTTTAGCGATGAAGGTAAGAGCATCTATCAAGAAGCGCAGTGCTGATTGTAAAATTGTAAGAAGAAAAGGCGTTTTGTACGTCATTTGCAAAAAGAACCCGAAGTTTAAACAACGTCAGGGTTGATTATTAATTTAAAGTATAACGAGTAAAAGAGATTTATGGCTAGAATCGTTGGTGTAGATTTGCCCTCGAACAAGAGAGGGGAAATAGCTCTGACCTATATCTTTGGTATAGGTAGAAGTAGTGCCAGGACCATATTAGAAAAGGCCGGCATCGATTTTGACATTAAGGTGAAAGATTGGAATGATGATCAACTAGCTGCCGTACGTCAGATTATCAACACAGAGTACAAGGTAGAAGGAGAGTTGAGGTCGTCCATTCAGATGAACATCAAACGGCTGATGGATATCGGTTGTTATCGGGGAATAAGGCATCGTCTTGGACTCCCTGTGAGAGGACAAAGCACGAAGAACAACGCCCGTACGAGAAAGGGTAAAAAGAAAACTGTTGCTAACAAGAAAAAGGCAACGAAATAATTGATTAGAGATTGAATTATGGCAAAGAAGTCTACATCAAGTAAGAAACGGCTAGTTAAAGTAGAGGCCGTGGGACAAGCACACGTACATTCATCTTTTAATAACATCATTATCTCGATGACGAATTCTAGCGGCCAAGTCATTTCTTGGTCGTCCGCAGGTAAGATGGGATTTAGAGGATCGAAGAAAAACACCCCCTATGCGGCTCAGATGGCGGCCACGGATTGTGGCAAAGTCGCTTTTGATTTGGGGATGAGAAAAGTAAAGGTATATGTCAAAGGTCCGGGTAATGGAAGAGAGTCCGCAATCCGCGCAATCCACGCTTGTGGAATCGAAGTTGCTGAAATTGTAGATGTGACCCCGCTTCCGCATAATGGATGTCGTCCTCCCAAACGGAGAAGAGTATAATTAATTTTGGGTTTAATTTTTAAATCAAATAGAGATGGCTAGATATACAGGACCGAAGTCTAAGATAGCAAGAAAATTTGGTGAGCCCATTTTTGGACCGGATAAAGTGTTGGAACATAAGAATTATCCTCCCGGACAGCATGGAGCGGCCCACCGCCGGAAAAAAATTTCTGAGTACGGAACTCAATTGAGGGAAAAGCAAAAGGCAAAATATACTTACGGCTTGTTGGAAAGACAATTCCGAATCTTGTTTGAAAAAGCTGAAAGCAAGAAAGGTGTTACGGGTGAAATCCTGCTTCAATTGTTGGAGTGTCGCTTGGATAACATTGTCTATCGTTTGGGAATCGCTCCCACGAGAGCCGCTGCCCGTCAATTAGTTTCTCACAGGCACATAACGGTGAACGGACATGTATGCAATATTCCTTCGTGCAACATTCGTCCGGGAGACATTGTTGCTGTGAGAGAGAAATCCAAGGCCTTGGAGGTGATTAACGAGTCCCTAAGAGGTAATAGAAGCAGCAAATATTCTTGGTTGGAATGGGATGCGGCTTCCATGAGCGGAAAGCTACTTAATATTCCGGACAGAACAGACATTCCGGAAAATATTAAAGAGCAGTTAATCGTAGAATTGTATTCCAAGTAATAAATTTAGTATATATGGCAATATTGGCTTTCCAGAAACCGGACAAAGTAATCATGCTCGAGTCGTCGGACAAATTCGGGAAATTCGAATTCCGTCCGTTGGAGCCTGGTTATGGTATCACAATAGGTAATCCTTTACGTAGAATTTTGTTGTCTTCTTTGGAAGGCTTTGCGATTACCGGAATTAAAATTCAAGGTGTAGAGCACGAGTTTGCGACAATTCCAGGAGTGATTGAGGATGTGACCGAAATCATTTTGAATTTGAAACAAGTTCGGTTTAAGAGAAAAGTAGACGATGTTGAGACCGAAAAAGTAACTGCGGTTGTTTCGGGACAAGATGCTTTCACGGCCGGGGATTTGAACAAGGTTCTTCAGAGTTTTGAGATTCTTAATCCTGACTTGGTGATATGCAACATGGACCCGTCGACCTCTCTTGAAATGGAATTGACCATCCAAAAGGGACGCGGTTATGTGCCTTCCGCAGAGAACATGCCGGCGGACGCGGAAATGGGATTTATTCCCATTGATGCGATTTACACTCCGATTAGGAATGTGAAATATGAGGTGGAGAATTATCGTGTAGAAGGAAAGACTGATTATGAGCGCCTTCTTTTCGAGATAGAGACTGATGGTTCTATTACTCCGACAGACGCATTGAAGGAGGCCGCAAAAATATTGATTCATCATTTTATGTTGTTCTCGGATGAAAAGATCACATTGGAGGCCGAAGACAAATATGGAAATGAGGAGTTTGACGAGGAAGTTTTGCATATGCGCCAATTGTTGAAAACCAAATTGGTGGACATGGACCTTTCCGTGCGTGCCTTGAATTGCTTAAAGTCGGCAGAAGTAGAGACATTGGGTGAGCTTGTTCAATTCAACAAGAACGACTTGCTGAAGTTCAGAAACTTTGGAAAGAAATCTTTGACGGAATTGGAAGCTTTGTTGGAGGCTAACAACCTTGAATTCGGTATGGACGTTGCCAAGTATAAATTAGACAAAGAATAAGTAAAATGAGACATAATAGGAAAATAAACCACTTAGGCAGAAAGAGTGCCCATAGAAAAGCATTGCTTTCGAATATGGCTTGTTCTTTGATTCTTCACAAGAGAATCCGAACGACATTAGCTAAAGCTAAGGCCTTAAGACTGTACGTTGAGCCGCTCTTGACAAAAAGCAAAGAGGACACGACGCATTCTCGAAGAATCGTCTTTTCTTACCTCAGGCAAAAAGAAGTCGTGTCTGAATTGTTCGGAGAGGTGGCTCAGAAAATCGCCAACCGTCCGGGCGGATACACGCGTATTTTGAAGTTGGGTAACCGTTTGGGCGACAACGCTGAAATGTGTATGATCGAGTTGGTCGATTATAACACCACGTATACGGACGTGAAGAAAGAAGAAGTGAAGAAGACTACTCGCCGCAGAAGAAGTTCTTCTGCCAAAAAGGAAGAGGCTCCGGCAGCAGAGGCTCCCGTGGAGACTGCGTCAGAGACTCCGGCCAAAGCAGAGTAAATCTTGGATGAAATATGATGTCGCCCCGGAGAGATTTGGGGCGATATTTTTTGTTTCATCGAAAATTTTCGTACCTTGCTAACAAATTTGGATTTACATACTTTAAAAGCGAAAAAAATGTACATTACAGAAGTTACTGGAAGAGAAGTGCTGGATTCGAGAGGGAATCCGACTGTAGAAGTGGACGTTGTATTGGAAAACGGCGTGAAAGGCCGGGCTGCCGTTCCGTCCGGAGCATCCACTGGCGAGCATGAAGCCTTGGAGTTGCGCGACGGGGACAAAAAGCGCTACGGAGGTAAAGGCGTCACCAAGGCCGTTAATAACGTGAACACGGTCATTGCGGACGCTTTGCTGGGGATGGATGTTACAGATCAGGTAAGGATTGATAAAACGTTGATAGAGTTGGACGGAACTCCCACGAAGAGCAACTTGGGCGCGAATGCGTTGCTGGGAGTTTCTTTGGCTTGCGCCAAAGCTGCGGCTAATGCGTTGGACATGCCTTTGTATCGTTATATTGGAGGCGTGAACGCTAAAAGACTGCCGGTGCCTATGATGAATATTATCAACGGAGGTTCGCATTCTGACGCTCCCATCGCGTTCCAGGAGTTTATGATTCGTCCGGTGGGCGCCGATTCTTTTAAAGAAGCTCTTCGAATCGGAGCGGAAGTGTTCCACGCTTTGAAGAAAGTGCTTCATGGCAGAGGATTGAGCACGGCTGTGGGAGACGAAGGAGGGTTTGCGCCTGCATTGGAAGGCACGGAGGACGCGCTGGAGTCGATACTGACGGCCATCCGCGAGGCGGGCTATGAGCCGGGCAAGGACGTGATGATAGGTTTGGATTGCGCTTCTTCGGAATTCTATCATGACGGTATTTATGACTACACGAAATTTGAGGGCGACAAAGGAGCCAAGCGCACATCGGAGCAACAAGCGGCTTATCTGGAAGAACTGATTTCCAAATATCCGATTGACTCAATCGAGGACGGCATGAGCGAGAACGACTGGGAAGGCTGGCAAATGTTGACCAAGCGCATAGGCGATCGTTGCCAATTGGTGGGTGACGACCTGTTTGTGACCAATGTCCAATATCTGAAGAAAGGCATCGAGATGGGATGCGCCAACTCAATCTTGATTAAGGTAAACCAAATCGGCACCTTGACGGAGACCTTGGACGCTATCGAAATGGCTCAACGGGCCGGCTACACTACGGTCACTTCCCACCGCTCCGGCGAGACTGAGGATGCGACTATCGCCGACATTGCGGTTGCCACGAACTCCGGTCAAATTAAAACAGGCTCCTTGAGCCGTTCCGACCGTATGGCCAAATACAACCAATTGCTGCGCATTGAGGAAGAATTAGGCGACACGGCCCAATTCCATGGACAAAGATTCAACGCTTGATAAGAAAGCGAGTGTGAGACAAAGCCCCGTTGACCTTCGTGTTGACGGGGCTTCTTGTTCATGTGGCGGGTGTTTCACGGGCGTTTCCCGGCCACGATTAAAACAATCTCTCCCTTCACGCCCGTTTCGTTAAAATGCCCGGCGAGTTCCTTGAGAGAGCCTCGTTGGAAGTCCTCGTGTATTTTACTGATTTCGCGGGCCACGCATGCGGGGCGTTCTTCGCCGAAATGTTCCGCCATCTGCTCCAGCGTCTTCACAAGCCGGAACGGCGACTCGTAGAAAATCATGGTACGCTCTTCCTCGGCCAGTTGGCGGAATTTCGTCAACCGTCCCTTCTTTTGGGGCAGGAAACCCTCAAAACAGAAGCGGTCACAGGGAAAGCCGGAGTTCACCAAAGCGGGGACGAAAGCTGTCGCCCCGGGGAGGCATTCCGTCTCAATGCCATGTTCCACGCATGTGCGCACGAGCAAAAAGCCGGGGTCGCTGATGCCGGGGGTGCCTGCGTCGCTGATAAGCGCCACGTCTTCCCCTTTCTCGATGCGCTCCGCGATGCGCTCCACTTGTTGGTGCTCGTTGAATTTGTGATGCGACAATAACGGGGTGCCGATGCCGTAATGCTTCATCAGTACGGACGAAGTCCGCGTGTCTTCGGCAAGGACCAGTTGGACTTCCTTCAATATGCGTAGGGCCCTTAATGTGATGTCCTCAAGGTTCCCGACAGGTGTCGGAACGAGATAAAGTTTCGCCATAAATTGAAAAACTTGGTTGTTTTTGTATGGCAAAAGTACGAAAACTCAATAAAAGTAGGGTGCGAAAAAGGGAAAAACTGTGCCAGTCCGCAGAAAATCGGATTTGGTTGTTGTGGTGTATTATGTTAATAATCATGTGTTTGTTGATTTGTTTGCTGTTATTTGAAAAATATTCTTTGCGAATTGTTTGGCGGGAATGAAAAATGCCGTATATTTGCAACCGCAAAACCAACAATGGCCCATTCGTCTAGGGGTTAGGACGTAAGATTCTCATTCTTAAAACACGAGTTCGATTCTCGTATGGGCTACAAGCGTGATAAAGACGGCCCGTTCGTCTAGGGGTTAGGACGCAAGATTTTCATTCTTGAAACACGAGTTCGATTCTCGTACGGGCTACAAAGTTGAATTAAATTATTAAAGAGATGGCGAATCATCAATCGGCAAAAAAAAGAATACGGCAAGCAGAAAAGAGAAGATTGCACAACCGTTATTATGCGAAGACGGCGAGAAATGCTGTGCGTAAGTTGCGCATGATGACGGACAAGAATGAGGCCATGGCAATGCTCCCCAAGGTGGAGTCCATGTTGGCTAAATTGGCTAAAAGAAACATCATTCACAAGAACAAGGCTGCAAATATCACTTCCAAGTTGGCGTTGCACGTGAACAACCTGTAAGCTATTTGATTATTAGTAAAGATACAAGGTAACAATCACAAAGATGTTACCTTTATTGTTTTATAGATATCTTGAGGGCTTGTTTCTCAAGATGTCTTGTTTTTTGATGAGATGACATAAAAACACGGCGCGCATGGGAAACGAATACATACCAATCAGCTCGTGGTCGGAAGATGACAGGCCGCGGGAGAAAATGGCGGTCAAAGGGGCCTCCGCCCTTTCCACGAACGAACTGCTGGCCATTCTGCTGCGTTCCGGTTCGGGAGGAGAGTCGGCTTTGGATCTTGCCCGCCGCATCCTTGCCGACTGCGGCAACGACTTGAACCGTCTTGCCCGTCTCTCCTTGGATGAGCTATCTTCCCGTTACAAGGGGATGGGGTTGGCCAAGGCCGCGGCTGTGATTGCGGCGATGGAGCTGGGCAGGCGCAGGGCTTTGGCGGAAGCCGGAGAATCGCCCGTCTTGAACACGAGCCTGGACATTTACAACTACCTGCGTCCCCGGATGTCCGACTTGGACCACGAGGAATTTTGGGTCGTGCTCCTGAGCGTGGGATGCCGTGTCAAGGGATGCGAGCGCTTGTTCTCCGGTGGATGGGATGGCACGATGATTGATGTGCGCATGCTTTTCCGGCGGGTCTTGGAGTCGAGGGCGTCGGCGATAGTGATTGCCCACAACCATCCCAGCGGCAATTTGCGGCCCAGTCCGCAGGACATGGCGTTGACCAAGAAAGTGCGGGAAGCCGGAAAACTGTTGGACATTAACCTTTTGGACCATCTGATAGTGTGCCTTGGCGGCTATTACAGCTTTGCCGACGAGGGGACGTTGTGAGACGGACTGCCATTCGTGCCAATCTGTCACCGCTCCTCGTTGCCAATATGGCAAACCGTCCTTTTGGCAGAGAATTTGTAAACAGGTGGATAGTTGATAGAGTGTAATTAAAAAACAAAGATATGGCAAAAGACAAAAATATAACTCCTGAAAAGGAGGCGAAGGAGGAAAAGGAAGTGAAGACATCCGGAGACGAGAACAAGACGAGTGAGACCCAAGGCGGGCAAACGCTTTCCAAAGAGGAAGAAAAAGTGGAGGAAATGGGCCGCAAACTGGCGGAGATGAACGACAAGTACCTGCGCCTCTCCGCCGAGTTCGACAATTACCGGAAGCGCACCCTGAAAGAGAAGATGGAACTGACGAAATCCGCCGGCGAGCAAGTGCTCCTCAACGTGCTGCCCGTCGTGGACAATTTCGAGCGGGCCCTGCAAAGCATGGACACCGCCACGGACGTGGCTGCCTTGAAGGCGGGCGTGGATTTGATTTACGCCAATTTCAAGGAGTTCCTGGCTCAAAACGGCGTGAAGGAAATCCCCACCGCGGGAGCGGATTTCGACACCGACCTCCACGAGGCCGTGACGCTGATTCCGGCACCGGCTCCCGAGTTGAAAGGGAAAGTGATAGATTGTGTCCAAAAAGGATATTATTTGAATGACAAAGTGATACGCTTTGCCAAAGTCGTGGTGGGGGAATAAGGGCAGGCGTCAATAAATCTACAAGAACGCGATGGAAAAACGAGATTACTACGAAGTGTTAGGGGTGGCCAAAAACGCCGACGCCGCCGAAATCAAGAAAGCGTACAGGAAATTAGCCTTGAAATACCATCCGGACAGAAACCCGGGCGACAAGGAAGCGGAGGAAAAGTTCAAGGAGGCCGCCGAGGCCTACGATGTGCTGAGCAACGAGGAGAAAAGACGCCGCTATGACCAGTTCGGGCACGCCGGAGTCGGTGGCGGGGCCGGAGGCTTCGGCGGTGGCGGCATGAGCATGGACGACATCTTTGCCCACTTCGGCGACATCTTCGGCAGTTTTGGCGGATTCGGTGGCTTCGGCGGTGGCGGACGTTCCGCCCGGCGGGTCAACCGCGGCTCCAACCTGCGGGTGAAGGTGAAATTGAACCTGGAGGAGATTGCCGCGGGCGTGGAGAAAAAAATCAAAGTGAAGAAATACGTCGCGTGTCAGCATTGCAACGGCACGGGAGCCAAGGACGGCAAGTCTTACTCCACCTGTTCCACCTGCAAGGGCACCGGCCAGGTGACCCGTGTCCAGAACACCATCCTCGGCGCCATGCAGACCACCTCCACCTGCCCCACCTGCGGCGGCGAGGGACGGATAATAAACGACAAATGCCCCCATTGCGGCGGCGAGGGTGTCCTCTTGTCCGAGGAAGTGATTACGCTGAACATCCCCGCGGGCGTGGCCGACGGCATGCAACTCTCGCTTTCCGGCAAAGGCAACGCGGCCCGGCGCGGGGGCGTGAACGGCGATTTGATTGTCTTGATAGAGGAAGAGGTGCATCCGGATTTGATTCGCGACGGCAACGACCTTCTCTACAACGTCTTTGTGAGCTTCCCGGAGGCCGTCCTCGGGGAAACCGTCGAAATCCCCACCATCGAGGGCAAGGCGAAGGTGAAAATAGAGCCGGGCACCCAGCCGGGCAAAATCCTCCGCCTGCGGGGCAAGGGTCTGCCGGACATAAACGGCTACGGCAAGGGCGACTTGCTGGTCAAGGTGAGCGTCTGGATTCCGAAGACCCTTTCCAAGGACGACAAAAAACTGGTGGAAAAAATGAAAGAGAGCGAGGGATTCCGGCCGGGAGGCTCCGAAAAGAAAAGCATTTTCTCGAAAATGAAAGACTTTTTTGATTAAAGGGGCGAAGCGCGCGATTTTTGTCCAAAAAATAGTAAGTTTGCGATGGGATAAAAATTGCTTGTTGAAGATATGGTTACCCTGACTCAATTGGAATACATCATCGCCGTCGACGAGTGCCGCCATTTCGCGATGGCCGCCGAGAAATGCTTTGTCACCCAGCCGACCTTGAGCATGCAAATCAAAAAGCTGGAGGAGGACTTGGGCGTGCTTATCTTCGACCGCAGCCGGCAGCCGGTGGTCCCCACCGACATCGGCGCCCGCCTCATCGGGCAGGCGCGGCTCGCCGTGGCGGCCACCCGGCGCCTTCAGGAGATGATTAACGAGGACAGGGAGGAGGTGGCGGGCTCGTTGAAAATCGGAATCATCCCCACCCTGGCCCCTTACCTCCTGCCCATGTTCATCGGCGATTACATCCGCAAATACCCCGCCGTGAACGTGGAAGTGGAGGAGCTTGTCTCGGAGGAAATCATCCGGAGGCTGAAATGCGACACGCTCGATGCCGGAGTGTTCGTGACTCCCTTCCGCGACGACAAAATCATCGAGCGTCCGGTGTTCTACGAGCAGATGATGGTGTACGCCCATCCCGGCCACGAGTTGTTGGCCAAACCCGCCCTGGAGCCGTCGGACATCGCCACCCCCGAGATGTGGATGCTGGGCGACGGCCATTGCTTCCGCGACCAGGTGATTAATCTTTGCGAGACGCGCTCCGGGCACCACGGAGTCCTGCCTTTCGCGTTCGAAAGCAACTCGCTGGACACTCTCATGAAGATTGTCGACCGCGAGGGCGGATTCACCTTGATACCGGAGCTGGCCTTGCTCTACATGGGCGAGGAGAAACGGCGGCAGGTGCGCGCCTTCACCTCCTACCATCCCTTGCGCGAGGTCAGCGTCATCTACTCCCGTCACTACACGAAACAGAAATTGATTGAATTACTTTGTGCCGAAATCCGGCAGGTCGTCCCTCCCGAAATGTTGAACAAGGAGAGGGGAAGGATTGTCGAATGGAGGAAATAAACGGATAGGAAACATGAGCATAGACAATATCAGAAAGAGTTTCGAGGACGCCCGCCGCCTGCTCTCCGACTTCGTCGGGGACGGGCGGAACATGGCCGCCGTCGACGCCGCGGCGGAGCTGCTCGTCGGCGTGTTGCGCGCGGGGGGCAAGGTGATGAGCTGCGGCAACGGCGGTTCCATGGCCGACGCCATGCACTTCGCCGAGGAGCTGACCGGGCGTTTCCGGGAGGACCGCCCCGCGCTTCCCGCCATCGCCGTCTCCGACCCCACCCACCTCACGTGCGTGGGCAACGACTTCGGCTTCGACCGCGTGTTCTCCCGCCACGTGGAGGCCCTCGGCAGGCCGGGCGACGCCCTGCTGGCCATCAGCACCTCCGGCAACTCCCCCAACGTCCTTCTGGCCGTGGAGGCGGCCCGGAGCCGCGGCATGAAGGTTGTCGGCCTCACGGGAAAAGACGGCGGAAAGATGAACGGCCTCTGCGACGTGAACGTCCTCGTCCCCTGGCGGGGCCACTCCGACCGGGTGCAGGAGATTCACATCAAGGTCATCCACATCCTGATAGAGGAAATCGAGCGCCGCCTCGGCCTCTCCGGAGACGGGGACGACGCCCTCGGACAATAAACGGAATATGAACTTAAATTGCTAAAACTATGGGAAACAAAATTAACGACCCTATCGCTCGGCTGATGGGACTGCGCTACAAGTCGCACCCCTGGCACGGGCTGGACATCGGCCCCGACTTCCCGGCGGTGGTCACGGCTTTCATCGAGATGGTGCCCACGGACACCGTGAAATACGAGCTCGACAAGGTGAGCGGCTACATCAAGATTGACCGCCCGCAAAAATACTCCAACGTCGTCCCCGCCCTTTACGGCTTCCTGCCGCAGACCTATTGCGGCGACCGCGTGGCGGAGTACTGCATGCAGCAGACCGGGCGCACCGACATACACGGCGACGGCGACCCCCTCGACATCTGCGTGCTCACGGAGAAGACCATCTCCCACGGCGACATCATCGCCGACGTGCGCCCCCTCGGCGGCTTCCGCATGCTGGACCGCGACGAGGCCGACGATAAAATCATTGCCGTCCTCAAGCACGACGCCACGTACAGCATCTACAACGACATCTCCGAGCTGCCGCACATCGTGGTCGACCGCCTGCGCCACTATTTCCTCACCTACAAGGACCTCCCCGGCGAGGAACGCCACACGGAAATCACCCACGTCTACAACAAGGAGGAGGCCTACGAGGTCATCCGCCGCAGCGCCGAGGACTACCAGAACCATTTCCAGAGCCTCGAGGACATCCTCAGCCGCGTGTGATTTCCCGTCGCCGGCCGCCTGCGGGGAAGGAGCCGTGTCGGAATGGCCAATCATGCCCCTCCGTCAGCTTCGCGGCCGCCTCCCTTGTTTTGGGGGAGTGGTTGGATGCCTGGACGGCGGCGCCGTTCAACTCCCTCCCCAAAGCGGGGGGAATGCCCCGAAAGGGGGTGGGGGTATGGAGACGGCGTTTCGACACCGTCCCTTTTCTCGGGAACGGCGGCTTCCCCGCCTGAAATTTACGGTTCCCCTCCTCCGTCCCATGCTATGAGTAGGAATTGCGTGGGGGAGAAGCGCCGTCCGTCCCGCGACTCCCAGTAGAGGTAGGCGAACGGGGGGCGGCCCTCCTCCGGGGATAGCGTCACGACGACCCGCCCGTCTTTCCGTTTGGCCTCGAGCGACTCCCGGGCGATGATGCCGTAGGAGCCGTCGTCCGGCATGAGGATGACCCGCGGGCGGTCGCTTTGGGCTCCCAGCAGCTGGTCGTCCTGCGTCTCCCATTCGAACGCGATTTCCCGCTCGCCGCGGACTCTGGCCCCGAGGCCGAGCGGATGGCGCAGCCTTCCGTCGCTCAGCGTCAGCCGGGCGTGGTCGGCCACGGCCTCTTTCGCGTTGAAGGCGGCGTAGTTGCGGCTGACGAAGGCGTTGTAGCCCGTCTGTCCCGCTTGCTTCGGCGCGTCGCGCCAGGATTCCCTTGCCTTTGTCCCCTCCAGCGCCTGGTAAAGCGACACGAGATAGCGGATGCGGTCTTGGTTGACGCGGTGCGCCTCCGTGAAGTGGCTTTCCGGGTGGAAATTCTTGGGCAGGCGGCGGAGGCAGGGGGTGCCCAGCCGGTTGTAGATGATGTAGTCTCCCGCTCTTCTGGGTAAGGTCTCCACAGTGAGATGTCTTGTTTTTCTGTTCATGGTTTTTGTGTTTTTTGTGAATTTGATTTTTATGGTGTCTCGTGCTCTTTTTCCCCGTGTCCTCGTCGGGGATGGGCCGGGTTTCCGGAGTTTTTCCGGAGGCTTCGGGGTGTTTTTCCCGAGTCGGGAAACTCCGGTGATTCTCGGCAAATGCCCCGCAAATGCCCGGGATGTCTGGCGGAACCACGGCGGAGGTCTGGCGCGGACGCGGCGAGTGTTTGTCTCCATGATGTTCGAGTTTGTGTGTTGTTCCATGTTTTGTTTCTTGTTGATGTTCCAAAGGTAAGGCGGCGGTTCGGGATTTTTGGCATACCCCCCTTGCGGCGGCCTTGGGAAAGCCTTCGCGCCTTGCGCTCCGCCCGTTTTGCGGGGACGGTGAAAGATTGTTTAACCTTTCGTGACAATAAAAAGGGGTAGGGTGCCTTTTGAGTGTTTCTTGTTGTGCGATAGGGTATTGCCTGTTTCGGAACGGGAATTTTCTCCGAGATTCTTGCTTGTCCTTCCGTCGTCGGGGAGGCCGTTCCGCCTCAGTGGTCCTCCTTTCGCGGAGAAAGCTTCTTGGGAGTGAGCGGAACGCACGGGCGCACCGCTTTGGAGTAAACACACCCCGCGCTTTTTTCCATGCGCCGCCTTTTGCTTGGCTGCCGTTTGCTTGAAGGGATTTTTTGCTTATATTTGCAAAACGCAATTTGATGAATGGATTAAAATGGAAATCAAGACAGCGACATCGGTGGTCGAGCAAATCGCCAAATTAAGGGAACGGGGCGTGATTATTGACGACGAGGAGAAAGCAAAGGAAATCCTGTTGGACATCGGATATTACCGGTTGGGGTTCTACTTGTTCCCTTTTGAGATAGGGTATCCCAATCTGCACAATCGGAAGCATCGCTACAAGGCGGGAACACGGTTTGGTGACGCGGTGGCCTTGTATTATTTGGATTTCGATTTGCGACACATTTTAATCCGTTATCTCACTCGGATAGAAATCGCTTTGCGGACGACGATTATTTACCACATATCCAATCGGTATAAGGAATCCCCCACGTGGTTTGTCGACAGGAATGTGATGAAAGAGGATTATGTCAGAAGCTTTGAGAAAGATGTTTACGGCTTGATTTCTAAAAAGGAAGTGATCATGCGGCATCACAAGAAATATATCAACGACAAGTTTGCGCCTGCTTGGAAAACGATAGAATATATGTCGCTGGGAGAGGTGTGCATGCTTTACCAAAATTTGAAGTCGGTTGATGACAGATTGTTGATTAGTAGGTGTTTCGGAGTGAACAAGACCGTTGTTTTTGAAAATTATCTGGAAACGATAAGGGTGATTCGCAATTTGTGCGCTCATGGGAATGTGTTGTTTGACTTGAAATTGCGGAAGGGCGTGAAAAAAGGGCCGGCGTTTACTGTTCCGAGGGAGAACAATTATAATTTGTGGTCTGTTGTTGAAGTGGTCGCTTTTTTCTTACAGAGAGTCTCTAAAACAAGAGAAAAAGAAATGCGAGAAAATATTGAATTGGCTATCAAGGAGGCGGAAAAGAAATTTGCGGGAGTGCGGAAGTTGTTTTGGGAATAAAAAAAAGTTCTGAGAGATTTGGAGAAAGACAGAATTAAGTGTATCTTTGTCCACAAGAAAAGTGCCGGTGTATGCCCTCGTCGCTACACATTGCACTATAAAAACCGTGTAGAACTTCATTCCCTCGTCGAATGAAGTTCGCCTTTTTATAGGGGGTGGGGAAGGAAAAGGTTCCGGAGGGAGGAGGGGAGGATGGTTTTGTTTTGTGGCGGATACCGCCCGGTTTATGAATTTCGCTTATGGCCCGTCGCGATGAGATTAAGGCGGGAGCCGTGCTTCATGGCCCGATGCCGGGGGTGGACCACGATAAATTTTATATCGTGGCGGGAGTTTCTGCTGACGAGGTTTTTGTTTGTTCGGCGCTTATCAATTCCCAAGTCAACCCGTTCATTCAGCGGAGGCTGCGGCTGTAGAAACGGCAGATAACGATTCTGCATGAGACGTATTCGTTTTTGAATTATGATTCTTATGTCAATTGCGCGCGGCCGCTGAAGATAAGGAGGGCGGTGTTCGAGGGGGAGGAGTGTGCGGTGAGGGCTTTTTTGACGGGGGAGGATTTGGAGAGGGTGAGGGGGAATGTGATTGCGAGCGGGGAGTTGTCCCAGAGGGATATCGGGGATTTTTTCAGGGAATAAGGTTTGTCGGCGGATTGGGTTTGTGGGGCTTGTGAGCGTCGCGGATTGCGGACGTGGATTGGAGAGGCCTTGCGGGCCTTTTATGTGTCCGCAAGGTTGGAGAGTGGTGAGGGGTCAGCGCGTGGCGTCGGGGTGGAGGCGGCGGTAGTCGTCGAGGAGGGACTCGATGGGGCGGGCGGGGTTGACGCGGGAGAGGGCTTTGGCGAGGGCGTCGGAGAGGTTGTCGGGGACGGGGAGGTGGAAGAGGGCGAGGAGGTGGCGGTAGCAGTCGTTGGGGTGAGCGTGCGGGGCCGTTGGGACGATTTTGCCGCAGAGGATGAAGGCGTGGAGGAACTGGAGCAGCTCGGCGCGCGGACCAGCGTAACGGAATGGGAAAGCGTCGCCGGGGTCGTCCCTCCCGAGGAGGGTGAGGAGGAAGGCGACGGATTCCCACTGGGCGGCGACGAAGGGGGCGAGCGCCCGGCGGAGGGGAGCGGCGTGGACCGCCGTCTTTTTTCCCCCTCTCCTCGACGGCGATGGCGGGTCGGGAAGGCCGGCCCTCCTCGTCGAAGCGGAAGAAAGGTTTCAAGGCTTGCAGTTGGAGTCGGAGGCATCGGAGGGCGGCGGGGTCTTCCCTGCCGGGGTCGAGGAGGGGCCGCGCGGCGGCGGCGAAATCGAACTGGAGGTCGAGCAGCCGCTGGCGGAATTGGTGGATGTCCTCGCAACCGTTTACAGTGAAGGCGAGGGGATTGCGCCCCGTGACGCGCACGAGGGTGTTCTGCGTGAATTGCAGGTAATTTCTGAGTGGTTGTTGTTTCATGTTAATTTGATTTTTTGATATGAATTAAAAAAGAGAGAACTATATCAAAACAAATTTTCTTACTCATTTTTACTCCTCAGATAGCTATCTCCTTTTCTTTCATGACATAAAAGACAAATTAGTTGTCTACACAAAACATTACTTTTTACTCGAGTCAAAAGAATCTTTCTGAAAAGCGAAGAAGGTAAAAAAAGAGTTTCAACACTATTCTCTTTTACTTATTAACACAATAGAAAAAAATAGTCAAACAGATTAATGCTTAATTGTTATTCAATACTCTGTACATAACGCCTCATTTGTATTTTCAACATTTTAATTGAAACGTTATTAACTTTCTCATGCTTATCAAGTATCTGCTTGGCAATTCTAATAGATTGCGATGTGTCTTGCATTTCTTGTGCTATTATAAATTGATAATATAAGGGATAAAATCTTGCAGGGACCATAGCGGAAGCTATTTTTGAATGCTGTAAAGCTTTTGTGTAATTTTTGAGATGTATATAATTATCACAGATGAATAATTGCAATTCGCTATTATTGAAATAATTCAAACATTCAAAAACTCTGTGTGGTGATAAATGTACTAAAATCTGTTAAGTCCGCTGGTGCAGCTTTTCTAATGGAATGAAAGCGACTAAA